>PCWF01000110.1 GCA_002796165.1 Nitrospinae bacterium CG11_big_fil_rev_8_21_14_0_20_56_8
ACCTGTGCCTGGGAGAACGTCTGTTGAAAGGAGAACGTCCGATAAAAAACCAGGCATTTAATTTCGGACCCCAGGCACAGGTCAATCAGTCGGTCGGTACCCTGATTTCCGAATTGGGAAAATTCTGGAACGGGGCCCGGTGGGAAACAAAGCCCGCAGAGGGTGAAAATAAACCCGAATCGACCCTCCTGAAACTGAATTGCGATAAAGCCCTTCATTCCCTGGACTGGCAGGCGGCGCTTCCTTTCGAGGAAACCGTGCGCCTGACCGGGACCTGGTACCGGAATTACTACGAAACAGGGGATTCGCCCATGGCGGAAGTCACCCGGTCCCAGATCGAGCATTACGTTTCCCATGCCCGCAAGCTGGATCTGCCGTGGAGCCGTTAAACATAACCATCGAGGGGGTCCTTGTCTCGCCCCTGAAGCAGATCCCCAACGAACTCGGGGACGTGCTCCATATGATGCGGAACGATTCCTCCCTGTTCATGGGGTGCGGGGAAATTTATTTTTCCGAGATCAAACCGGGGTGCATCAAAGCCTGGAAGCGGCATCGCAAAATGACCCAGCACATTGCCGTTCCCGTGGGGAAAATTCGGCTCGTTCTTTACGATGACCGAAGCGGGTCCCCCTCGCGGGGAGAAATGATGGAACTATCTCTGGGCCGTCCGGCAACGTATTCCCTGGTACGCATTCCCCATGGCATCTGGTATGGGTTCCGAAATATCGGAGCGCATACCGCTCTCATCGCCAACTGCACCGACATCCCGCATGACCCGGAAGAATCCGAGTCCAGCGGTGCGGATGCAGGACCAATCCCTTATCGCTGGTAAACATACGGGGATTTTGGTATTTCGGAATTATTTACGGTCGGATCAGCATCATGCCTCCAAAAGTCTCGGTCGTCATTTCGGTTTACAACGGCGAAGCCTACCTCAGAGAATGCGTGGACAGTATTCTGAACCAGACCTTCACCGATTTCGAATTCATCCTTCTCAATAACGGGTCCACGGACGGCACCCCGGAGATCCTGGATGCCTACGCCGATCCCCGGATCCGGGTTGTGCATCAGGAAAACCTGGGCATCCCGCGGGCGCTCAATCGGGGCATCCAGTTGGCGCAGGGCGAGTTGATCGCCCGTCTGGACGCGGACGACTATTCCCTTCCCGGCCGCCTCGAACGGCAAGTCCGGTTCTTCGACGGCCATCCCGATCACGTCCTTTGCGGCGGACGGCACCAGTTTCTGCTCCAGGGAAGAACCCTCCCCCAATGGATGCCCTTCGTCGAGGAAGACGCCGGTCTGAAGCGTATCATCAGCCGGTTCAATCCATTCGCCCACAGCGTGGTGATGTTCCGCCGGCAAACCTTTCTTGAGGTGGGGGGATACGACGAGGACTTCAAGGCCACTCAGGACTATGAGCTCTGGGTGCGTCTTCTGGAAAAAGGGAAAGGCCACAACCTGGACGAAGTGGTCAGCGTGATCCGCCTGCACGACCAGTCCAGCTCGCGAAAGAACGAGGGCCGACTTTGGAGGGACACCCTGCGCACCCGGTGGCGGGCCATGAAGAAATTCGGAGGCAATCCGGCGGGATTACTCTGGTTTTTCCTGCGCGGTCTGCTGGTGCAGGCGTTGCCCGGAGCCATAAAACAATACCTGAGAAGCCGGATCCACTCATGACCCCATCGATTCCGCAGGGCAAGGGATTTTTCGGCGCGCACACTTGTGGACACCGTCCCCGTTGGGTCCCGGGAGCCTCCGATGCCGCATGATTTGAACGTGGTGCTGGTGGAACCGGAGATCCCCAACAACACCGGGTCGATCGGGCGGCTGTGCCTCGCCACGGGAAGCCGGCTTCACCTGATCAAACCCCTGGGGTTCGAGATTACCGACACACAACTCAAGCGGGCGGGACTGGACTACTGGCAGTACCTGGACGTCACCGTGCACGAAAATTGGGAGGCATTGATATCGGCCCTTCCCCCCGGCGCGCCCCTGATCTTCTTTTCCAAGAAAGCGGAAAAAACCATTTTTGAACACCGGTTTGAAAAAGGCTCCTACCTGTTTTTCGGGAAGGAAACCACCGGCCTCGGGGAATCTCTGCGCATCACTCACGCAGACCGAACCTTCCGCATTCCGCAATACGATGACCGGGTGCGAAGCCTCAACCTGGCCAACGCCGTGAGCATCGTGGTTTATGAAGCCATCCGGCAACTCGGTCCCTGACGACCCGGTCTCATTTCACGCAACGATGAAGCCGAACGGCCAACATCGCAACCGTGTTGTTCTGGTCCACCAGAAGCACATGGGTTCGCGTGGTTTTTTTCTTCAAGAACCGCTTGAACACTTCCCAGTCCCGGTTGGGAGTGAGGAACACCAGGCGTCCCTTCCTCTCCACGCTGATGAGGGTGGGATCGGTCACCTCAATGCGGAAATTTTTAAGGTCAACCCTCTCCTTTTCCAGGTCGACGACGAAAGTTTCGGATAGACAGACGTTGAGGGTCAGGTAGGTGTCCGCCAAAAGTGAACGGATGTAATAAATCACCTCCTGGATCTGGTTATCGCTCAGATCGGGATGAGCGGGCATGGCGGTCCCTTTGCTTCCGAAACGGATGGTGTTTTCAATCTGCAGATCGGGGAGGTTTTTCATCTGCTGGTAACTGGTGAAATCCCTGGGTTTGGGATCGAGGCCGTTGGCCAGAAACCCGTTGCCATCGCCCTGAATCCCGTGGCAGATCACGCAACCCGACTCCTGAAACAACAGTTCCCCCTCGGAAGTGGGGAGGGGTTCAGGCAACTGGGTATACCCCCGATAGGTGGTGTAACCCAACGCCAACCCGGTCCAGTAAAAAAAAATAATGGCGCACAACAGGCCCTTTTTTATGGATTTCCGACATCCCGTTCGTTTCACAAATTTACCCCCATGTTTTTTTAAGGTATATTGTTAAAATATAAGTCATTATAAAATTCGTGTCCATATGGGATGTCGATATGAACCAGAATACGGATGCAGAAAATTCGGAGATCAAAAATTCGGCTTCCAAACCTCCGATGAAAGAAACCTTGTGGAAACTATTTGGAATTCTTTTTTATTTCCTGGTGACGGCAGGGGCCGTGTACCATTTCATCCTGGCAAAACGGTGAACCCCCTATTCCATCCCCTGAGGTAGCCCTTGGAAGGAAAACTGATTTTTTCATTCATTTCAAGCATCCCTTTTTTCCGCGAATTTACCCACGCGGAAAAGGACGTGCTTGTCAATATGGATGGGATTTTTCTGAAATTTCAACCCTCTCAATTGATCATTCGGGAAGGCGATCAGGATGAGAGCCTGTTCATTCTCCTGCGCGGATCGGTCAATATCACCAAGATGTCGCAACCCCATGTGGTCCTCGCTTCGCTGAAAGCCGGAGCGATGTTCGGCGAGATCACCCTGATCTCGCCACGGGCGAGAACCACCAATGCCGTCGCGGCGACTGAGGTAATCGTCATGCAGATCAACAAGGAAATGATCGAAAAATTCGATCCGGTCCTGCAAAAAAAATTCCAGAATCAAATGATCCAGCTTCTGGTTCAGCGTCTCGACCAGGCCAATGCCCGGATTACCCAGCTCCTCCAATCCGCCGAAACCTGATCGGGAACGATTCCCCCGGCCCCTTCCGGTTCTGGTATAATGGCAGTAACCATGAGCCCCCGCCCTCAACCGACCCAACCGCCCCGCTCTTCTCCGATGAAAGTCATACTGGTGGGAGTCGAAATGCCCTGCAACGGGTCGGTGCCGATGGAGGCCGCGCTGAGGGAACTGGAAGGCCTTGCAACCACCGCCAATTACCTGCCCGTCGCCACCCTGACCCAGCGGCTTTCAACGGTTAACCCTCATTCTCTTTTGGGAAGCGGGAAGGTGGAAGAACTCAAACACGCCGTCCACCACCACGAGGCCGGTCTGGTCATCTTCGACGAGGCCCTCACGCCGACCCAGAACCGCAACCTGGAACGGCAATTGGAATGCCGCGTCATCGACCGGCCCTGGCTGATCCTTGAAATATTTCTCAACCATGCCCGCACGCGCGAGGCCAAGACACAGGTGGAACTGGCACGGCTGAAATACGCCCTGCCCCGCCTCACCAAATTGTGGGGACATCTTTCCCGGCAAAAGGGGGGTATCGGTCTCCGGGAAGTGGGAGAAAAACAGATTCAACTCGACCGCCGCTACATACGCAGTCAGATTCACCGTCTGGAAGGAAAGCTCAAGGAAATCGACCGGGACAAGAAAAACCAGCGCAAAAGCCGGAAAGACGTGTTCCAGGTTTCCCTGGTCGGCTACACCAACGTGGGAAAATCCACCTTGATGAACCGGTTGACCGGCGCCGGCACCCTGGTGGCCGATAAACTGTTCGCCACGCTGGACGCCACCGTACGCCGAATCCAGAAAAACTACCCCTACCCGGTCCTCCTGGTGGACACCGTCGGGTTGATCGACAAGCTTCCCCACGATCTGGTCGCTTCGTTCAAGAGCACCCTGGACGAGGTGCGCGAGGCCGATCTGCTGTTGAAAGTGGTCGACCCCACCCATCCCAATTTCCGCGACCAGATGAAAACCACCGAAACCGTGCTCACCGAGATGGGGGCCGACCGCCTGGATTCCATTCTCGTTTTCAACAAGATCGACCAGATCGCGGATCCGGAACGGATCAAAGACCTCCACGCCATATATCCGGAAGCCCTCCTGATCTCATGCAAGACCGGCGAAGGAATCGAGGAACTCCGGAAAGGAATCGACCGGTGTTACGACAAGCACCTCGTCAACTACCGGCTGGATCTGGACTATACCCAGTCCCACCTGCTCCCGGCCCTGCGCAAGCTCGCCATCATAGTGAAAGAAGAATTCGCCGAGGACAAGATTCACCTCAGCCTGCGCGTTCCCCCGGAAAAGAAGTCCCAGATCGAATCCCTGCTCAATCTTCCCGCAAGCCCCGCTCCCGCGTGACCCGCCGGGCAGAGCTCCCGGTCCTGATTTCCCCTTCGATGCGTTCGGGACATTATTAAAACCCCAGCCCCGCGCAGGCTTTTTATTCGGGATTATTTTCTTTCCAGCCGTGTGGCGATGTACATCCCCTTCGCGGTCACCACGTACGCGCCCGCCACCGAATCGTCCGCCTTGATGTCCCCGAAATCTTTGAACCCTTCCAACCGGGTCTTCGCATCCACCACCAGGGTAAACCGCTTTTTCGTTTTGGGATCCTGGATGGCGACCTTCTGCGAATCGGAGATCACCTTCTTGACGACGCCGGAAAACTCCACCGTATCGGCGGCCGAAACCGGACCCGACACGCAAAGAACCATCAAAATCACGAAGCCAAGATACCCGCCAACGCGCGACTTCAAACGAACCATAACCGCCTCCTGTGATCCCGCCTGGGGTTAAAGAACGATCAACTGCGCCACCCGGACCGCCAGCCGCTTTTTACCGTGCGGTTGCTTGAAAAAAATATCCAGCTTTAAGTCCGCGTCGTCCCCTTCACGGTTGATGATCACTCCCGTCCCGAATTTGGGGTGGAGCACTTTGGTCCCCACCGGATACGGCGCGCCGGCGTGGGAGAACGGGAGTTCCCTGGAACCCGGGGCCGGAGCCACCGGGGCGGAGAACGCGGCGGGGAAATTATCCCGCAGGGGACTGTTCTCCGTCACCAGCACCTCGCCGGGAACCGCCGATAAAAAATCCGATGGTGGGTACACCAGGGTGTTCCCGTAGATTCTCCGGCGCCGCGCGTTGCTGATGAACAACCGCTCCTTGGCGCGGGTGAAACCCACGTAACACAATCGGCGCTCCTCCTCATATTCCGCATTGTCCGACATGGAGCTGGCATGAGGCAGGAGGCCGTTTTCCAACCCGACGATGAACACCGAATCGAACTCCAGTCCCTTGCAGGTGTGCAGGGTCATCAGGAAGAGCATCCCGCGGGAATCGTCCGCCATATCGGAATCGGCCGCGAGCGTCGTGGAATCGAGAAACTCCCGGAAGGAGCGCCCCTCTTCCCCGGCCTGCTCCACGGCGGAAAACAATTCCTCCAGGTTCTCGAGCCGCGAACGGCTTTCCAGGGTATTTTCCTTTTCCAGCGCGGCGGCATATCCGGTGCGGCCCAGCACCTCGCGGAGAAATTCCAGCGGAGACCGGCTTTCATAAATCTCCCGCAATTGATCCATCAGGCCGACGAACTGGGACACCTTGTGGCCAGCGGCGGAAACCACGATCCGATCCGCTCCGGCCCGCCGCAACCCTTCAAGAAAGGAAATCCCCGCAGGGGGGCAGAAAGCCTCGATCTTTTCCAAGGTGGTTTTGCCAATCCCGCGCGGCGGAACATTGATGATGCGCTTCAACGACACCTCGTCGCTCGGATTCAACACCACCCGCACGTAAGCCAGGATATCCTTGATCTCCTTGCGCTCGTAAAATTTTTGCCCACCGATCAACTGGTAAGGAATCTCAATTTTTCGGAGCACATCCTCAATCACGCGGGACTGCGCGTTGGTCCGGTACAGGACCGCCATTTCGTTGAAGGAAATCCCCTCATTGCGATTCAATTCAAGCACCCGGTCGCAGATCTTCTGAGCCTCGTCGTTCTCGTCTTCGGCGCGGTAATACACGATGGGGGCGCCCGTGTGCTTGAGGGTCCAGAGGGTTTTGGGCTTGCGGCGGACATTTTCCCGGACCACTCCGCCCGCCGCCTTCAGAATGTTCTGGGTGGAACGGTAATTCTGCTCCAGCTTGATGACCACGGTGCCGGGGAAATCCCGCTCGAAATGCAAAATGTTTTCAAGATTGGCCCCGCGCCACCGGTAAATGCTCTGATCGTCGTCCCCCACCGCGCAAACGTTCTTGTGGGTCAGGCACAAAAGCCGGATCAATTGGTACTGGGTCGCGTTCGTGTCCTGAAACTCGTCCACCAGGATGTGGCGGAACCAGCGCGAATAGTGATCCAACGTCTCCGGTTCGCGGCGAAACAGTCTTACGGTGGCGATCAGCAGATCGTCGAAATCGAGGGCGTTGTTCTTGCGCAATCTCTCTTGGTACACCGGGTAAACCTCGGCGGCCTTGTACCTGGCCCCATACGGCAGGCTTTCCAGGTCCACCTCCTCGGGAAACAGAAAGTCGTTCTTGAATCCGCTGATATGGTTCAGGATGGAGCGGGGAGGGAAGGAGTCCTTATCCACTCCCACCGTTTTCATCGCCTCCTTGACCAGCGAGAGCTGGTCCTGCGCATCATAAATCACGAAATCCGTGGAAAACCCCAGCGCCGTTATATGACGGCGCAGGATTCGCAGGCAAAACGAATGAAACGTGCTGATCCAGGGAGCGGACGCGGTGAAATCGATCAGCCTGCGCACCCGCTCCTTCATTTCATCGGCGGCCTTGTTCGTGAAGGTGATGGCCAGAATATTGTCCGGTCCGACCCCATGTTCGCGGATCAGGTGGGCGATGCGGCTGGTGATGACGCGGGTCTTGCCCGAGCCCGCACCGGCCACGACCAAAAGGGGACCGTCCCGGTGCGTCACCGCGGCAAGCTGTTGGGGATTGAGAGATTCCAGTAACATTATGCGAGTGGAGCCGGGTTCAACGAAGGTTTCGTTCCGGCACTTTTTTCAAGAGCGATTTAAAAAATTAGTATTTAGGTTGAGCGCGAATCCAAGTCGGTCCGCGAAGATTTCGTTCCGGAACTTTTTTTCTGCCATCACCAGCCTCTTACTTTCATCCCCTCCTCATACTGCCATCCCTTCCTCTTACTTTCATCCGGAGCTTCTTACTGTCATCCGGAGCCTCTTACTGTCATCCCGAGCCGAAGGCGAGGGATCTGGCTGGAACATGATTGGGGCATGCGTCTTCCCGAATCGACGCAAGATTCCTCGCCGCTAACGCGCCTCGGAATGACAGCGATACGGGATTTAAAAAAATCAATAAACCGATCCGCCCTGATTCAGGAAAATCACCGAAGATTTCGTTCCGGAACTTTTTTTCTGCCATCACCAGCCTCTTACTTTCATCCCCTCCTCTTACTGTTATCCCTTCCTCTTACTTTCATCCGGAGCTTCTTACTGTCATCCGGAGCTTCTTACTGTCATCCCGAGCCGAAGGCGAGGGATCTGGCTGGAACATGATTGGGGCATGCGTCTTCCCGAACCAACGCAAGATTCCTCGCCGCTAACGCGCCTCGGAATGACAGCGATACGGGATTTAAAAAAATCAATAAACTGATCCGGCCTGATTCAGGAAAATCACCGAAGATTTCGTTCCGGGACTTTTTCAAGCGCAACGGTCATGGAGATCGTTTTCCCGGCCCGCATGAGCTTGAGAGGGTAGGATTTCCCCGCTTCCGAATACGCCACCCGCTTGGGGAGCTCCGACGAATTGATGATGGGGCTCCCGTCGAACTCGATGATCACGTCGTTTCGCTTGATCCCCGCCTTATAGGCGGGACTGTCGGCCACGACGTCCTGAACCAGCGAACCGTGATGCACGTCGATTTTCAGCGTTTCCTGCGCTTGCAGGGTGATGTCCTGGACGACGACCCCAAGCCAGCTTCGGTCGAACCGCCCCTTGGCCTTCAGTTGCGGCAGTTGTTTCTTGACCAAGTTGATGGGAAGGGAGAAGCCGAGGCCCTGCCCCACCGCCAGCACAGCGGTGTTGATCCCTACCGCCTCCCCGTTCGTGTTGATGAGCGGTCCGCCGCTGTTGCCGGGATTGATGGGCGCGTCAGTCTGGATAAAATCGTCATACGGGCTGGCGCCGATCGACCGTCCCTTACCGCTCACGATTCCCACCGTCACCGTCATTTCCAGTCCGAATGGACTGCCGATGGCCATCACCCAGTCTCCGGGCTTGAGTTCATCGGAATCCCCCAGAGGGAGCGCCGGGAGGGGATCGCTGGCGTTGATCTTCACCAGCGCCACATCGCCCAACTTGTCCAGACCGATCACTTTCCCCTTGAACAGACGCCCGTCCGAAACCGCCACCTGAAGCTCGTCCGACTCCTCCACCACGTGCGCATTGGTTAACACATAGCCATCCGCATGAATGATGAAACCCGATCCTTCCCCCAGGGGCTGATACTGGTCTCCCGGAGGCTTGGCGGGCATTCCCGGAGGCAGGCCATAGGGGGAATCGCCGTAAACCCGGTTGCGGACTTTCTGCATCGCCCGGATGTTCACGACCGTGGGACTCAACGTCTCGGCCAGACGCCGGAACAGTCCACCCTGGATGATGATCTCCTGCTTATCCGCGCTTTTCTTTTCCGTCCACAGTTGATCCTCCACCGCAAAGGAGGTCCCCTGGCCGATCCACAATCCGATCAGCAAAAAGATGGCCAAGAAACCCAAACCCGACCCTGTTCGCACTCGTTTCATCCGGGCGTCCCTTTCCTGAATTGGGAGAAATTGAGATTCGACACGCGAGCCCCTGTATATTCGATTATACCAGATGCTCCCACACCGCCGCCGCCAAAGCTTCAATGAATATGGGTGAAGTATTTAATGATTCCGTCCGGTACAGATCCAGCTTGCGCTCGGCCGCGTATTTCCGGAATTGAATGTCGATGTCATACAGAATTTCGATATGGTCGGAAACAAACCCCACCGGAACCATAAGGACCGTGCGCGGACCGAACCGGGCGATCCGGTCCAGGGTCGATTCCACCGTGGGGCCCAGCCAGGGAACCGGGATCATCCCCTGGCTCTGGTACGCTTTGAACCATCGGAACGGGTGCACCCGGGCAACCAAAGCCTCCAGGGTGCGGTTGTACTCTTCGGCATAGGGATCCCCGTAATCCAGCGACTCGGCGGGGATGCTGTGCACGGTGAAGAGGGTATAAACTTTGTCCCGTCCCATCCCGGCCAAGCGGTCCACCGCCTGCCCGTATCGTTCCGCGAAGGCATCGATCAAGGTCGGGTTGCTGGCCCAGCTCCCGATATAGCGGACCTCCAGGTCCTCTCCCCCACACCCCTTCAGGGCATCCCGGAACGCCTTGAAATACAACTCCGTGCTCCATGTGCTGTATTGCGGGGCCAGACACATCGCCAGGACGCAGGACACCCCGTCCTCGCGCATTCTCCGCACCTCGTCCCGGATGTAGGGACTCCAGTTTCGCATCCCGAAATACACCTTAAACCGGGGCCCTTCCTGGTTGAGATACGTTTCGAGGGCCTGAGCCTGTTGCCGGGTGATCTCCAGAAGCGGGGAACTCCCCCCGATGGCCTGGTACCGGTCCTGAATGAGCCGGATCACCTCGGGCGAGGATTCGGTCCCTCCCCGTATATTTTTTAGGTACTGCGGGATGTCGTCTACGGAGTTGGGCGCCCCATGCGCCATGAGGAAGACGCCCATGGGGGCCCGCTCATTCATGACGGTATTGGTGAACCATGTCCACCACCGCCTTGACGTGATCCACGGGAGTGTGCTGGAAAATTCCGTGTCCGAGATTGAAGATGTGTCCGGGCCGCCCGCCCGCCCGCCGGAGGACGTCCAGCACCCGTTCGCGGATGACCGGGATGGGGGCCATCAGAATCGAGGGATCGAGATTGCCCTGAATGGGCTTGTCGAACCCGATCGTTTCCCAGGCATCGTCGAGATGGATGCGCCAGTCGAAGCTGATGACGTCGCCCCCCGCGTCGCGCACCCGGTCGAGCAGGGTGGACGTTCCCGTGCTGAAATGGATGACGGGCACACCGAGTCCCTTGAGCCCGTCCAGCACCCGTTTGGAATACGGGAGAATGTACTGGGTGTAATCCGCCGGGCCCAGGCACCCTACCCAACTGTCGAACACCTGCAACACCTGCGCTCCCGCCTTCACCTGCATGGCCAGGTAATCGACGAGAACCGTGCACACCTTGTCCATCAATGTAGCCCAGACGTCGGGGAACTCGTACATCATCATCTTGGTGGCGTTGAAATCCCGGGATTTGCCTCCCTCCACCATGTAACTGCACAAGGTGAACGGGGCCGCCGCAAAACCGATCAGTGGCATCTTGCCGGAGATTTCCGACCGCACGATGCGGATGGCGTCGCCCACGAAACCCAATTGCTCCTCGGCGTTGACGGGGCGGAGCTTGTCGACGTCCTTTTTATTTTTGATCGGGCGGGGCACCACGGGTCCGTCTCCCCGGGTGAACTCCAGCCCCGTTCCCATCGGTTCCAGCGGAAGCAGGATATCGGCGAAAATGATCGCGGCGTCCACTCCCAGCGCATCGAGAGGTTGTAGCGTCACCTCGGCGGCCAGTTCCGGGGTCTTGCACATTTCCAGGAAAGTGTGCTTTTCCTTAAGATCGCGGTAGGCCTTCATGTAGCGCCCCGCCTGCCGCATGAACCAGACCGGGGTGATATCCACAGTTTCCCCGCGGCAGGCCCGCAAAAAACGAAATTCGGTTTCTTCTCCCATGTCCCCTCATGTCCGCAAAAGGTGAAAAATTCGATTATAGGCCGGTGGAGGCCGAGGGATCAACGGGTTTATTCACCCCAAATTTCCGTTCCAGGGCGGCCCGCTCTTCCAGCACCCCGGCATCGGTTTCAGCCGCGAGTTTTTCCTGGAGCAGGGGTAAAACCTTTTCCCCCAACAACTCCCCCAGGGCCCAAACCGCGTGGGCGCGAATCAGCGGTTCAGGATCGCCCAGGACCTTCGTCAGCGGTCCCACCGCTCGCCCGTCGCCGGAATTCCCCAGCGCCACCGCCACGTTGCGCAGGAACCCGCGGCGCCGGGGCCGCCACACCGGCGTATTCCGGAACCGCGCCCGAAAACCTTCCTCATCGAGCCCGATCAGGTCCATCAGCTGAAACGAGTCCGGAGGCCTCTCGAATCCGGGAACCTCCGCTTTCTCCGCAAACGAATTCCAGGGGCAGACGATCTGGCAATCGTCGCAACCGAACACCCGGTTGCCGAGGGCCTTGCGGAACTCCAGCGGAATTTTTTCCTTCAACTCGATCGTAAGATAGGAAATGCACCGCCGGGCATCGAGCACGTAGGGGGCGACGATCGCCCGGGTAGGGCAGATGTCGATACAGGCCCGGCAGGTGCCGCACCGGTCCACCGCCGGCGGAGAGGGAGGCAGGTCCACATCGGTGAGAATTTCGGCGAGAAAATACCAGGACCCCACTCCCTCCGTCAGCAGATTGGTGTGCTTGCCGATCCAGCCGAGTCCGGCCCGCTGGGCCAAGGCTTTTTCCAGCACCGGTCCCGTGTCCACGTAGGCGCGCGCCTGGCAGGCCGGAAACTCCTCACGGATCTTCTGCTCCAGCACCGTCAACCGGTTTCCAATGAGCTCGTGGTAGTCCTCCTTCAACGCATAAACCGAGACGTCCGCTTCATCGGGCCGAAGCAGAAATTGCAGGTCGCGGGGCTCCGTCAGATAATTCATGCGCAGACAGATCACCGATTTCACTCCGGGAAGAACCCGGTTCAGGTCGTCCCGTTTTTCGGCGCCCCGGTGAAGGTACTGCATCTGCCCCGCGTAACCGAGATCCAACCAGTTCCGGAACCGT
>PCWF01000130.1:0-5440 GCA_002796165.1 Nitrospinae bacterium CG11_big_fil_rev_8_21_14_0_20_56_8
CCGGAGGATGAGGATTGTCCATCCCGAGTCCTTCGGCACGCTCAGGATAAACTCCGCGAAGGATCTGGCCGGAACCTCCGGAGGATGAGGATTGTCCATCCCGAGTCCTTCGGCACGCTCAGGATAAACTCCGCGAAGGATCTGGCCGGAACCTCAATGACCCCAACCCTCTACCGGTGCGGTGCAAGATTCCTCGTCGCAAATGCCCTCCTCGGAATGACACTTTGGGGCTTTTCAATGTCATCCCGGCTTTTTTTACTGTCATCCTGAGACGAAGGCGAAGGATCTGGCCGGAACGTCAATGACCTCAACCCTCTACCGGTGCGGTGCAAGATTCCTCGTCGCAATCGCTCCTCGGAATGACACATGGGCGCTTTTCAATGTCATCCCGAGCCTTTTTTTATTGTCATCCCGAACTCAAGCGAGGGATCTGGCTGGAACGTGAATGACCCCTGCTCCCTACCGGTCCAGCTTCGGCACCCTTCGACGGGCTCAGGGTGACCCTTCTACCCGCAGTCACACCCGCCTCCCGCCCGGGTCCCGCAGGAAATTTCCGATTTTTCATGGGGGTTCGATTTTGCCCCTCCCCAGGGCGGACAAGGCGTGATAAGATGGCCATTTTTAGCAACCGTCTCTTTCAACCGAATCCGCCGCCATGATCGATCCCGCCAAGCTCCCGACCTACCTCACGTTCGACGATGTTCTCCTGCTCCCCGGCCACTCGAAGGTTCTGCCTTCGGAGGTGGAGATCCGCACCCGGCTCACGCGCACGATACGGCTCAACTGCCCCCTGGTGAGCGCGCCGATGGACACGGTGACGGAGAGCGGCCTGGCCATCGCGCTGGCGCAGGAGGGGGGCATCGGCATCATCCACCGCAACCTGGACCCCAAGGTCCAGCGCAAGATGGTGGACAAGGTCAAGCGCGCCACCGGCGTGGTGATCCCCGATCCCATCACGATGCGGCCCGGGCAGAAGATCCGCGAGGCGCTGGAGATCAAGAAAAAGTACAACATCTCGGGCATCCCCATCGTGGACGGGGACAACAACCGGCTGGTGGGCATTCTCACCAACCGCGACCTGCGGTTCGAGACGAACCTCAATAAAAAGGTCAGCGAGTTGATGACGAAAAAGCTGGTGACGATCGCCGAGGGAACCGGACTGGACCAGGCCAAGAAACTCCTGCACGAAAACCGCATCGAAAAACTGCTGGTGGTGGACAAGAAGGGCAACCTCAAGGGCCTGCTGACCATCCGCGACCTGGAACAGTCGGAGAAATACCCCAACGCGGCCAAGGACGACCAGGGACGGCTTCTCGTGGGAGCGGCCATCGGCGCCGCGCCGGACCCGGAAGAGCACATCGAAGCCCTCATCCACGTGGGGCTCGACGTGCTGGTGGTGGACAGCGCCCACGGGCACTCGGAAAAGGTTCTGGAAACCATCCGCCGCGCGCGCAAGGGATTCCCCGATCTCCAGATTATCGGCGGCAACGTGGCCACGCAGGAGGGCGCCGAGGCGCTCATCAAGGCCGGGGTGGACGCGGTGAAGGTGGGCATCGGCCCGGGGTCGATCTGCACCACCCGGGTGGTCACCGGGGTCGGGGTGCCGCAGATCAGCGCCGTGGCGGAATGCGTCAAGGTCGCGGACCGGAAGGGAATCCCCGTCATCTCCGACGGGGGCATCCGCATGTCCGGCGATATCACGAAAGCCATCGCCGCCGGGGCCAGCTCGGTCATGATCGGTTCGCTGTTCGCGGGAACGGAGGAAAGCCCCGGCGACAAGGTGTTGTTCCAGGGCCGAAGCTACAAGGAGTACCGGGGCATGGGCTCCATCGCCGCGATGAGCCAGGGGTCGCGCGACCGCTATTTCCAGGAGCTGGAACTCTCGGACAGCAAGCTGGTGCCCGAGGGGGTCGAGGCGCGCATTCCCTTCCGCGGTTCGCTGGCGTTCACCGTCCACCAACTGCTGGGCGGCCTGCGCGCGGGCATGGGATATTGCGGGGCGGCGACGACCGAGGAGTTGCGCGCCAAGGCCCGCTTCATTAAAATCACCTCGTCCGGTCTCAAGGAGAGCCATGTTCACGACGTGATCGTGACTCAGGAGGCCCCCAATTCCCACATTGAATAAATCCCGCCGCGTCTCTCCGGTTTCCGGCGCGGCCTTCGCCCTCGGCCCGGACCCCAGGACCGCGCAACCCTTCATCCCCGGCACACGATGACCGATACGCTACACGAAAAAAAAATTCTCATTCTCGATTACGGTTCGCAGTACACGCAGAACATCGCCCGGAAGATCCGCGAATGCGAGGTCTTCTGCGAGATTCACCCCTGCACGATGCCGCTCGACGACGTGATCCGGTTCAACGCCAAGGGCATCATCCTTTCCGGCGGGCCCGCCAGCGTCCTCGACGAGGGGTCTCCGCTCTGCGACCACCGGCTCTTCGAGCTTAAAATTCCCGTCCTCGGCATCTGCTACGGGATGCAACTGATGACCTACATCATGAACGGCAAGATCGAATCCGCCGAGCACCGCGAGTATGGCCGCGCGGAATTGATGATCTCGGATTTCTCCCACCTCTTCGAAGGGGTCAGGAACAAGTCCACGGTCTGGATGAGCCACGGGGACAAGATCGCCAAACTCCCGGCGGGATTCAAGACCACGGCGTTCACGGGGAACTCGCCGATCGCCGCGATCGAAAACCCCATCGCCAGAATTTACGGCCTCCAGTTTCATCCTGAAGTGGTGCACACGGCGGAGGGCAAGACGATCCTCGAAAATTTCCTGTTCAAGATCTGCGGGTGCCTCCGCAACTGGAAGATCGGGTCCCTGGTGACTTACTCCATCGACCGGATCCGCGAAACGGTCGGCGAAGGCAAGGTGCTCTGCGCCATGAGCGGAGGGGTGGACTCGTCGGTCGCCGCGGTGCTCGTGCACAAGGCCATCGGCGACAAGCTCACCTGCATCTTCATCGACAACGGCGTGCTCCGCTTCGGCGAGCGGGACAAGGTGGAGAGAACCTTCCGGGACAATTTCCACATCAACCTCGACGTGGTGGACGCCTCGAAGCTGTTCCTGGAGCGTCTGGACGGGATCACCGACCCGGAACGCAAGCGCAAGATCATCGGCAACACCTTCATCGAGGTGTTCGAGGAGGAAGCGAACCGGCTGGGTGAGGATTTCACTTTTCTCGCGCAGGGCACGCTTTACCCGGACGTGATCGAATCGGTTTCCTTCAAGGGGGGGCCGTCGGCGGTCATCAAGTCCCATCACAACGTGGGGGGCCTGCCGGAAAAGATGCGCCTCCACCTGGTGGAGCCGCTTCGCGAGCTGTTCAAGGACGAGGTGCGCGCCCTGGGCCGCGAAATGGGCATCCCGGAGGAAATCGTCGGCCGCCAGCCGTTCCCGGGACCCGGCCTGGCCATCCGCGTTCTCGGCGAGGTGACGGAGGAGCGGCTGGAGATTCTCCGCGCCGCGGACAAAATCATTCTGGAAGAGATGAAAGCGGGGGGCCAATACAATAAAGTGTGGCAATCGTTCGCCGTGCTCCTGCCGATCAAGACGGTGGGGGTGATGGGCGATGCGCGTACTTACGAAAACGTGATCGGGATGCGTGCCGTCACCAGCACCGACGGAATGACCGCCGACTGGGCGCACCTGCCTTACGATCTCCTGGGGCACATCTCCAACCGCATTATCAACGAGGTGAAAGGGGTCAACCGCGTGGTTTACGATATCAGCTCCAAACCCCCCAGCACCATCGAGTGGGAATAGCCTCCCGCGCCCCGTTCTCCCGACACCATGAGCCCCGCAAACTCCGATTCCAAAATCCGCCGATGCGCCTGGGCGAAAAACGATCTCTCCATTGCCTACCATGACCGGGAATGGGGAGTGCCGGTTCACGACGACCGGCTTCTCTTCGAGTTCCTGATTCTCGAAGGGGCGCAGGCGGGACTGAGTTGGGACACCATTCTGAAAAAACGCGCGCATTACCGGAAGGTGTTCGACCGGTTCGACGCGAAGGCCATCGCCCGGTACGATGAAACGAAAATCGCCGCCCTGCTGGCCGATCCCGGAATTATACGCAACCGCCTCAAAGTCGAGTCGGCCATCGGAAACGCGCGGGCGTATCTCGCGGTGCGGGAGGAATTCGGGACCTTCGACCGCTATATCTGGCAATTTGTGGGCGGCCAGCCGCGCGTCAACCGCCGGCGTTCGCCCGGGGACATTCCCGCCCGGACCGCGGAATCGGACGCGATGAGCCAGGACCTCAAGCGCAGGGGATTCAAGTTCGCCGGGTCCACGATCTGTTATGCCTTCATGCAGGCGGTGGGCATGGTGAACGACCACGCGGTGAATTGCTTTCGATACCCCCAATTGACGGGAAAATGAACCCTCCTTGCCATCCGGCAATCGAAATGGAGTACCCCCCCCCAAGGGGCGAGGTATTTCAAGGCCCCCCATAACCCGTCAGGGTGGGTGTTTTTTTCTTGCCATGCAGGGGAGCCTCTTATTGTCATCCCGAGCCGAAGGCGAGGGATCTGGCTGGAACGTGAAGGACACATGCTTTACTCAGGATTTGGAGCAAGATTCCTCGTCAAGGGGTGACTCGGAATGACAACGATGAAGGGAACCCCGTCGCAAGCGGCGGGGAATGAACCCGGCAAGCGATTCAAATTCCGCTGACATTGAAAAATCCCCGCGTTTTCCGGAGGCAATTCCATCGGCGGCCTGATAAAATTTCTGCATGAACCGGGCGCTGTTTTTCATCGGGATGATCGTGGCCGCCGGGTGCCTTGCCGCACCGGCCTGGGGATCGGGAACGATCGAGATCCCCGCGGGTCCCGCGGTCCTGGGGGGCGGAACCGACTCCGCCGCCCGCGCCGAAGGCATCGTCTCCCTCGACACGTTTTATATCGACGCCTACGAGGTGACGAACGCCGAATTCGCATTCGTGTTCCCGGGGCATCCCTTCCCGCCGGGAAGCGAGGATCAGCCGGTGAGCGAGGTCCCGTGGCAGGACGCGAACGCTTATTGCGAAATATCGGGGAAGCGGCTTCCCACCGAAGCGGAATGGGAAAAGGCCGCGCGCGGAGTGGATGGGCGCACGTATCCCTGGGGCGAACAACTTCCCCGGCAACATCCCCATCCCTACCACTCCGGACTGATCAAGCGGAACGTGGGGCACGACCGGCTCGACATCTCTCCCTTCGGCGCTCATGACATGGCGGGATCGGTTTGGGAATGGACCGCGGACCGCATCGATCACAAGGCGGTGGTGCGGGGCGGATTGTGGAACCTCCACCTCGATTACGAGTACAGCAAGACCTTCGACCGCAACCTGATCCCCGCCGATCAATCCTTCAGCTTTCTGGGGTTCCGATGCGCCCGCTCCGAATGATCGCCCGGCGAACGTTTTTGTACCGCCTCCTGTGGGGGGCCGGG
>PCWF01000130.1:5530-12545 GCA_002796165.1 Nitrospinae bacterium CG11_big_fil_rev_8_21_14_0_20_56_8
GGCATCCATTCCCGGTTCCCCATCAATTACTGGAAACCCATGCGGCGGGTGGCGGCGGAACGCTGGACCCTGCGGGTGGACGGACGGGTGGAATCTCCGCGGGTTTTCACGCTGGACGAGGTGCTGGGGTTCCCGGTGCACACGCAAAGCTCACGCCTGAAATGCGTGGAATGCTGGTCGGCGCGCGCCGAATGGGGCGGGTTCCGCTTCGACGCCATCGCCGCGCGGGTCAAGCCCCACGCCGGGGCGCGCGGAGTTCTCTTCCATTGCAATGACGATTACCGGGAATATCTCGACCTGGAAACCCTGCGGCAGACGCGGGTTCTCCTGGCGCACACGATGAACGGGACGGCGTTGAGCGACGAGCACGGGTTCCCCCTGCGCGCGATCGTCCCTTTCAAATACGGCTATAAAAGCCCGAAAGCCATTTTGCGGATGGAGTTCGTCGACGACACCGTGTGGGGCACCTGGAGCAAGATCGGCCCCTATTCCACCGACGGCACCATCCTGCCCGGCACCGACCACCCGCTCGATCTCGGCAAAAACCCGCATCGCATTCCCGGCGGCGAGATCGAGGCCTATTGACCCCGGTCCCGCCGCCGCTGGGAATTTCCGCAAACGGCCCTTACTCGGGAAACGCGGTGGGCGCTTCCACCTTCTGCCAGCCTTCGCCGTTCAGGGCACGCAACATTTCGATGAGATCCCGCTTCTCCTGTTCGGTCAGGTTGAGCGGTATGACCTGGTTATCGAGGAACGGGTTTTTAACCCCTCCCTTGTTATAGTGCTCGACCACGTCCCGGAGGGTGGCGAACCGGCCATCGTGCATGTAGGGGGCGGTCCGCGAAATTTCCCGCAGGGTCGGCGTTTTGAACGTGCCGATCTCTTTCGGATCATGGGTCACCGCGTACCGGCCCAGGTCGATCGTCCCTCCATCCCAGCCGATTCCGATATTGTGGAATTTTTCGTCCGAGAAATTGGTCCCCATGTGGCAGAGGTTGCACCGGGCCTTGCCGAAAAACAGGTCGCGGCCCCGGCGGGCGGACTCGGAAATGGCTTTCACGTCCCCTTCCCAGTCATACCGGTCGAAGGGGCTGTTGCCGGACATGAGCGTCCGCTGGAAAGTGGCGATGGCCATCCCGACTTTTTCCTTGGTGATTTCGGACCCGAACACCTCCTTGAACAGTTTTTTGTAGCCTTCGATGGTCTTCAGCTTCGCCACCAGTTCGTCGTGATCGGCAAACCCGTGTTCGACGGGATTGACAAACGGTCCGATGGATTGATCCTCAAGGGTAGGCGCCCGGCCATCCCAGAACTGGGCCGTGCTGAAAGCGCGGTTGATCGCCGTCGGGGCGCTCCGGCCTCCCTGTTGATGGTGGATCCCGGTGGAGACGGGCTGTCCGTCGGTGAACGCCAGCTCCGGCATATGACACGTGGCGCAGGCAATGGCGCCATTTTGGGACAACCGCTTATCGAAAAAAAGCAGGCGGCCCAGCTCGATTTTCTTCCGGGTCATGGGGTTGTTCCCGGGCACCTTAAACGCGTCGGGGTCCAGCCCCAGGGGAATCTCGGGGGTATAGGGTTCCTGCGGCGCGGCATGGACCCCCGTGCCCCCGCCGATTAAAAGGACCATCCCGATGAACACGCCCAAACCGTGGCGTGCGCAAAAACCGAATTGTTTGCGGTCCATCTCGTTACCCTCCTGAAAAGAGTTGCAGGCTTCCAATATATAAAGTGTGAAGGTTTTTTATTGATTTGTAAAATCGATAATTATTATTATTCGATAGATGAAATCTATCAGCCTGATCCAGCTTTCCTATCTTGTCGCCGTCTTCCAGCACCGAAACTTCGGAGACGCGGCCCGGGCCTGCCATGTGTCCCAGCCCACCCTGAGCGTGCAGATTCAGAAACTGGAGGAGGAGTTGGGAATCATCGCGTTCGACCGGTCGCGCAAACCCGTCGAACCCACCCTGATCGGCCGAAAGATCATACAGCAAGCGCAAAACATCCTCCTGGAAGTCCAACGCATCGAAGAACTGATTAAGACCGAGCGCGGGGAAATTGCGGGAGATTTCAAGTTGGGAATCATTCCCACTCTCGCTCCCTATCTGCTTCCGCTTTTTCTAAAGAAATTCACGCAAAACTTTCCCAGGGTGAATTTGATCCTGGAAGAACTTCAAACCCAACAGATCCTTGAAAAGTTAAAGGAAGATAAACTCGATGCCGGGATCCTGGTGACTCCATTGAATTGCCAGGGCATCGTGGAGCGTCCGCTGTTTTATGAACCGTTCATCGTCTACTTAACCCCCGGTCACCCTCTGCACTCGCTGAAAAAAGTCTCGGATAAGGACCTGACACTGGAGGACGTCTGGCTCCTGAACGAAGGCCATTGCTTCAGGGACCAGGCGATGGAGATCTGCAAAAAAGTCCGGGAAAAGGATTCGCCCAAGAAAAACCTGGTGTTCGAAAGCGGAAATCTGGAGACGTTGATGCGGCTGGTTGACCAGAACCTGGGTTATACCCTGGTTCCTTATCTTTCCATCCGGGAAATGCCGGACTCCATGCAAAGGAAAAAATTGCGGTTTTTCAAACCGCCGGTTCCCCTGCGCGAGGTCAGCCTTGTTTTCTGCCGCTCATATTTGAAACAGGGAATCATCGAGGTTCTCAGCAAGGAAATTACCCGCTGTCTGCCCCGGAACCTTCAAACTCGCCAAGGGAACGGAAAAATTATCAAACTTACCTCCTTTAATCGAAAGAATTCCTCTTAGCCCGGCCATGGGATTTCCTCGGAGGCCTCCGCCCGATTCCAATCCCCCGGTCATCGCGAGCCGCGGGCGACGGCGTGGCGATCCATGATTCTGGATTGCCTCGTGGACGAAGCCTCCTCGCAATGCCGGGGAGGAGAGGGGGGGAATTAATATGATGTAATTTTTCCGGCCCTCGGACGACTGAAAGGAAACAAGGCCGCAGGAGGAGACTTTATGGCAAGACGGGATTACAACACGATCGTGATCGGGGCCGGATCTGCAGGGCTGGTTTCGGCCTACATCTCGGCGGCGGTGAAGGCCCGGGTGGCCCTCATCGAAAAACACCGCATGGGCGGCGACTGCCTCAATACGGGATGCGTGCCCAGCAAGGCGCTGATCCGCTCCACGAAAATCCTTTCCTATATCAGGAACCACCGCAAATACGGGATCCGATCGGCCACGACGGAATTCGATTTCGCGGAAATCATGGAACGGGTGCAGGGAATCATCGGCAAGGTGGAACCGCACGACAGCGTCGAGCGGTACACCGGGCTGGGGGTCGATTGTTTCACCGGGGAGGCGCGCATTCTCTCGCCGCACGAGGTGCGGGTGAACGGCAAGGTCCTGACCACCCAAAACATCATCGTCGCCACGGGCGCGAAACCGGCCATCCCGCCCATTTCCGGACTGGACAAGGTCCACTTTCTGACCACGGACACCATCTGGGATCTGCGCGAGCTTCCGCGCCGCCTGGTCATCGCCGGGGGCGGTCCCATCGGTTGTGAACTGGCGCAATGTTTCGCCCGACTGGGAAGCCAGGTGACGCAGGTCGAAATGTTTCCCGCTCTCCTGGCCCGCGAGGATGAAGAAATCAGCGAAGCCATCTTTCAAACGTTCACCCACGAAGGGATCGACGTGCGCCTCTCCAGCCGGTGCCGGGAGATCGTCGTGGAGAACGGGCGGAAGTTCATGGAGGTCGAGAAAACGGGAGGCACGGTGGAACGCATCGAATTCGACCAGGTTCTCATCGCCGTGGGCCGTGCGGCAAACGCGAAGGGATTCGGGCTGGAGGAGATCGGCGTGAGGTTGACGCCGCGCGGCACCATCGAGGTGGACGAGTATCTGCGCACGACCACTCACAAGAACATTTACGCCTGCGGCGACGTGGCCGGACCCTACCAGTTCACGCACACCGCCGCGCATCAGGCCTGGTACTGCGCGGTGAACGCGCTGTTCTCGCCGTTCAAAAAATTCCGGGTGGATTACCGGGTCATCCCCTGGTGCACATTCACCGATCCCGAGGTGGCGCGGGTGGGTCTCAACGAGAAAGAAGCGCGGGAGAAAAATATCCCCTTCGAGGTAACCCGTTACGGAATCGACGACCTCGACCGGGCCATCGCCGACGGCGAGGACCGGGGCGTCGTGAAGGTGCTCACCGAACCGGGCAAAGACCGCATCCTCGGCGTCACGATCATGGGGTACCACGCGGGCGACCTGCTCGCCGAATACGTGGCGGCGATGAAACACGGGCTGGGACTGGAAAAGATCCTGTCCACCGTTCACATCTACCCCACGATGGCCGAGGCGAACAAGTTCGCCGCAGGCGAGTGGAAACGGGCGCATGTCCCGCAGGGGCTGTTGCGTTGGGTGAAGAAATTCCACGCCTGGCGGCGGGGGTGACGGACGCGAAGTTGCCGCCGACCTAAATCTCGATATAGATTCCGTCGGCCGCGGGGGTCACTTTGTACACTGGGATGGTCTGCGAGTGGTCGAACTTGCAGATCCCCTTCTTGAGGCTCCAGGCACATTCCAGGTTATGGCAGATGGCGTATTTTCCCGCCACCTTTCCGCGGCCGAAACTTCCCCCGCACTTGGGGCACAGGTCGGTCAGACAATACAGAATCCCCTCCTGCCGGATCAACGCCAACTGGTACTTGAAGTGGGTGAACGGGTGCTCCAGGAACAAACGCCGGCTCTCGCCCTCGGGCGGGGCTTCATTGAGTTCTGCTATCTTGATTTGGGACATTGAGGGGGAATCAGTCCTTGGGAAGGTAGGGACCGTACCGGTCGCGGAAATATTTTTCCAGGTCCCAGCGGAACCGGCCCTTGAGGTGCGGCAACTTTACGGCCACCTCGTGGTCGTATTTAACATAATCCTCGGATTTCTTCGCGATATCGGGCGGACGCACCACTTTGGGGTCGAGATAGGACTCGCCCAGGGCGGAAGATCCGACAATAAGGTCCTGTCCAGCCTTGATCCATCGGCCCAGCATTAACCTTTCCTGGTCCGATCCCGGTTCAATCGGCATATCCTGCATTCCTCCTTGTTCGGTATTGGGGGTTGAGGAGAGCGGAACAACTGCCCTCCATCAGGCTCCGGGCTAACCCGGTTGCATCAGGGGGTGGCAATAAGGTAGCATATTTGGCAATCATTTTTCAATTTTGACACAGGATCGCTCCTGGAAATCACGGAAGGATAGAGAGAGTCATGACTTCAGACACGGAATCCGCGAAAACCGCGGAAGACTGGTTCAAGGACGGGCTGGCCGCCGGGCGGCTGGGCGACAACACCCGCGCCATCGAGTGCTACAAAAAAGCGGTCGAGCTGGATCCCGGCCACTTCAGGGCCTATTTCAACATGGGTATCCGCTACGGGAAAGTCCCGCAGAACGTGGATGCCGCACGGTGCTTTCGGGAAGCGCTGAAACTCAAACCCGACGATGCGATGGTGCATTACAGTCTGGCCGTGGTGAGCAACCTCATCGGCGAAACCGACCATGCGCTCCATCATTACAAAGAGGCCCTCCGGATCAATCCGCAGTTCGCCAAGGCCCACAGCAACCTCGCCATGCTCTATTATTCGATCAAGTTGGGAAAAGAAACCATGCACCATCTCCTGCAGGCCGAAGCGTTGTTTGAAGAGCAAGGCGACGACTACATGCTCGGCACCGCCCGGGACCTGGTCAAGGAATGTAGCCGGGAGTTCGGGTTGAATCCCGAAAACTGCCGGACCCTTTAACCTTTCCCCCCAAGCCACATGGCATCCCGGCACTTCGACCTGGTGGTCATCGGCGGCGGGTCCGCGGGTTATGCCGCGGCTCACACGGCGCAGAGCGCGGGCGCACGGGTGGCCATCGTCGACAAGGGCCCGCTGGGCGGGCTCTGCATCCTGCGCGGGTGCATGCCCACCAAAACCATCCTGAGATCGTCGGACGTCCTCTCCCTCCTGCGCCGGGCGAAGGAGTTCGGCCTGCACCCGGTCCCGGCCCAAGCGGACCTCGGCGCCATCCTCGACCGCAAGGACCGGCTGATTGCCGAGTTCGCCGAGTACCGCGCGGGACAGTTAAGGGATCCCCGCTTTACCCTGATCGAGGAGACCGCCTTTTTCATTTCTCCGAACGAGATCCGGGTCAGCGACGGGACCCTCACGGCGGAGCACGGATTCATCGTCGCCACCGGATCGGCCATCCCCCGGTCTCCCCTCCCCGGCTTGGAAGAGGCGGGTTACCTCACCAGCGACGACGCGCTGGAACTGCGGGACGCGCCGCAATCGATGATCGTGCTGGGAGCGGGTCCGGTGGCGTTGGAACTGGCGCAGTTTTTCTGCCGCGTGGGGGTCAAGGTAACGGTGATCCAGCGAAGCGGGCATATTCTCAGTCATGGCGATGAAGACCTCGCCCGGCCCGTCGAGGCCCGCCTGCGGGAGGAAGGCATGGACCTGTTCACCGGCACCCGGCTGTTGCGCGTGACCCGCGAAGGCAACCGGCGGACCGTGTGGTTCGAGCACGGGGGAAAGGAAACTTCCGTTACCGCCGAAACCATTCTTCAGGCGCTGGGGCGCAGTCCTAACACGGACAGCCTCGACCTCGAAGCCGCGGGGATCCGCACGGACGACAAGGGAAGGATTCGCGTCACCGCCGACATGCGCACCAGCCAGCCGCACATCTTCGCCGTGGGCGACGTGAACGGATTGCACGAGATCGTCCACATCGCCATCCAGCAGGGCGAGATCGCCGCATGGAACGCGTTGAACCGGGGCCGGCCCCAGAGGCTTATGGACGAACGGTTGAAAACCCAGGTCGTGTTCACCGACCCGGCGGTGGCGAGCGTGGGGGTAAGCGAGAAAGAAGCGAAGGCACGGAATATCCCCTACCTGGCCGCATCGTATCCGTTCAGCGACCACGGGAAATCCCTCTGCCTGGGCGAGACCCACGGTCACGTGAAACTCCTGTGCCATCCGCAAAGCGGGGAAGTGATCGGCGGACACATCG
>PCWF01000265.1 GCA_002796165.1 Nitrospinae bacterium CG11_big_fil_rev_8_21_14_0_20_56_8
ATCCCTTTCGCGCGCAAATGGTCGATGACGTTCTGCCCCATCAGTTTGTCGGGCAGGAAGAAAATGTCGGGATTCTCAATGCGCTCGATGATCCGGTACACATTGGACGAAGTGACGCACACGTCGCACAGGGCCTTGACCTCGGCGGTAGTGTTGATATAGCACACGAAGGTATGACGGGGAAACTCGGCCCGCAGGCGGTGCACGTCGCCTGCGGTGATGCCGTCCGCCAGCGAGCATCCTCCGTTGGGATTGGGGTCGAGCACGGTTTTTTCCGGATTCACGATCTTGGCGGTCTCGGCCATGAACCGCACGGCGCAGAACACGATGACGTCGGCCCCGGATTGTTGCGCCATTCGGGAAAGGCCATAGGAGTCGCCGGTGTAATCGGCCACCCCGTAATAGATGTAGGGGGAAACGTAGTTGTGCGCCAGGACGAGGGCATTCTTTTCCCGCTTGAGGGACTCGATGCGCTCAATCGTGGGCATCAGGTCCTCGACCATTTCCCGGACGAAGCCGCCGGTGGACGATCCTACGTTGATGTGCTTCAACTTGTCGAAAAGTTCGCGCGCGTCCATCTTTATCCCGGAGGCCATTTCATGCCCCGCCCTCCCAGCAGGTGGAAATGGATGTGCCAGACCGACTGCCCGGCGCCCGACCCGCAGTTGGCCACCACGCGGAACCCGGATTTATCCAGCCCCCGCTCGCGGGCCAGTTTTCCCGCCACGGTGAACACGGTGCCGATGGTCTCGCGATCGGCGGTCTCCAGCTCCATCAGGGTTTCCTGGTGCTTGTGGGGAATGATCAGCAGGTGCGTCGGCGCCTGCGGATTGATATCCTTGATGGCGAATACCAACTCGTCTTCATGAACTTTTTCCGCGGGGATTTTCCCCTCCCGAATCCTGCAGAACAGACAGTCGTCCATCGTCCTCTCCCGCCGGTTTTGAAATCAATGGAATTTTCTAACTCCATAATATCATAACCCTGACGGAACCGTTCAGGGAAGGAAAGCCGTTGGGGATTGGGGGAGGATCAGAAATTTTTCTTGCGCGAGGGGGAATCCCGCATGGGGGGATCGGTATCGGGTTGTTCTGGAGAGCCTTCGGAATCTTCCGGATTTTTCAATACTACGTCGCGGAGGCGTTCCTGAATGTCGGTCTTGTAGGATTTGAAGGGATCGAGCATCAGGAACGGTTCGTCGCTGTCGCTGAGGCGGAAACCGATCCAGTCGATGAGGTACCCGGTCTGGGCGTGCATGAGAGTTTTGATGAGTTCTCCCCGGCCATGGGCGCGGGTTCCGCGCGGCGGGTTGAACCGGGAAGCGTCGATCGCCGCGTCGCTGGTCTTGCGATAGGCATCGCCGTTTTCCTCAAGACTCCAGTAGAGACCCTGTTGCCGGTTGATGTTGTGGTATTCAAGATCGAGGCTCTTGAGCCAGGGATCGTTCCAGTCGAGGTTTTCTTCCCGCTGGAATTCCCGGAGCATCCAGAGCTTGCTGGCCCAGTCCACCCGGCCGAGAAGCGCCTCGGGTCCCCTGGGAAGATCGCGCAGAACGGAATCCCATCCATCGATGATCCAGTCGGTCTCATGGCTTTGCCCCTTCAATTCCCGCCGGGCGGCTTCCATCATGCTGTTTTGCAGATCGATCGCGGTGATCTTCTTGCCGTTGCGGAGGGTGATCTCCCACTTGAATTCCTGGTCGTGGGAGATGGAAGTCATGGCCTCGACCGAATCGGCGAGAATCCAGTCGCGGTCGGCGGCGCCCATCTCCATGAGCTCCAGTATGAGCGAGGTGGTTCCCATTTTGAGCCCGGTGGCGAACTCGCTCATGTTCGAGTCGCCCACGAGAAGGTGAACGCGGCGGTACCGGCTGGGGTCCGCCAGCGGTTCGTCGCGGGTATTGACGATGGCGCGGTTGTACTGCACCCACCGGTAAAACTCGTTGGGAATGTGGTCCGCGCGCTGGGAGATCTGGAACTTGACGTTTTCCTCGGGCTGGGTTCCCCGGTTGGTATCGTCCCAGTCGCGGAAGGGATGCGGGTTGCACGAACCGATGCGGCCGGCGCCGCAGAAGATCTGCCGGGTCACCAGGAACGCCGCAAGCAGTTTCAGATTGTCACGATCCTCAAGTTGCAGTTCCCGGCTGGCCAGGTAGTTCTCGTGACATCCGAAGGTAGCGTTGGTTTCCAGATCGACGTTGTTTTTGATGATGGCGACCTGTTCGCTCCAACCCAGCTCGCCGAGGGTTTCCTGGATGATCCAGTCCCCGGCCCGGTCGTAGGTGATCAGGTCGAGGATCGTGGGGCATTCGGGAGATGCATATTCGAGGTGGCCCATGTCGAGGTACATGCGCCCGCCATTGAGCAGGAACCCGCCGTTGCCGGGCGGTTCGTCGTTGGCCCGGTAATGCATGTCGAGGACGCCCATGCCCTTGGAGAAGATCTTGTCCTTGATCCGGTACGCCACCTCCACGGGATCGAGCTTGAGCTCGGGATCCTTGATGAGCAATCCATATTCCGTTTCGAGACCGAAGATTCTTTTGCGCATGGGTCTATGATACCAATTTTCGAGGCTCAATCCTCAAAAAAGCGGCAAGAAGAAAAAGGGCCAAATTTGGGGCGGAAACAAACGGAAAATCTTAAAATCGGATTCAGCAGGGGAAGGGAACGAGGACCGGGCTTGTACGGTTTTCTCATTTGACGAGCGCCGCCCGGGCGCGGTCGATCTCTTCGGCGGTCAAGTGCCGGAACAGGGCTTTGCGGGTTGCGGTCCGGGAGAGTACGGCGGCTTCCAGGGTCCAGGTTTCAAAAGCTTCCTTCAGGGATTCGGGACGGGACGGGGACTCCGATTCGGTTTCCTTTTCCTCTTTCGACCGGCCCTCTTTTTTTCCCTGCTCCCAGATCCGGCATGCGGTTTCGAGCGCCTGCTCAAGCGAATACGTTTCGAAAGGAGTTTTTTCGATTTCTTTCTGGATCCATTCCCTCACCGCGTCGTTCCCCGCGGCCACGGTTCCTTTTTTGAACATTTCCCAATACCCGTCGTAGTTGAGCCGGAAAAACTGGATCCGGTTATCGGGGCTGATCTCCGCCAGAATCAACTGGATGAGGTAAGGGGCGCGCTGAACCTCCTCGAAATTCTGCTTGAGGGCGGGCGCGATGCCGAACTGGAGCAGACGGGAGAGGGTCACGTCCTGTGCGGAACGGTTGAACCCTTCCACGTGGGCCATTTCCAGCAGGGTCATGCGCAGGCGCTCCACGTCCGCCGGATGCCCGAGCCCCCCGATCGCGATGCGATCGTAGATCTCGAACACCTTCCCCGGCTGGGGTGTAAAACTCATGAGCAGGGCTCCCTCATCGAAGGGCACTCCCAAGACCGGCTGACCTTTGCTCAGTTTTTCTCGAACGTAACTGTGCCGGGTGGAGATGGCTTCCATCCAGCGAAATGGTTCTTCGAACATGCTCCCCCTCGTTTCGGAAATCCGGTTGACCGGCGCGGCCGGGGACCGACGCCGGGCCTATCTGTCCCGGCTCATGGATCTTTCAAATAATCCGGACATTTCATCATCCGGAACAAACTGGTAACCGTTCTGGGTGATCAGGGCAATGATGGGATAAATCTTATCCTTGGGCCGGGCCTGGCCGGTCGCCGAGTCGAACTGGGCCGCGGTCTGCAACAGGCGGATGGCCAGTTGCGCCGCCTCGTCGCGCGAGCGCTCCGCCAGGGGCCGGGGTCCCCAGAGGTCTTCGTGCTCCAGGATGCCGCGAATCATGGGGGAACCGGACCCGGTCGCGGTGTGCGTCTGGATCTGAAACTCGGCGCCGAGCATGTCGTAAAAGTAGATGAGCGGTTTTTTCAGCCGAAGGTCGAAGGTCGCAAAAATGGGGCTCACCGCACCCAGCCCCTGCAGGGCGTTGCCCACGTTTTCCTTGAGAAGCCGCGACAGGGACCGCACTTTCCCTTCGGCGCTCATGGACTGCAACTGGGAGCGGCGGAAAAACTCGAAATTGTGCGAGAGAACCCGCGCCATCTCGAACGCGGTGGCGGGAACCCCGGCGATGGCCATCAGCGAGTAGTCGTCGATGGGAATCACCTTGTCGCACCGCTCGTACATGATGGCGTTGCCCGCCGTGGCCCGCCGGTCGCCGGCCACGATGATCCCCTCCTTGAAATGAAACGCCAGCACCGTGGTGCCCTGC
Source organism: Nitrospinae bacterium CG11_big_fil_rev_8_21_14_0_20_56_8 (assembly GCA_002796165.1). Taxonomy (GTDB): domain Bacteria; phylum Nitrospinota; class Nitrospinia; order Nitrospinales; family VA-1; genus 21-14-0-20-56-8. The sequence continues at coordinate 4,197 of PCWF01000265.1, forward strand.
GGCAAGTCGGACATCCGGGGCAAACCCGAATGCTCCAGCCGCGCCTGCCAACGGTAACCGAACCTTTCGAGCACCTCCAGGAAATCTCCCGAGGTCCGCTTGTTCTCGGTGGGTTCGCTCATTGGCCGGTGCGTTGTTTGTAGCGTTCGGACTGTTTGGGATCGACGCGCTTCATGCGCTTGAGGATATTGTCCCGGCCGGGCCGCGAAATATCGGGGCTCGAAGGGCCGCTGTCCTTGCGGTCGGGGGTCGCGTCCCGTTTTTCCTCTCTTCGCAGGGGATCGCTCATAACCATGGGAATCGCTCCTTGTTTGAGGTTATTGCTTGCTCCACGTCGCCGGGAGTGATGATCCGGCTGAGGTCGAGGCTGTGTCCGTTCTTGAACTCGACTTCGGTCCAATGGATTTTTCGGATCTGATCCAAAGCCCGGTCGACCATGCGCCCCCGGAGACGCGCACGGGTGTTTTCCGGCGGATGAATCACCGCCTGCTCCACTTCCTCCCCCTTGTACAGGGAGACGACCCGGCCCTCCTGTTCCAGGCCCCGGTAGAGTCCACGCTCGGGGTCGAGGTTATGATACTCGAGATCGAGGCTCTTGAGCCAGGGGTCGTCCCACCCGATGCCTTCCTGCTCCATGAACCGGGCGAACAGGTTGCGCTTGATGGCCCAGTCGATGCGGTCGGCGAGATTCTCGGGCCGGTGGCGAAGCTCGTCGAGGGTTCTGCCCCACTCGCGAAGCACCCAGTCGGTTTCCTCGTCCCTCCGGCGAAAGTGTTTCTCGGCCTGTTCGAGGTACCACTCCTGAACCTCCAGCGGGGTCACCGTTCCTCCGTCGACCCGCCGGAGTTTAACCGCACGGCCGGTAAGGTCGCGGGACACGAGTTTGATCTCGGCCACGGGATCCTCCAGCACAAACGGGGACGCCAGTTTTTCCTCCCCGATCAGCATGAGAACCAGCCGGGTACTTCCCACCTTGAGCGCCGTCGCATAAGGCGACATGTTGGCGTCGCCCAGGATCAGGTGCAGTCTCCGGAAATTTTCGGAGGCATGCGGTTCGTCCCGGGTGTTGATGATGGGCCGATCGGTCATCGTCTCGATGCTGAGGATCGTTTCGATGAAATCGGACCGCTGGGACGACTGGAGCCCGGTGTGGGGGGGAGTGTTCTTTCCCTCGTACCCCACCTTTCCCCCACCGGCGTAAAGCTGGCGGGTAATGAGAAAGGGAACCAGCCCCCGGACGTAGGTCTCGAAGGGCAGGCGCCTGGCGATCAGGTAATTGTCGTGCGTGCCGTAACTGTGCCCGCTGTAATCGGTGTTGTTCTTGAACACCTGGGTGACGTTTTGACCCAGGTCCCGGTTTCTCAACCGGGCGCACTCGGCGACGATGCGCTCCCCCGCCAGATCGTGCGCCACCAGCGAAAACAGCTTGTCGCATTCGGGCGTACTGTATTCGGGATGGGTGTGATCGTTATAAAACCGCGCCCCGTTCGTGAGCACGCGGTCGCTCTTCATTTCCCAGTACGTGTAGGGCCGCTGGCGATCCTGAACGCAGAATTCGTCTTCTTCCTCATCCTGGGCCAGCGCGGCGACGGTAAACCCGCGCATGTCGCGATGGCTGTTTTCCTGGGAATAGGCCCACAGACCATAAGCGCTTTTCAGTTCACAGCGCTTCAACAGGTTCATGGACTCTTCGACCGGATCGGAATCCTCCAGATCTTCGCGGATGATCCCGTATTCCGTTTCGATCCCCATGAGGGGAACCGTTTCGCTCATATGATCGACCGGTTGAGGGTAATCTGGGCGGAATGATCGGAATCGCTGGGGCGTCTCACCCGGACCACATGGCGCGGGTCCATATCCAGCAGTTGGAGCCAGTCCTCCATGTTGGATTCGGAGGGAAGCAGGCTTCCCTCGACAAACTCGCTTTCCAGCGCCTGCAAAAGATCGTCCACGGTAATTTTCAATTCTTCACCGGCAATGGCGCGCTCGACGCCCCGCTCCTTCGCCCGTTTGACGATGCCCTCGAGAATGGCCCCGGAGATGAAATCCTTCCAGTACAATTTTTTCAGTTCGCCGCTTCGCAATGTGAGAACCAGCACCTCCTGTTCCGGCACTCGGCGGAACAGTTGGTCGAGGAACGGCTCGCACATTGCGTCAAACCGGGGATGCTCCAGGGGAAGATTTTCCTTGAGATAAACTCGAAGGATGGCCTTGCTCCCCTCTCGATCGGGCCGTCCCACTTTGATCTTCCGGTCGATTCTGCCGGGCCGGAGAATTGCGGGATCGATCAGGTCCGGACGATTGGTGGCCAGGATGACCACGGTGTCGCGCAGGGACTGAACGCCATCCATCTCGGCGCAAAACATGGGCACCAGGGTATTGGTGATGTTGTGCCCCCGGGAGGCCTGACGGGTGCCCAGAATCGATTCGGCCTCGTCGATGAAAATGAAGGGAATCTTGCCCTGCTCCTTGTATTCGCGGGCGCGGGTGAAAATTTCGCGGATCTTCCGTTCGGATTCCCCAAGCCACATGTTGAGGATCTCGGGACCCTTGATGTGAATGAACCGCCCCTCGAATTCCCGGTTCTCCCGCTCTTCCAGCTTCTGGACGATGTCGGTGAGGATCGCCCGGCCGATCAGCGTCTTGCCGCAACCGGGGGGACCATAAAAGAGGAACCCTTTCGGGAGTTGGTATTCCATCCGGGTCAAGATTTCCTGGTGCAGGATGGGATACTCGATCACCTTCCTCACCTCCTCGATCACCTTTTCCTGTCCGCCCACGTGGGTCCAGTCGGTCTTGACGAAATCGTCCTCCACCAGGGCGCGGGCTTCGCGTTTGGGTAAAAACTCCAGAATCACTTTCTGGCTGGGGTCGAGAACCACCTCGTCGCCTTCCTTGATCTTGCCGAGGTCCAGTCCGGGCCGGGACATCACCATGGATTCGGCCGTGCCGGTAGCTCCGGCGATCAGCAATTGACCATCGGCAAGCTTGCAGGAAATACGCGCCAGGGGACCGGTCTTGGGACGGGCCAGCCGGGCGATGGCGACAAACCCCTCGTTGAGCGCCACCTGGGCACCCGGTTCCAGGGGCTCGGTTTCCACCAGGTCGGGCGCGACCGCCGCCTGGTATTCGGCTCCCCCGACCACGATTCGATACAGGTCTCCCTCGCCCGGTCCCAACACGGTGCCGATACGGTGCGCGGGAGATTTCAGTTTTTCGATCGCTTCTTCAAGGGTTTTGATCTTGAGGGCAAATTGGGCGGACACCTGCTGGGCATGAAACAGCGCATCCCGCAGATCGAAGATCTTTTCCTGGAGACCCGGTTGATCGGCGGTATCTTCCAAAATCTGATCGATCAACTCAAGAATGTGAGTCTGGTCTCCCATGAATAAATCCTTTTAATAGATGAAGATAGTTAATTGTATGTCGATTAAAAATTGCCCGTCAAGTTTTATTGTGGAATGGTTTTTGGCTATCGGGACCCCCGCTGTCCGGACTTTCAAGTCGGAGCGGATTCTTTTGCAGTAGATTCCTTGAATCCCTTGCGAACCCTCCTGGAAAAGAGACCTTTGTATAAGTCGGGGCAAGGCCCTGAAAGTGTCGTGCCGAGCCCGTCGAAGCACGCCAGGGGACCGCCCTTCGAGAGTCTCAGGGCGGCGCATTGGAGTTACGCAAAGGTCCCCTTGGAAAAACTCATTGTCAGGATTTTCATAATCGTGATAATAAACTATAGATGCCATAAACATTAATCTGGATTCACGCAGACGAAGCTCTCCCCCTGCGGTTCAATTCTCGCCCATGTCCTCATTCTCGATTCAAAACCGGCCACGCATCGACAAGTGTATTGTCAGTTTCAGTCACAACCGTTATCCCTCCCGGGCCCAGGCCGATGCCGAAGCCCTGGGCAAGGCCCGCCGGGAAATTGCGGAGAAGAGGAAAGGCGTCAGCCATCTCATTCTGCGCGCCGAGGGGGACCCCCTGGACCGGCTCAAATTTCTGTTTCCGATCCACGGGATCCCCGTCATGTGCTACGCCCTGCAGAACCTCACGCAGTCGAGCCTCAAGGAAATCGCGGTGGTGGGCTCGCCGGAAGTCCGGCGCGTGCTCGACCGGTACCTGGACACGGTGGGAAGCAACGGCAAAAAGATTACTTTCGTCGAAGAGGACCTCGCCAACCTGAGCCTGGTCAACACCATGCTTCTCGGGCGCGGCCAGCTCCCCCTGATGGGAAACGAACTGGTACTGTTTCAGCCCGGCGACCTGCCTTTCATGTACGACATGGAAAAAGTTCTGCAGGATCCCGACATCGAACGCAACAACCTGATCCTCTGGCTCAATTCCCGCCAGGCCATGTTTCCCCGGTTGGAAGAGGAACCGGGTAGTGAATTCGTCCAGCGCAATTATCATTACCGTGGGCTCTTCGGGGAAACACAACAACTGCACGATATCAAAGAGCCTAACGTATATCCGCTCAACCTTTCCGGACTCGAACTCGATATCATCGAGTATCTTCACTCCACGCGCAAGGATGGAAGGATCCTCAAGGCGGGCATCCGCAAAGTGGCTTCCCTTCCCTCCCGTCTGTTCCGGTTGATTCCGCACATCCGCTATCACTTGAAACATTTTCGCCGTGACCTGTCGAAGTTCCGCCGCAACGACCGTTACAAATTCGGCGCGCACGATCGCAATTTCCATGAGGGCGCCTCCATTCTGCTCAACACGGCGTTCACCTTCAAGGTTCACAACGATCCGTCCTTTGTTTCCGACGTGGACGCGCTGGAAGATTGGGAAGATTTCGAAGCGCTGGCCCATTACGCGGTGGAATCGAACGGGGACGATGGACTGGCACACATCCATCCCGGGGGCGAGGAATTGTTGCGATTCCGGGAAGTGGGCATGCCCCGGTTGAAACAGGAAATCCCCTTGTTCTCCGATTTTCCCGCCTACATGAACCGCCTTTACCGGAATATGGAAATGCCCTGCGAACCCTTCGACGCAAAAGGCCGGTATGTGCCGCGACCGGCGCATGCCGACCGCACCCCTTATGCCTACCGATGGTATGCCGCCCAATGCGCCCGCTTGCGGCATCTTTCCCAAGACCGTCACCCTGATCCGGCGCGGGAAAACCGGTGAGTCTTCCCCTCCTGTTCTCTCCCCAATTTCCGGCAATTGCGGTAAATTTGTTATAAAATAAGATGCAACGTTTTTTCGTCCCGCCGGAAGGGACGGAGAAGACTGCAAAAATTTTCTCCGAGGTTGTGGTGCATCAGAGCATTTTGGACAGGACCAATCCCATCAAGTTCATTGCCGCGTCCTGCGTCGTCCACGCCATGCTCCTGTTCCTGAATTTCACGGTCTGGAAAGGCGCCACCCATGCCCCTCCCCCCCGGCCGATCCAGGTGAAGTACATCGCGGATGCGGGGAAGAAGCTTCATCCCGGACGCATCGTGGAAGCACCCAAGCCGCAACAGGCCGAGGCCCCCCGGACCTCGGAGCTTCTGGCGGAACAGAACAGCCGCGCCCACGGCAACCCCGCGAAAACGGAACCGCAAAAATATGCCGCGCAAAAGACCCTGATCCCCAAAGCACAAGGTTCCAGGTTCAAAGCGGGAGAAACGTCGTCGAATAGCTCGAAAAAAAACCGGAAGACGCGGGCCCGAAAACCCGAAACCACCAAGACGCCTCCCTTACCCGAACGCGAAAAGGGAGTGCTGATCCCCACCGCCGACACGCCGTCTGAAGATAGCGAGGCCGGACAAAAAGCGGGGTCCGGGGGAGTGATGGCTCTCCTCGACGGGTTCGACGCGGAGAAATACACCTCCATCGACACCCAGTCGGAGAAAGAGAGCGCCGACGACGAACCGATCTCCTGGGACACGACGGAGACCAAGTACGCTTCCTATTTCGCCCGCATCAAGCACCAGATCGAGCGCGTGTGGACCTATCCTCTCGAGGCGGCCCAGAAAGGCATCCAGGGCCAGTTGACCCTCCGGTTCCAGATCTCCCGCGAGGGGAACCTGATGGACGTGCGCCTGGTGGAATCCTCGCGATACGAAATGCTCGATTACGCGGCGATCAAAGCGGTGAAGGAAGCCGCTCCTTATTATCCGTTTCCGGTCACCATCGAAAAGGACAAGCTCTCCATCCTGGCCACCTTTGTCTACGCCCCCAACCTGGTTTATTCCGGAAACTGAGACGCTCTCCCGATGTCCGACTTTGAAACCGCCGTCATCCTTTTGAAATTCCCTGCGGGGAGTCCTCCGCCCCCTCTCGAAAAGGACGTGGCCGGGATCCCCCTGTTCAAGCGGCTGGTCTTGACCCTTGGGAGGGCGGGGCTCCGTGACATTCGCGCTTTCGGTCCCGATCTCTCCGCCCAACAACGGGAAACGTTGCAGAAGGAAGTGGAAGGGGATCCCCGGTTCCGGGCAACTTTTTCCTGGCGGGAAACCTGGGAGGACGCCGTCCCCGCCGAACCCTTTCTTCTGGTCAAGGGGCCCGTGCTCACCACGCACAAGACCGTGCATGAGTTTCTGGAACGGTGCCAGCGCGAGCAACGCGAGACGCAGGATGCGATTGTCGGACTTTACACTCCCGGCTCACAATCGGGGGGGCTGTTCATGATTCCCGCGGCCAGACGGAACGAGATGGCCTCGCTGTTCGTCAGCGGAGAGCTGAAGGGACATATCGACATCGTCAGTCTGAACGAGCCGCTGTACTTCTGGTCCGGCGTCCCCGACACTCGATCCCTGCGCGGCGCGGAGTGGAAATTTATCCAATCGCACCGTCACCACTACCATCAGGCGATGGACATCGCCTTCAACGCCCTCTTTTCCCTGCCCATCTCCTCCCTGCTGGTCAAACTGCCTGTCACGCCGAACCAGTTGACCCTATTCGGTCTGGCGATCGGGCTGGGTGCGGGATGGTTTTTCGCACAGGGAACCTATCTCTGGGGAGTGGCGGGGGCCATCCTCCTCGCGTTGACGGCCATCTGGGACTGTTGCGACGGCGATGTGGCCCGGCTCAAATTCATGGAGTCCGATTTCGGGGAAACGCTGGACACCGCGTGCGACAATATCATCAATGTATTCATTTTCACCGGAATGATGATCGGCGTGGCACATACCCGTGGCCTCGGGTATGCTCTGGTCCCTTTTGCTCTTCTGGCCCTGGGAGGTGGAACCATTTTCTATCTCATTTACTCCCATGAGGGGGGCAAGGGCGCGTTCTTCAAGGACACCCCGATTTACGACGTGATCCAGGTGCTGGCCAGCCGTAACTTCATTTACGTCATCCTCCTCTTCGCCCTCATGGGGGGGCTCGACTGGTTTCTCTGGTTGGCGGGGATCGGGTCCAACGTTTTTGCGCTCGCCCTGTACCGGGTGAGGCAAAGCAAAACGGCGATTTGATTTTTTCAACGAATCATTAGCAGGTTGCTGAAAAAATACGAAAATGTCATCCTGAGTCCTTCGCCAAGCTCGGGATAAACTCCGCGAAGGCTCCAGCCGGATTGGCAAATTCAAGCTGGGCAAGGGTTTCGGGCAAGATTCTTCGCCGCATTGCGGCTCAGAATGACACCCGAAAGAGTTTTTCAGCAACCTGTTAGAGATCCACTCGCGTACGAGTATCGTTTTATTAAACCCCAGACCGGCTCATGAACAACACCGTTAAACATTCAACCCCTGCGCCAACCGGAGCGGTGGTTCCCCTCGCTCCGCGGCCCCGTCCCCGCGATGCGGGCGCGTGGTATGCGGAACCCGTCGCG
>PCWF01000155.1:0-12353 GCA_002796165.1 Nitrospinae bacterium CG11_big_fil_rev_8_21_14_0_20_56_8
ATGCCCACAGCGATCCCCGAAGAGCCATTGGTCAGCAGTTGGGGAAACGCGGCCGGAAGAACCACCGGTTCTTCCAGGGAATCGTCATAGTTGGGCGTGAAGCGGACGGTGTTTTTTTCCAGGTCGCGCAAAAGCTCCTGCGTAATCTCGGCCATGCGCACCTCCGTGTACCGCATCGCGGCCGGGGGGTCGCCGTCCACGGACCCGAAGTTGCCCTGGCCGTCCACAATCGTGTAGCGCTGGGAGAAATCCTGCGCCAGCCGGACAATGGTGTCGTATACCGCCGTCTCGCCGTGTGGATGGTATTTACCGATCACGTCCCCGACAATACGCGCCGATTTCCGGTAGGGCCGGTTGAAGGTATTGCTGGCCTCGTGCATGGCAAACAGGACCCGCCGATGTACCGGTTTGAGTCCGTCCCTCACATCCGGCAGAGCACGCCCGATAATTACGCTCATGGCGTAATCCAGGTAACAGTTCCGCATCTCGTCGTCTATATTGATCGGCTCGATGGTCTCTGGCATGCGCGGGTCTTCCTTTCAGTCGGATTGGATCGGGAAATTAAACGCGGGGCCTGTGGGCAAATTCCGAAAGTTAAATGTCGATGTTCCTGGCTTCGAGAGCGTTTTCCTGGATAAAGTTCCGGCGCGGTTCCACCTCTTCTCCCATGAGTGTGGTGAACAATTGCTCCGATGCGACAAGATCGTCCGCCCGTACCTGGAGCAGAACCCGCCTTTCGGGATCCATAGTGGTTTCCCAAAGCTGATCCGGGTTCATTTCGCCGAGGCCTTTATACCGCTGGATGTAAATTCCTTTTTTCGCGTATTCAAGAACCTGGGCCAGAAGCTCCTGCGCGTTTTGGGTTTCGGTGCTTTCGCCATTCTGAACCAGCCTGAACGGGGGATAATTGAACGCCTTCACCGGTTCGTAAACTTCAAGTATTTTCTGGAACAGAACGGATTCCAGAAATCCCACGTTGAATTTAATGTTGAATTCACGGCCCCGGACCGTTCCCTGAATGAAAAACTTGTACAGGTTATTTTCCTCGCTGTAATGCACCTTGATGACAATGTCCCTCAGATTTCCGTTCAGATCGAATTTCTCCAGCCCATGATCGACCTGGTTCCGCAGGCGGCCCTGTTCGTCTTTTTCCAGCTCGATCCCCAGCTTGGCCAACGTCCCGTCCGCAGACCAGTCCACGTGGCCCCCGTTTGAAAATTCCAGCGGAACCTGAGCGAGGGAACCGGACTGGTAATTGATTTTTTCCCGGCTGGCGGGATCGAGCAGATCGTCCAGAATCTGCACGATGATGTGAAGGATGCTGTCCATGGATTCGAAACTGGAACGGTCGACCTTCAGCTTGACCAGGCTGTTGATCAAGTCCGCGGGGATATTGTTTTTTACGACCTGGTCGAAACATTCCTGATACCGGACCAGTTGATTGACCATACCGACCAATTCGTTTCCCGTGTAGAACTTCCCGTTTTCCGAGGTATGGATTTCAATTTTTTCGGTTCCCTTTTCGACCAGAAAACGGAACAGGGATTTCTCGTTTTTCATGTACTCTTCCAGCTTGCCCTTTTTGATTTTATATAAGGGCGGCTGGGCGATATACAGGTACCCGCGCTTGACCAGCTCCAGCATCTGGCGGAAAAAGAACGTCAGAAGGAGCGTCCGGATGTGGGCCCCGTCCACGTCGGCATCGGTCATAATGATGACTTTGTGGTAGCGCAGGTTTTCAATTTTAAAATCGCCGCCGATTCCGGTTCCCAAGGCGGTGATCAGGGTTCGAATCTCGTCACTGCTGATCATCTTCTCGTATCGGGCTTTTTCGACATTCAGGATTTTTCCTTTGATGGGAAGAATAGCCTGATAAAACCGGTTCCGGCCCTGTTTGGCGGAACCGCCGGCGGAGTCCCCTTCGACGATGTAAAGTTCGGATTTTTCGGGATCCTTTTCGGAACAATCCGCCAACTTTCCGGGAAGCGCGCTGATCTCCAGGGCATTTTTCCGGCGTACCAGGTCCTTCGCCTTTTTCGCGGCTTCCCGTGCCTGTGCGGCGGCGATGGTTTTGGCCACGATCGATTTGGCAATCGCGGGATTTTCTTCAAACACCTGGCCCAACCGATCGTTAACAATCTGCTCGACGATCCCTTTCACCTCGGTGTTACCCAACTTACCCTTGGTCTGACCCTCGAACTGGGGTTCCGGAATTTTGAGACTGAGCACGGCGATCAATCCCTCCCGGGTATCCTCCCCGGTCAGGCTCACTCCCGCATTTTTCAGCATCGCGTTTTGCACGGCGTAGGAGTTGATCGTTCGCGTCAATGCGGACCGAAACCCGCTCAGATGCGTCCCCCCGTCCCGGGTATTCACGTTATTCACGTACGAAAACGTCTCTTCGGCGTATCCGTCGTTATATTGCAACGCCAACTCGAGATAACAGTTTTCCCGTTCCACTTCGAAATAGATCGGTGGGGAATGAATCGCCTTCTTGTTTTTGCTCAGGTGCTCGATGAAGGAACCGATCCCACCCTCGTAGAAAAATTCCTTGTCCTTGCCATCGCGCTCGTCGTGAAGGTGAATATGGACGCCCTTGTTGAGAAAGGACAACTCCCGCAAGCGGTTGGACAGTATTTCAAAACTCAGCGTGAGATCTTCAAAAATAGTGGGATCGGGTTTGAAGCGGATCTTGGTCCCGGTGAGGTTGGTTTTGCCAATGACTTCCAGACGGGAAACGGGTTTTCCCAGCTGATATTTCTGGCAATAGATCTGGTCGTTCCTCTTGATCTCCAGATGCAACGTTTCCGAGAGGGCGTTGACCACCGAGGCGCCGACTCCATGCAGGCCCGCAGAAACCTTGTAGCTGTCTTTATTGAACTTGCCCCCGGCGTGCAGAATGGTCATGACTACCTCTGCGGCCGGGATATTCTTGTCGGGATGAATATCCACCGGGATCCCGCGTCCGTCATCGGTAACGGTAACGCTGTTATCCAGATGGATAATGACTCGAATCTCCTTGCAATATCCGCTGATCGCTTCATCGATACTGTTGTCGACCAGTTCGAACACCAGATGATGGAGTCCATCGGTCCCGGTTCCTCCAATGTACATGGCGGGACGCTTGCGAACGGCCTCCAGGCCTTCGAGGATTTTGATGTTTTCCGAATTGTATGTCGGTTTGCTCTGCACGGGTTCCATCGACAGTTATTTCTTAGATAAGAGTTTTATAAAGAAAATAGAAAGAAGAAGGAGTAGAGCACATCCAAGGTGTGGAGTAGCAGTCTAACCTGGCGAATCTAAAGGTAAATCCGGAAGAACAAATTGTTGGCAACGTTGTTGATTTCCCCGGGAGAAAAGGTATAGTTTTTCTTCCATATTATTATAACCGATTTCACTCCCGTTATTCACAATTTTTACGGTCTTTTTCAACAAATTATCCACGTTCTATTTTTTTGACGATTTGCTCGATGGATCGAGCTAACTCATTATCTTTACTAACTAATCCAGAAATTTTTTTGTAGGAAAAAATGACGGTGGTGTGATCTTTCCCGCCGAACTGCCGCCCGATGTCGGGAAGGGATGCTTTGGTGTATTCCCGCGATAAATACATGGCCACCTGGCGGGGAATCGAGATGTCCCGGGACCTCTTTTTCGACTTCAAATCGGCCACTTTTATATTGAAATGGGAGGCCACCGTTTTGAGAATTTTTGGGATGTTGAAGTTCTTGTTTTTGTCGTAGGTGAAGTCCTTGAGCACGTCCCGCGCCAGCTCCAGGGTGATCTGGCAATGCGTAAACGAGGCGTAGGCGATGATGCGCAGAAGGAGCCCTTCCAGTTCGCGGATATTCGTTTTAATGTTATCGGCGATGAATAAAGCGACGTCTCTCGGAATGGGTTTCTGGTGAAACTCGGCTTTTTTGTAGAGAATCGCGACCTTGGTTTCGAGGTCCGGCAATTTAATATCGGCGATGAGGCCCGACTCCAGCCGGGACCGCAAGCGTTCCTCGAAATCGTGAATATCTTTCGGGTATTTGTCGCTGGAGAGAACAACCTGTTTGTGCGAATCGTACAGACTGTTGAAGGTATAGAAAAACTCCTCCTGGGTGCGTTCTTTTCCCGCAATAAACTGAATGTCATCCACCAGAAGGACGTCCAGCGGGCGATAACGCGAACGAAACGCGGGCATGCGGTCTTTTCTTAAAGATTCGATCAGGTCAACCGTAAACCGCTCCGCGGTCAGGTAATGGACGCGGGTATCCTGTTTTTCCTGCAGGATCGTGTTGCCGATCGCATGGAGCAGATGAGTTTTGCCCAACCCCACGCCGCCGTAAATAAAGAGCGGGTTATATTTCTGAGCCGGGTGGTTCGCAACCACCTGCGCCGCCGCATGGGCGAACTGGTTGCTGGTTCCCACCACAAAATTTGAAAAGGTATACCGGGGATTGACGGCGTGAGGGTGCTCCTCGGTCGATCCCGCCTTCCGGTTCGGAACCAGGTTATCGGCAATCGCCTCGGCGGGGGTTTTATTCTCCTCGATAAACTCCGATTCGATAAAAAATTTGATCCCCAGTTTTTTCCCGGATACTTTTTCCAGAGCCGATGCAATGAGGTCCCGGTAATTCTCCGACAAACAACGCCGGTAAAAATGGTTGGGCACCGCCAACGTGGCGGACGTTTCATTCATCGACTTCAAGTATGTGGGGGAGAACCAGGTGGCAAAGTTTTCAGGAAGGATTTGAATTTCAATAGTTTCGAGACACTTGTTCCAAAGGACTTCTTTGGCATCCATAGAGGCGTCTTTTGAGGAAAAATTTTTGTAAGGGTGGGATGAACGGTGGCCATGTTAGTAAAACGTTTGGCAAAAATCAACCTTAAAGGAGGTGAAGGATCATCGCTAAGAAATAAGATAAGGATTAACAAGATGATCTGAATGAAATTTTTTTTAGATTTTTGTTTGAATCGAGTTTAGTTTTCGGGACCCTTCCACCGGCTCGCCTGAATTCCCTTTCTTTTTCGTAAGTTATCCTCGAACCCCCTTTCGCCATTTGCCATTTATAGGAGGGAAGGAAATCCTCTCCTCCCGAAAGGCAAACGAAGCGCGGGATTTTACCTCCCCGCAATTTTGCAAATTTGTCCGCGAAAACAGAAGGGACTCACGTTCCCTTTCCGGGAACGATGAACTCTACCTTGAAATTCAAGGGTCGCGGGAGGGGTCGAACCGCGAAAACTTGTTTTTCTCAAGGGGACCGAAAATATCGATCCTGCCCATCCATGCGCGCACCGGATGAGAGCCTGCCTGTTCGGGGCGGGGCAATTCATGCCCCGTCCCCGACCCACCTTTTTTTGAGAAGAGGGCCATGGGAGACCTGACCCCAAATTTTTCGCGGAGCGAGTTCGCCTGCCGTTGCGGTTGCGGGTTCGACGGGATCCGCATGGAGCTGGTGGAAAAACTGCAACGGGTTCGGGACCAGGCGGGGCCCTTGATCGTTCGTTCAGGATGCCGATGCCCGGACCGGAACCGGAGCGAGGGCGGCAAGACCGACAGCGCCCACCTGACCGGTTGGGCGGCCGATCTGGCCTGCCCCGACAATGCCGCCCGCTACCGGCTGGCTGAAATTTTCCTTCGGGAAGGGATTCATCGTTTGGGATTCGGCGCCCACTTCATCCATGCCGATGTGCATCCGGACAAACCGGGTCGACGGATCTGGCTTTACCCGGATAAATCGCAGAGTCCACAAGTTAACGTTTAATAAAAAAAGGAGAACACTCAATGGATTGGCTACAAGGAAAAAAAACCTACATCGTTTCCAGCCTCATGGCGCTGGCTTCCCTCATGCACTTGATCACCGGGGAAATGAGCCTGCCAACATTCGTCACCAGCGACAACGTCCTGCACCTTCTGGAAGCGGTGGGCCTCACCACATTGCGCGCCGGTGTGGCGAAAAATGACGTGCAGAACTGAATGGGGTCCCGATGTCTTCCGAATCGTTTCAGGCCCTCACCCCCTATATCAATCTCCTTCTCGTCCTGGGGGTGGGCATCATCGGCTGGTTCCTGCGCTGGATGGTCGCGCAGAATCTGCGCCACCTCACCGAGATCCGGACCGAGATCCTGAAAATCGAAAACGACGTGAAGGAACTGGAACGCCATCGGCAGACCGACCTCAAGTACATGTACGAACACTACGTGAACAAAGAGGCGTTTTACGTGGCGGTGGGGAAAACGGAAGGACTGATCAGCCGGATCTTCGACCAGTTGAACGAACTGAGCCGGTCGGTCAACCGCGTCATCGGGGTGATCGACGTACGGGAGAAAAACAATGAATGAAGTTGCCTCGGACCCTGGAGTCTCCCTCCAGGAACTCAAGGAGGAACTGTTTCGAATCAAGTCACGCCTGGTGGACATTCTGCGCGGGTTTCCCGACGACCTGAAAGCCCACCGGGTGTACTGCGCGTATGTGGGGAAAACGCTTGACCTCCACAAGGTTCTGCTGAAGGCCCGAATGATGGACCCGGAGAAAATCCTGGCCGACGCGCTCATGAGCGTGGTGCTCACGCTGAACGAAAAGGGTGAGGCACAAGCGGCGGAAGCCGTCGCCCGCTACCTTGAGCCGATCGAGGAGAAAGTAAAAGAAAAATGGCAGGATTTCCGAGAAACCGTCTCTCCAGGGAAAACGAACGCATCCGCATTGCCGCAGAGTCCGGTCTTGCCCCCTTCCCCGGAACCACGGGATCCGACCGGGACCGGCGGCGGGAGCGGGCCCTGAGCGAGTTTTTCTTTTTCGCCCAAACCTATTTCCCGCATCACCTCACCGAAGCCCCTTCACAGATGCATCTCGAACTGTATCGACGGTTCCAGGAGATCGTCCTCCGGTCCGAATCGACCGGCAGGGGGGCGCGGGAGGTGCATGCGGCCCCGCGCGGCAACGCCAAGTCCACCATTGCCACGCTGATCTTGCCCCTCTGGTGCATCGCCGGGAAAAGGCGCCGGTTCATCGGAGTTCTCTCGGACACCACCGAGCAGGCCGAAGAATTTCTGGAATGCATCAAGGCCGAGCTGGAAGCCAACGAACGATTGAAGGAAGACTTTCCCGACGCATGCTCCAGGGGGCGCACTTGGAAATCCGGGCAGATCGTCACGCAGAACGGCGTCAAGGTGAAGTGCTGGGGCAAGCGCAAACGTCTGCGCGGCGCGCGGCATGGAAGCCGCCGTCCCGACCTCATCGTTTGCGACGATCTCGAGGACGACGAAAACATTCATTCCCCGGACCAGCGGGAAAAGGACCGGCAATGGTTTTTCAAGGCGGTGATGAAGATCGGCGGCCGCTACACGGCCTATCTCGTGATCGGCACGATTCTTCATTACGATTCCCTTCTCGCGCGGTTGTTGAAACAGCCGGGATGGCGCGCCCGTAAGTGGCAGGCGGTCATCCGGTGGTCGCCGTCTGCGCTGTGGGAGACGTGGGAAACGTTGTTTGTGGAAGAGGGGGAAGAAGCGGCAGACCGGTTTTTCTCGGACCATCGCGCCGCAATGCTGGCGGATACCGAAGTGTTGTGGCCGCAGGGAGAACCCTATGAGTACCTCATGAAAATGCGCGTGGCCGACGGTCCCGCTTACTTCGACTCGGAAAAGCAGAACGAACCCATCCATCCCGGCGAACGCTTGTTCCAGGAAGATTGGTTCGCGTTTTTGGAAGAAGGGGAAGATGGTTGTCCCCGCCTTCATCCCGACGATGTTGTCATCGGCGCCGTCGATCCCTCGATGGGGCACCTGTCCCGGAAGTCCGACCCCTCGGCCATTGTCATCGCCGCCGTCCGCGGGGACGGGCGAATCGATATCCTCGAGGCGGATATCCGGAAACGCCATCCCGACCGGATCATGGAGGACCTCTTCGCCCTTCACCGGGTGTATGGATTCGACCGCCTGATCGTGGAGGAGGTGCAGTTCCAGGAGTTGTTCAAAGACCATCTGGTGCGGGAGGGAGCCCGGCGCGGCGTGTACCTCCCGGTGGAGGGCGTCCGGCCCCACGCGGACAAGATCCTGCGCATCTCGAAATTACAGCCCTACATCAAAAGCGGGCTGATCCGGTTCCGTAAAAACCAGAAGTTGCTTCTCGATCAATTGCGGTATTTCCCCAAAGCGGATCACGACGACGGACCCGATGCGCTGGAGATGGTGTTCAGCGCGGCGGCCCAGGCGGGGGGCGGACCACGCATTCGCCGCGTGGCCTAGGGAAAGCCGTCCAACAGCCAACCTTTTACGATTGCGGCGGGACATGGAAATTTTCAACTGGCTTAAACGAAAATCGAGCTCGGTGTCGCGGGCTCTCTCGATGGTCATGCCGCTTCAGGCGGGTCTTCCCTTTCGGGCCGACTATGCTTCGGCGGCGCGCGAGGGATACGCGAAAAACACCGTGGTATTCGCCTGTGTGCGGGAAATTGCGGAAGCCGCCGCCGGGGTCGAATGGATCCTCTATGAGCGGCAGAGCGGCGGAACCCGGAGCGAGGTGGAGCAACACCCCCTTCTGGACCTCCTCGACCGGCCCAATCCGTTGCAGGGGCGGTTCGAGTTTATGGAAACCGTTTTGGCATTCCTTTACCTGGCGGGAAACGCGTTCGTGGAATCGGTGGCGCCCGAAAACCGGCCCCCGCGCGAATTGTACGTCCTGAGACCCGACCGGGTGAAGGTTCTCCCCGATCCCGTCCACCTGGTGGGAGGATACGAATATTCCGTCGCGGGGAAAACCGTCCGGTTTCCCGCCGGCCGGATCCTTCATTTGAAACTGTTTCATCCGCTGGACGACTGGTACGGGCTCTCGCCGGTGCAGGTCGCGGCGGCGGCGGTGGACAAGATGAACCTGGGCGACCGGTGGAATGCCGCGCTCCTACAGAACATGGCGGTCCCCTCCGGCGCGCTCGTGTCGCGCCACCGGCTCACCGACGAGCAGTTTCGCCGCCTGCGCGAGGAGATGCGGCATCAGCTTCAGGGCGTGCAGAACGCCCGCGAGCCGCTTCTTCTCGAACAGGACCTGGAATGGAAGGAGCTCGGGCTCTCTCCCAAGGATATGGACTGGACCGAGGGAATCAAATTCAGCGCCCTGCAGATCGCCCAGGCCTACAACGTGCCGCCCGAGTTGATCGGGTTGAACTCGGCGACCTACCAGAACCGGCGGGAAGCCCGCAAGGCCCTGTACACCGAGGTGGTGTGCCCCGCGCTCAACCGGCTGAGGGACGCGCTGAATCAATGGCTCGCGCCTCAATTCGGCCCCGGACTCTTTCTGGATTACGACAAGGATGGCATTGAAGCATTGGCCGAAGACCAGGAGAGTCTTTGGAGGCGGGCGGAATCCAGCGGGTTCCTCACGCTGAACGAGAAGCGCCGACTGCTCGGTTACGCGGACCTGCCCGGCGGTGACGTGCTGGGCGAAGGGAATTCCCCCAAATGAAAAATCGAATTGCGGTTTGCATAAAGGAACGCCAATGAGAGAAACGAAAACTTTTCCGTTCAAGATGAGCGCGGTGGAGGAATCCGGAGAATTCTTCGGGTATGCGTCCACCTTCGGCAACGTGGACCTGGGTGGGGACGTGATCGATCGCGGCGCGTTCAAAAAAACCCTGAACGACAGCGGAGGGAAACTCCCCCTCCTCGATCACCACGATCCCACCCGGCAGATCGGCTGGAACCTGGAAGCCCGGGAAGACGCGCGTGGACTGTTCGTGCGCGGACGTTTGAACCTGGAAGTGCAGGCCGCCCGGGAAAAGCACGCGCTCATGCGTCAGGCCACGGCCATCGGCGCGCGCATGGGACTCTCCATCGGGTTCCGCACCGTTCGCGACGAACGCGACCGGGAGGACACCCGGGTGCGCCGCCTCAAGGAAATTCACCTCATGGAATACAGCGTCGTCACCTTTCCCATGAATCCCCAGGCCGGGGTCACCGCCGTGAAGGCGAAACGGGATTTACTGGAACTGTTTTTAGGCACCGAGATGGGACTCGCCCCTCAGCAGGCCCGCGAAGCCGCCGACCGTATCAAGTCACTCCTTACTTGCGGGGGAGCCGACGCATGGGATCCACCGGAGCCGAACCTCGTTCACTCCCTGGAACATTTGCTTCACAACCTGAGAATGAACTGATCACGGGCTCCGCGCCCGGAGAGGAGATTTTTTATGAATCACGAGTTGAAACAGCTGGTCGAAGAGATCAACCAGGCGTTCCTGGAACACAAGTCGAAAAACGAGCAGAGACTCCAGGAACTGGAGAAGAAGGGTCGTGCCGACCCGGTTCTCAAAGAGCAGGTGGACCGCATCGCCCGGGACATTCAGGACCTGTCCGAGGTCAAGGAGAAGATCGAGCGCATCGAGACGCGGCTCAGCCGCCCCGCTTTCGAACCGCACCGCAGGGAGACCGATCCCCAGGGCGACGAGCGGCGCCAGGCGGTTCTGAAATACATCCGCAAGGGCGATAGCGCCCTCACCGCCGGCGAAGCGAAACTCCTGTCGTCCGACAGCGATCCCGACGGCGGGTACTGGGTCACGTCCTCCCTGTCCGCGCAGGTCATCCAGAAAGTGTACGAAACCTCGCCGATGCGCAAGCAGGTGACGGTGGAAACGATTTCGTCCGACGCGCTGGAGATCCCGGAGGACCTGAACGAAGCGGTTGCCGGCTGGACCAGCGAGCGGGCGGCCCGCACCGAGACCGACACGCCGCAGATCGGCCTGCGCCGCATCCCCGTGCACGAGCTGTACGCCGAACCGCGCGCGACGCAGACCCTCCTGGATGACGCGAGGATCGACGTCGAGTCGTGGCTGGCGCAGAAAATTTCGGACAAGATTTCCCGGCTGGAAAACACGGCCTTCATCAGCGGCGACGGCGCGGGAAAACCCCGGGGCATCCTGACTCACCCCGCCGGAACCAGCGCGGGACAGGTCTGCCAGGTCAATTCCGGTCACGCTTCCCAACTCACCTCCGACGGATTGAGGGCGCTGTTTTACGCACTCAAGACGCCCTACCTCAACCGCGCCCGGTGGGTCATGTCGAGAAGCTCCCTGGAAGCCATCTCCAAGTTGAAGGACAGCCAGGGGAACTACCTGTGGCAACCCGGACTCCAGTTCGGTGAACCGCAGACGCTCCTCGGCCACCCGGTCGAGCGCATGGAGGACATGCCGGCGGTGGCCGCCAATTCCCTTTCCGTCGCGTTCGGGGACTGGCAACGCGCTTACACGATCGTGGACCGCATGGGCATTCGGGTTCTGCGCGATCCGTTCAGCGCGAAACCGTTCGTCCTGTTCTACACGACCAAGCGAACCGGCGGTGACGTGGCCGATTTCGAGGCCTTCGTCATCCAGAAAACCGCCGCGTAATGGATTCCGTAACCGATTTTGCAGGGGCGAAAAATATTTCGCCCCTGCGGCATCCGAAGGGATCCGCGGCCATCCGCGGCAAATTTTAAAAGGAGAAAACATGCGTGACATGAAGAACAAAATGGACGCGGTGAACAGCCTGGTTCCCGCGGTGTATTCCACCAACCAGGCCGAAAACGGAACGGGAGTGGATTTGCGCGATTTCGATGCCGCCGTGGTCCTGTTCATGACCGGGGTCATCACCGACGGAACGTTCACCCCCAAGATTCAGGAGTCGGATGACGACGTGACTTATACCGACGTCGATCCCACCGATCAGGAGGGGGCGTTGTCCGCTCTCTCGGCCAGCGCGGTCCAGAGGCTGGGTTACAAGGGGTCGAAGCGTTACCTCCGTCCCGTGGTCACGGTGGCCTCGGCCACCAGCGGCGGAGCGGTCGCGGCCCACGTGATCCGCGCCCTGCCCCACCGGGCTCCCGTTGCGTAACGGGACTCCGGTTCCCGCGCCCCGGTGAAGACCGGGGTGATTCCATTCATTTAATAAGGAATGAATTCCGGTTGGGTTCCTGGCTCGTCTCCGTCCGGCATTCGTTCCTGAAAGAGGGTTTCCGGTGCTTCGCGCCGGGGACCCTCCCACTTTTCCTATCCCATGGCTTTAAAACTGAAAACGGCTCCCGCATCGGGAGCGGTAACCCTCGACGACGCCAAATCCTGGCTTCGCATTCCCGACAACCAGAACGATGGCGAAATTGCCGCCATGATATCCGCCGTGTCGCAAAAGGCGGAGGAGTGGCTGGGCCGGGCTCTGGTCACACAGACCTGGACGCTCTGGCTCGACCGGTTTCCCGCGCGCGATCAACCGGGATCTCCGCTGGAGGGCCGATTCGAGCTCCCCGTTGCGTATTTCGACGAACCCGCGCGGTTCGTCGAGATTCCCCGGCCTCCGCTTCAATCCGTGGTTCACGTGCGAACCTACGATTCCCTGCACCAGGC
>PCWF01000155.1:12364-21626 GCA_002796165.1 Nitrospinae bacterium CG11_big_fil_rev_8_21_14_0_20_56_8
CTGGCCCTCGGCCCTGCGCCCGGCCAACGCGGTGGAGGTGGAATTTATCGCGGGCTATGGCACCGGGTCCAACGTTCCCGAAGCGGTGCGGCAGGGAATTCTGTTGTGGATCAAGCTCCTTTTCGCGAGCCGATCGAAACTGTTCGAGACGGACGAATCCGCCGGGGCGCTTGCGGACCTGCACCGGGGAGGACTTCCTCCCCAGGTCGCGGAGCTTTGGAGTCCGTACCGGCTCTATTCTGTTTGATTTTTATTGAAGGTAAAAACCGTGAAGCTGAACGTTCGGCTGGATTCGTTTCAATCCATTGCGGAGTTAATCGCCGGAATTTCTCAATCCGCCCGGGAAGCCGCGCGGGATGCGGCCCGGCAGGTTGTGGCCGCAAGCGGGAAGCGGGCGAAAGACCGCCTGCGCGACCCGGCACGCCCGCCGCGCATGGGACGGGGCGTCTATTTCCGGTCGATCCGGACCGGGGCCGACGCCTCGCGCTTTCCCGTGGTGGGGTCGGTGAACAGCACGGCTCCGTTCGCGGGGGTGATCGAGTTCGGGTCCATGCCGCATGAGATCCGGGCCCGAAACGGCAAGGCCCTGTTCTGGCGTGGGGCCTCCGCCCCCGTAAAGAAAGTGAATCATCCCGGGACCCCGGCGTTCCGGGTGCTCGGCGAGGCGGCGGAAGAGGCGGCGGCCAGCCTGCCCGCCCTGTTCAAGGCCGCGTTCCGGAAAATTTTCAAATGAACCCTTATCCGAAAAAATTTTCATGACCGACTACACCGCACTCGCCAACGCCATCAAGGCCACGTTGGGAACGGACGCCTGGACCGGCGACGCCAATCATGTGAAGTCCGTCGAAATACACAAACGCGGATTTTCCCTCCAGGAGCTGAGGGACGCGCTCTATTTCAATCCGGCCGATCTTCCCGCCCTGGCCGTCGTCGCCAACGCCGGGGGCAAGGAGCAGGAGCTATCGGCGACCAACGAGATCCGGGAAACCGTGGTCTCGCAGGTCATCGCCGTCACCTGCCACCGCGACGCACGGGCCGGGCTGGACGCGCACCACACCCTCACCGGCAACGTCGAACGGGTGCTCGATGCGCAAAAAAGCTCGGCGCAAGACCTGGGCATCGACGCTTTCGTGCAGTCGGTTTCCACCCACGACGAGCAGTTCAAAAACGGAGACTTTTATTTTTTCGTCTCCACCTCCGAATGCCGGATCGAATTGACCGCTTCCATTTGATATCACCCAGGAGAAGACGACATGACCACGAAACGCATCACCACCGGCTGGCGGGGATTTTCCACGGCGAAAGAAGCCGCCTATGGATCGCCCGCCACCGTCGATACCCTGTTCAATTTCGAGGGCCCGCCCACCGACATCGCGCCGAACCAAACCGCCACCGATGAAAACGAGATCACCGGGTACGTGGACGCGGCCAAGCACGAGGTGCTCAACTGGAAACTGGACGGTGCGCACCGGCAGAGGGCTCTGCCGCACAACGCGGCGTTTTTCGCCGCGCTCGTCCTGGGCCAGGTGACGACGGACCAGCCCGACAACGTGAACGATCCGCTGGCCTACCGGCATTGGATCGAGCGGGACCTCACTTCGCCCGCCATGAAATCGGTCACCCTGATCGAATTCGACGGCGTGGCGCAGAAGCGGTACCCGGGCATTTTCGGGAAAAGCTTCAAGCTGACCGGGCAAAGGAACGATTTCCTCAAACTGGAGGCCGAATTCGGCGGCATGGGGAAGGAAGAAGCCAGCGCCATCGCCCGGCCCGCGCAGGTGGCCGAATCGTACCTGCGCTATGGCGACATCGATTTCAGCCGGGGCGGCTCCCTGAGCGGGAGTGTCGCCGGGGGCAATTTGGCCCTCGGCGGGTCGCCCGCTTCCTTTAAGGGGGCGCTGAAGAGTTTCGAATACGCGGTGAACGCGAACCCGCAAACCCTGTACGAGATGGGCGACGGTTCCGGATTCGTCACCCGCGTGGAACGCGGCGACCGCTGGACCCACGCGCTGAAAGCCGTCTTCGAGATGGCCGACGACACGCACAAGACCGGACTCACCGCGGGGACCGAGTACGTCCTCCATATTCCCGTCACCGGCGGCGTCATCTCCGGCGGATCCGGCAACCTCAACTACGCTGTGGAACTGATCTTCCCGAAAGTGGTTTACCGCGAGGCGGCCAAGGACCGCGACGGACACGTCGTGACCGTGAATGCCGATTTCCAGGTGCTGGAAGATCCCACCTACGGTTCCGTCATCGTCAAGGTGCTGAACAAACAGAGCGAGTATCTCAATTGATCGAATTGAAAGGAGACAACGAACATGGCCCTTTGCGTCAACCCCCAGACCCAGACCGTGGCGGTGCCCGTCGGCGCCTCCAGGGTTTATCTGAAATTGCGGGCGTACGACACCCGGGAATACGCGGAATTCCTGACCCGGGTGACGGGACTCCGGCGGGAGGAGGAGCAGGCGGATCCCTCCTGGGAGGCCCGCGCGGGTTTCATCGACCGTCTCCTTGTGGGCATTTCCGCCCGGGACGCGCAGGGACGGGAAGAAACCCTGGAATTTGCGGATCCCGAATCGGGGGAGGTTCGCCCGCTGAATCCGGAAGTGAAGGACTGGACCTCCTTCGTTCCGCCCTCCTGGAAGATCGCCGCGAGTTTTCTGATCGAAGGCCGGGCGGCCCGGTTCGAGGAAGACACGCTAAAAAACTGAGTCTCTACCTCCGGGAAGACGTTCCGGGGCTGGAGGTAGAGTACGAACGGTGTCGGCGCTCGGCGGCGGTGGATACCGAAGACCCGGAATGGAACGTGAAGCACCACCCCGCAAAAGAAATCCTGCGGAAATTTCCGCCCGGTTTCGGCAGATGGGTGCGGGGACTCTACCAGTTACGGCTCCTGCGGCAGGGGGGCATGCCGGGGGATAAAAACGACCTGGACCCTCTCGGCTGGAAAGCCCTGGCCCTCATCGGGTGCTACGAGGAAAGCAAACGTTGGGAACACCGGGGTAGGTTTGGAACTTCAGGGGAGCGCTTCGAAGGGTGCAGAAGCCCGCGGATCGGCTGACGGGTTTGCCGCAGTCGGGACAGGGTTTCAGGTTCAAGAAAACCTCCGATCGTTCATCGAGAGGTAAATATCATGTATAAAAACCAAATCACAAAAGCCAGACTCAACCTGCCAAACCACCATAAAAACGTTCTTCGGATAGTATTGGGATCGCACCCGCAATGGGGACAAAAGTTTGCGGCGCGACTGACGGGTTTGCCGCAGTCGGGACAGCTCATGAGCGCCATGTCAATCTCCAGGTGAGAATTTTTCAAATAGTCATTATACCATATTCGGAAAACACGATCACAATAATCAATATGCCGATATTCGGGCAATCATTTTCAGGAAATACCACATGTCACCATCGTCTGAAGCCAGGGGAACGATCCGCATCGAGTTCGAAGACGGCTTCACCCGTCCTGCCGGGGAAGCTTTTGAAACATTCAAAAAAAAGTCGGCCGAGGCTTTCGATTTCCTTTCGGAGGCAGGGAGCAAGTCGATCACCAGCCTGGTGGCTCAGATGGAAGAGCTTTCCGCCTCCGCCGAAAACCTGACCCACAACTTGGAAAAAGGCGTAGGGGAGAAAAAAACCCGAACCCTGGCGGAGTCTTGGGAGGAAAAAACCCTAATTAAAGATGTTGGTGAAGGAATTGCGGGAATGGAAACGGTGACTGGGGTGGCCACCGTGGTGGGTTTAACCACAGGGCTTTTGTCCATTGCTTCATCCATTTCTTCAATTTTTAAACCCTCCCGAAGGGAGGGCTCTCCGCTTTCCCTCCAGCCGACGGATCCCCGACCCTTCGACAATTTTTTGAAAAGGGAAGGTTTATCAGGGTTTTTCGGGCTGGGAAACCAGGAAGACGCCGGAAAAGCGGGGGAATTCCTCAACTCCCTCCTGGAAAAAATTAATAAGTTGAAAATTCTTTCGGAAGACAAAATCGGGTTCCAACTCGAAGCGGACGACGGGGCTAGCGAACCGCTAAGCCGGGTGACGGAAAAGGCGGGGGTGGTTCGCCAGGAACTTGACTCTCTGGCGCCGGTGACGCATCTGGCCGTGGAGCTGGAAGACCGGGCCACGGACGCGGCGCGGGGCATCCGCGCCGGGCTCGAAGATCTGTTTGGCTCCCCCCTCGTTCAGGAGGTGCGGGCGTTCGGGCACGGCGCCGCCCCATCTCTTCCCACGGGGTCGCCATTCGTAAGTGCTCCGGAGTTGAACCTGGAGCCGCAGTTCGGCGCCGGGGACTTTTCCGGATTTCTCGGTTCTTTCGCCAGTGGACTCGACCGGGTGCCGCGCGACGGAATGGCTTTCCTGCACCGGGACGAGGCGGTCCTGAACGCCCGGGAGGCGGAACGGTTCCGGAGTGGGGGGACGAGCATCGGCAATGTCTCGATCGCCATCTCCGGCGAGCAGAAAAACCCGAGGCAGATCGCGCGGGAGATCCGCGCGGAACTTCTGCGGCTCAATGAAAGGATGGAGTCCTGATGTCTGCCGGATTTTACTACCCGGCCCAAGCCGGGGCCACGACGCAATGGGTGCCCGCGAAACAACCCGCCTTCCCCAACGCCACGCCGGTGGACTACCCGGAACAGTTGGTGGGCGAATCGGCCGGGGGGACGATGTACGTCCAGGACAAGGGGGTGAAGAGAGAGCGGTTCCTCCTGGAATGGGACCGGCTCACGACTGCCGACCGGGACGGCGCGCTGGCGTTTTTCAACACGGTCAAGAAGGCGTTCCTGACCTTCGAGTACGAGGACCCCGGCGGCACGCTCCACACGGTGCGCTGGATGAACGGATTCAATTTTTCGCATGTCGCGCAGGGCCGGTGGAGCGGCTCCATCGAGCTTCGCAAGCAAACGGATTAACAAGTAGGAGAATTTTATGATCGATTGGCGAAATGCAACCTTCGGAGATTTTCAGGTGGAAGTGCAGGTGGAGGAGATGGCCGCGCCGGAAGGGGACCGGCTGGTGTTCCCGGTCCGCGTCTACCACGCCCCGGTGGGCGCTTCCCGCGAAAATTGGGAACTGGCGTTCACCAAATCGGTGCCCATCCGGCACGATTTCTACGAATCGCTCCGATCGCAACCCGGCTGGCGCGAGGCGCTCAACCGGATTCTTCTCAACCGGTGCCGGGACGACCTGCGCGCCCGCATCAACAGGAAGGATATGGCGATCGCCGACAAGGTGGAACTGCTCGCCCAGGGGGAAATGAAAGTCCAATGACGAGAAAATTAAAATATTCCTCTCCCTCAGGGGGAGACCGTTGCGTAACTCAAATATGTCGCCCTGAGCTCGTCATCCTGAGCCTGTCGAAGGACGAAGGGCGATCTCCGGTTGTGCTTTCCTTCGGCTTCGCTCAGGACAGGCTAAAACAGGCTCAGCACGACACTTTCGGTGCCTTTCTCCCACTTATGCAAAGGTCTCCCTCAAAGGCAGAGGGCAGGGACTCAGATCCCCTCTCCCCTCAGGGGGAGAGTGCAGGGACTCAGATCCCCTCTCCCTCAGGGGGAGAGGGCAGGAACTCAAATCTCCTCTCCCCTCAAGGGGAGAGGCTGGGTGAGGGGTGGTGTTAAGTGAGATCCGATTTCACTTCAGCTTTTCAAACGGCAAAGAATAAAACCGCCCATTGCCCGGTCACGGTGATGCAAATCGGCTGGTCCGGGCAACCGCTCGGGGTTCCGGCGCTTGCGCTCTATCTCGCCGACCTGAGCGGCATCGCCATCGACGGGAACAGTTACGCCCCGCTGGTGGCGGATTGGGGAGAGATCGACCGGCTGGTGGACCCGGTGCGGATGGATCAGGACGCGGTGCCCCAGCTTCGGGTCTCGGTCGTCAACGCGCCGACAAATTATTTTTCGCCGCCCCGGCGGTTTTCGGAATTGTTCCGCCAATACCGGCCCGAGGCGGCCACCGTCACAGTTTCTCAATGGTTCGAAGGGGAGAGTTTTTCGGCCTCGGACCTCGCGCCGCTCTTCGTGGCGAACATCGCCGATCCCATCGAGTTCGACGAGGAGTTCTGCTCCTTCGACCTGGTGGATATCGCCCACGCGCACGGGCAGTACGTGCTGGGCAATCCGGTGACGCTGGAGGAATATCCCGGCGCTCCCGAGGCTTCGGTGGGCAAGGTGAAACCGGTGGTCCTCGGTTCCGTCGAGGGCGTTCCCGCGGTGCCGGTGAACCGCGCCGCCGAGGCGCGGGTGGCCTCGGTGGTTCTTGCGGGCGGAACCCTGGTGGACGTGGATTCCACGGACGGATTCCCGTCCGCGGGAACGATTCTCATCAACGACGACGAGATCGGCTACACCTCTAAAAACGCGACGCAGTTTCTGGGGTGTTCGGGGATCAACGAATTTCATTATTCCGACGATGTGGTGCTGGAAAAACTGGCCAGTCATCGCTACCTGGTGGCCGATCCGGCCTACCCGGTCCTCTCGATCGGCAACGTGCGGGCCGGGGAGAAGCGGGTCGCAGACGGAGATTTCACCGTCGATCTCGCCCTGGGGGAAATCGTCTTCAACGAAAAACCCCGGCAGACCGACTCGGTGGACACCAAGTTTCTCCAGGTGCAAATGGATGAGGCCGGGGCGGGAAACACCGCGCTGGATCCTGCCAACGCGATGGTCCCGAACAGCCCCGCGACGTATGCCCGGATTAACCAGGGCGCGAATACCCTGGCGCTCAAGCAAACGGACAGTCTCGCTCCCATCGGGGAGATCGGGAAGGCCCTGGTGCGGGTGGAGCATTTCGTGGAGGAAAAACTGGCCTCCGATAACCTGACGGTGGAGATTCCCGGGATCGGTTCGCTGGGACAGCTCCCGCCTCCGGCCACCGACGATGGTGTCTTGGTCGTGGGGGACGTGGATATCGAACACGATACCCTGATCGGCTCGCTCGACTTTTCCATCACCGATCCCCAGCACAGCCATACCGAACAACAGGCGGTGACGGTGACCCAGTCCGCCGCGGGCGGATTGTATCCCAATGGCTACAACTGGGCCACCTCGACGCCACCGCTCGACATCACGTTTCCCACGGTTTCGGGAACCCGGACTCAGGTGGAATATGTTTTAAATATCGAGTACTACTCTTACGCCAGCGCGCCGGGGACGCTGACCTTCACTCCGCGTTCGGGCGGGAACGGGGCTGGCATTACGGCTTTTCAAGCGGACGGCGTGGGAGGGTTCAGCTATACGACCTACCTTTTGGTAAAGCCCGGCACGCACACGCAGGCGGATATCGATTCCAACACCGCCTCCTTCGCGATGGGGGGATTCAGTTCGCTGACGATGAAAATCATCGGGGTCCAGCGGATCGTCACGCTGGATCCCACGCAGTCCACCACCACCGAGTCCACCGGAACCTCCACCTCCCGCACGGGCGCGCTGGCGACCACGACGGGAACGAAATCGATCAGCGCCACCGGCGAGAAGGCCACCCGAACGGTGGTGAAATATTTCGATATCACCGCCAACGTCAACAACGACTGGACCTGGTTCACCAACCGCGAGGTGGAGGTGAAATACAACGGATCGGCCGATGGGCGGACCGCCTTCATCATTCATGTCGCGTTCGAAATCGAGTACGCCCGCAGACGCGTAAAATTCACCGACGCCATCACCGCCGACGTCGAGGGGGTGAAAGACGACGCCGGGGGAACCATCACGGGAACGCCGGGGGCGCTCATCGAGCGCCCCGATCACGTCTATCAATGGTCCGTCCTCAAGGTCCTCGGCAGGCCGGTGGGCGAGATCGATGCCGCGTCCTTCGCGTCCGCCGGATCCCTGTATGCCGCTTCGGGTTATCGATTGGCGGGAGTGGTCCAGGACAAAACCGGGCTCCGCGGCCTGTGGCGGCGATGGGGTTGGGAATCCCGTTCCTGGTTCCGCTGGGACCTGGGCCGGGCGCGGATCCTGTTTCGTCCGCGCAATCGCGTGGATCCTTCCATGATGCCCGCGAAGTTGATTCCCGCAAGCCAGTTTCGATTGGGCGAGGGAGGCAAAACCCGGTTTCGTGCCGTGCGTACCGCCGCCGTCAATCTGGTGAACGCCATCGATCTGAGGTACCGGCGCCGATGGTCGGCCGCCAAAGAGTACTCCGCGGTGGCTCAAGTCGCCGATCCGGATTCCATGGCCCGGCATGGACGGCGGGAACAACCCGGACGGTTCGAGTTCGACTGGGTGCGCGACCCGGCAATGGCCGCCGATCTCTCAGCCTTCTACCTCGACGAATTCGCCGAGGCGGTGGACATCTACGATCTGGAGCTGTTCCTGGACAATATGGAGCTGGAAGCCGGGGACATCATCGAACTGAACCCGCCGATGTTCGATTTGCCTAAAGTCTATGCCCAAGTGCTTGGCGCGGGGCGGGTGATCGGCTCCGGCAAGGCCCGGCGCATGGACAGCGTGCCGGTCACGGCCCGCACCCTGCGCGGCCAGTATGGCAATGACGGTTATGGGGTCCAGTCGTTCGGGACCACCGGATTCGGCGGGGTGGAAGTGATTTAATTCTCCTCTCCCCTGGGGGAGAGGAACAAGGTGAGGGGGGGTAACATGGCAGACACATTCACAACAAATTTTGTCCTCACGAAACCCGAGGCGGGGAAAACCGGGTGGACGCTGAACATCAACGACGCGCTGGATTTCCTGGACCAGGTGGGGGCATGCCACCAGGGAGCGGGGGAGCCCGCGGCCACCGCTCCTTATATGTTTTGGGCGGACACGTCGGCGGGGTTTTTGAAGATGCGGAATGCGGCTGACGATGGTTGGATCGCTCTGTGGGCCCTGGCCGACGGGCCGTTCGGGGGTATTGTTTCGATGCCCGCGCAACCTTCTTTTTTGGCTCATTTGACCGGGAACCAGTCGAATGTCACCGGGGATGGGACGGACTATGATATCACCGGGGCGATCTGGACCGAAGTCGCGGATGTTGGCGGGGATTTTTTAGACGGCACCTTCACCGCGCCGGTGTCGGGGACTTATGTATTAAGCGCGAGTATCGAATTTCTGGGGGTCACGAGCGCCCACACGACAGGGGATTACCGGATTGTGACGTCAAATGCGAATATAAAAATATTCAACGGAAATTTTTATCAAGCCGCCGACGCGAGCGGGAAATTAACTACGTCCGGGGCGTTGGTGGTTTATATGGATGCCAGCGACACGGCATTTTTGCGGGTACGGATTTCAAGCGGTGCGAAAGTTTGCACCGCGACCACATCA
>PCWF01000195.1:0-9222 GCA_002796165.1 Nitrospinae bacterium CG11_big_fil_rev_8_21_14_0_20_56_8
CTTGCGCAGGGCTTTGTTGCGCAACGGTTTCCACGGCGACTTCCCGACCACCTTGATGAACCGGTCGAGGTGGATGAAAAAATTTCTCAGCGACGAAAACAGCCCGCCGGTGGGTTGCATCGACAGATCGCGGTCCTCGTCGCGGAACAGTTCCTGGGCGTCCTTTCCCGGCTCCACCCGGAAGACGGGCCGATGGGCATAAACGAGGGACAGGGGCACCACGGTGCCCCGCGACCAGCTCGACATTTCGTAGATATTGAAGGGAAACCGGTCGGGGAACAGGATGATCTCCACCGGCACCGCCGGCACGTCGTCCCAGGAGCTTTGCCCGAGCATGGCCAGAAAGATGCGGGTGAACACGCGGGTTTTGCGGATGCCCCCGTTGCGGAAGATGCACTCGCGGGCCCGGACCATCGCCGGGTGGTCGGCGGGAATTCCCGCCATCTTCAGCGCCGCGTAAGATTCGACGGTGGAATTGATATCGCACGGCCCCCCGTAAAACAACGTCCAGCTCCCGTCTTCGCGCTGGATTTTCAAAAGGTACCGGGCGAGCTTCTCGATCCGGACCGGGTCCACCCGGTCCATGAAATGCATGAAAAAAATGTACTCGGCGGAGATGGTGGCGTTCGATTCCAGCTCGTCCACCCAGTATCCCTCGGGATATTGCCGGGAGAGGTAATAGTTCCGGGACGCCGCGATGCCCTGTTCGAGACGATCGCGGAACGATTCGGACAAAGCGGGAGAAAGGTCCGCCGCTCCCGGAGATGTATTTTCGACCGTGTTTTCCATAAAGGAAAAATAAAATAGCTTATTTGGAAAGAAAAATAAAGTCCGTTGAAAAAAAAGGGTTTTTTTGAAAAAAACCGGACAAAAAAAACCAGGCCTCTCCGGCCTGGCTTCATTCTGGCCCACCGCTCTCTTCCGCGGTCAAGCCGGAGCTTCCCGGCCGGCCGCGGGAGATCTCAATCGAGAACCTTTTTTCCCGCCATGATGTAAAGAACGATATTCCCGATCAGCCAAAACGCCACAATGATTCCGAACATATTCAGTCCTGTCATGATCATCCCTCCCTTCCGCAAGAGGAAACGGTGGGATCCGGGCATTTCCGCCGCCGGGTCCCCGGATATAACAAATATGCGCCCCGGCCGGCCCGAGAGCAAGGGGGAGGAGGGGCAGAAAGCGGAAAAAGGCGACATTTTGCCCAACAATCCAGTTGACAGGAAATCAAGACTCCACTAGGATATTGAGTTTAAACCAGACCGATCAATCCTTTATCGCTTCAGGCTATCATCAATGAAACCTGCTTCAAGAACCATATCCATTCAAACAGAGGACATCCGGAAAAAATGGGTCCTGATCGACGCGGCGAACCAGCCGCTGGGCCGGTTGGCGTCGAAGGTGGCGTCCATTGTCCGGGGCAAAACGAAACCCACGTTCACCCCGCATCTCGACACCGGCGACAACGTCATCATCATCAACGCGGCGCAGGTGAAACTGACGGGCAACAAGCTGAACGACAAGATCTATTACCACCACACCGGTTATCCCGGTGGAATCAAATCCCGCACCGCACGGGAAATTCTGGAAAAGAAACCCGCGACGCTGTTGCAGAAAGCCGTGGTCGGCATGCTTCCCAAAAATCGCCTGGGACGCCAATTGAAAAACAATTTCCGGATATACGACAATGACGCGCACCCTCA
The DNA here is from genome assembly GCA_002796165.1 of Nitrospinae bacterium CG11_big_fil_rev_8_21_14_0_20_56_8. GTDB lineage: Bacteria > Nitrospinota > Nitrospinia > Nitrospinales > VA-1 > 21-14-0-20-56-8. The sequence continues at coordinate 1,701 of PCWF01000195.1, forward strand.
TCAGGGTCAGAATCCGGAAGTGATCACACTTTAACGGTCAGTTCAAATTCACTTTTTTCAAATCATCTAACGTATCGACGACAGGAGCAAGTTCATGGCGGATTCTTCAGAAACTTTTTATGCGACGGGCAAACGAAAGGAATCCATCGCACGGGTATGGATTCAGTCCGGTGAGGGCAACATTACCATCAACGACAAGAAGCCCATGGAATATTTCTGCCGCGAATCCCTGGAATACAACATTCTTCAGCCCCTTAACGTGACCAACTCGCGGACTTCCTACGACATCGTGGCGCAAGTCAGCGGCGGTGGGCTGGCGGGCCAATCCGGCGCCGTCCGGCTCGGCATTTCCAGGGCCCTGACCCTTTCCGACCAAGGCCTCCGGCCTGCCCTGAAACGCGCGGGTCTGCTCACCCGGGATTCCCGGATCGTGGAGCGTAAAAAATACGGCCGTCCCGGCGCACGCAAGCGTTTCCAGTTCTCCAAGCGTTAATCCCGAATTCTATTTTACCGCCCCGCGGGGGGCTTCCCCGCCCGAAGTGTGTCCAGTTCCATTTCGAATCGTCTCCCTTTTACCCCTCAGACCATGTTGAAAGCAGGCATTGCCGGGGCCACCGGCTATACCGGACTTGAATTGATCAGACTGCTTCTGCGGCACCCGCAGGTGGAAATCGCCTGCGTCACCTCGGAGACCTACCAGGGCCAGTCCGTGGCCGAGGTGTTTCCGTCGCTGACCGGGTTTTGCGATTTGAAGACCGTCCCGCTGGACTCCCTACGGGCCGAGGACCTGGACGTCCTGTTCCTCGCCCTGCCGCATACCGCGGCGATGGACCAGGTGCCCCGGTTCCTCACCTCCAACTGCCGCGTGATCGACCTGAGCGCCGACTACCGGTTGAAAAACGCATCGGTTTACGCGGCCTGGTACGCGGTTCCGCACAAAAATCCCGAAACCCTGAAAGAAGCCGTTTACGGCCTTCCCGAGATCCACCGTTCCGCAATTCAGAGCGCGAAACTCGTGGCCAATCCGGGCTGTTACCCCACCAGCGTCATTCTGGCCCTGGCACCCCTGTTATCCTCGGATAGGGTGGACCCGGACAGCATCGTCGCCGACAGCAAGTCGGGAGTTTCGGGAGCGGGACGAAAAACCGCCCTTCACACCCAATTCTGCGAGGCCAACGAGGGCGTGTCCGCTTACGCCCTGGGCACGCACCGGCACACGCCGGAAATCGAGCAGGAGGTCTCCGCGCTGGCAGGACGTGAAATCCGCATCTCCTTCTCCCCGCACCTCATGCCCATGACGCGGGGCATCCTGAGCACCGTATACCTCAACCTCACGCGCGAGGCCACGCTGGAAGACGTGCTCGGGACCTACCGGGAGTTTTATAAAAACGAACCGTTCGTGCGGGTGCTTCCCGAGGGCCGGTTCGCCAACACCCGGTTCGTCGCCGGAACCAATTTCTGCGACATCGGGGCGCACGTGGATCCGCGTACGCGCCGGGTCGTCATCACTTCGGCGATCGACAACCTGGTCAAGGGCGCTTCCGGCCAGGCGGTACAGAATATGAACCTCATGCTGGGGATCAATGAGAAAACGGGTCTCGATTTCCCCGCTCTCGTTCCCTGAATCCGGATACCTTGAGGAACCGGCGAAGAACATTTGAAAGGGTCTTAAGGGAACCTCAAAAAATCGCCATAATCCATGAGCCGGCCCTTGAGGATTAAGGGCCAGCAAATGGTCGGCGGGGAAAATCGTGAATCATTCGAGGTGCCCTTAAGTCATTCCGAGGCGCCGAAGGGCGCCGAAGAATCTTGCAGAAAACCTTGAACCAACCCTCGCCGAGGGTGCAGGCCATATCCTTCGCCGAAGGCTCAGGATGACATTTAAAAAAGGGCCCGGAGTAACGTTTTGCAAGGGCCCGGGTTATCATGAAATGCGCCAACCTGTCATTCTGAGCCGCATTGCGGCGAAGAATCTTGCAGAAAACCTTGAACCAACCCTCGCCGAGGGTGCAGGCCAGATCCTTCGCTCAGGCCAGATCCTTCGCCGAAGGCTCAGGATGACATTTAAAAAAGGGCCCGGAGTAACGTTTTGCAAGGGCCCGGGTTATCATGAAATGCGCCAACCTGTCATTCCGAGGCGCCGAAGGGCGCCGAAGAATCTTGCAGAAAACCTTGAACCAACCCTCGCCGAGGGTGCAGGCCAGATTCTTCGCCGCCGATGCGGCTCAGGATGACAAAATGAAAAAACCCCGGGCGAACTTCGGGGATGGTTTGAAACTTGCGGATTATGAAAAAATTCCGACGATTGTTTAAGGTTTCCTTATGAAACATCCCTTCATCGCGCCACGGGGATTCCAGTTTGCGGGAATCACCTGCGGCATCAAAGACGGAAAGAAAAAAGACCTCTGCCTGATCTGGTCGGAAACCCCCGCCGCCGGGGCGGGCGTGTTCACCCGCAACCGGGTGCGCTCGCCCAGCGTCACCTTCAGCGAAAAAGCCCTGAAACGGCCGGGACCGTTCCGCGCCGTCCTCACCAACAGCGGCAACGCCAACGCCTGCACGGGTCCGCAGGGGTACAAGGACTGCCAGGCGGTGGCCCGGCAGTTGGCCGAAACCCTGTCCATCGCTCCGGGTGAGGTGCTGATTGCCTCGACGGGAATCATCGGCGTTCCCCTGCCCGTCGGGAAGATTCTTTCCGGGATTCCCCGGCTGGCCTCCGAGCTGTCCACGCGGGGATGGCAGGACGCCATGCGCGCCATCATGACCACCGATCTCGTCCCCAAGGCCTCGTCCCTCCGGTACCGGCAGGAGGGAAAGACCCTCACGATCTCCGGCATGTGCAAGGGATCGGGCATGATTCATCCCGACATGGCGACCATGCTCGGTTACGTGGTGACCGATGCGGCGGTGGAACGGGGCGCGCTCCGGGAAGCTTTGAAAGCGGCGGTGAACCGGAGCTTCAACCGGATCACCGTGGATGGCGACATGAGCACCAACGACTGCGTGTTCCTCCTCGCCAACGGCGAGGCAAAAAATGCGCCCATCCGCAAAGGCACCCCGGCCTACACCCGCTTTGTCGAACACTTGACCGAAGTGTGCCGGGACCTGGCGTTCCAGATCGTGCGGGACGGCGAAGGGGCGACGAAGTTCGTGACCGTGCGGGTGGAAGGCGCGAAGACCGGCAAGCAGGCCTATACCGTGGCCAACGCCGTGGCCAAGTCGTCCCTGGTGAAGACGGCGCTGTTCGGGGAAGACCCCAACTGGGGAAGAATTCTGGCCGCCGCAGGCTATTCCGGAGCCCCGGTGCGGGAGGACAAGATCGAGATCCGGCTCAACGGCGCGTCGTTGTTTAAAAACGGCGGACCCGACAAGGCCACCTCGCAGTCGGCCCTGCGGAAGAAAATGAAATCGCGGGACATCCTCATCGCCCTGAACCTCCACCTGGGGGACAAGGCCGACGAGGTGTACACCTGCGACCTCTCCTACGACTACGTCCGGATCAACGGCGAATACACCACCTGAGGCCGCCCTCCCAGCGGCAACCGGGTTCGAACCGCAAAGACGCGAAGCGCGCAAAGGAAAATCCCCCCGCCCCTACGCCCAGGGCATGGGGTTATTTCTTCAGCGTCTTCCCCAGTTTTTCCTCCACCGAGGCGATTTTGCTTTCCAACCGGCCCGCTTTTCCCTTGCGGTAGTCGATCTTGATCGAGCAGGTGATGCGATTGCAGTCCGCGTTCATAGTGTCGAAGCATTTCTTGATGACCCCCATCACCGCGTCCCATTCCCCTTCCAGGCAGGTGCCCATGGGGGTGAGGCGGTAATCGACCCCGCTTTCGTCCACGATCTTGAGCGAGCGGCTGACGTAGGGACTGACGCTTTCCCCCTTGTCGAGGGGGGTCATGCTGAATTCGAGCAGAACCATTCCTTTATATCCTCCGTGAAAGTATACGGGTATTGAATGAGAAAACCCCGTGGGACGAGGCGGTTGAAAAATAATTCTCTTGCATTTTATTGGGGAAATATGAAATCATCAACCTTTCCCTCTTCGGAAACGGGAGATTTGCCTCCCTTTTCCCGAAAATCCAATGAAAGGGCGGTACCCATGATTTGCGCCAGATCGACCTTCTACGCGAACAGATAGACAAGATCGACGATCAAATCCTCAAGTTGATCAATCGCCGCGCCACGCTGGCGATTCACATCGGTAGGGAAAAATCCAGGATCAACGCGGCGAATCATTTTCACGTCCCGCAACGGGAACGTGAAATCATCGATCGCCTCAAGCAAATCAACGAAGGCCCTTTCCCCAACGCGGCGGTGGAGTCGGTGTTCCGGGAGGTGTTCTCGGCCACCCTGGCTCTCGAAAAACCCCTTCGCATCGCCCATTTGGGACCCGAGACGACGTTCACCCACCAGGCGGCGATCAAGCAATTCGGCCATTCGGCCCGGTTCCTGTCCTGCAACAGCATCGAATCGGTATTCTCATACGTCGAAGCCGAGAAGGCCGATTACGGCGTGGTGCCCATTGAAAATTCCATCGAAGGCGTCATCAACCTGACCCTCGACTGTTTCGTCGATTCGCCGCTGGTGATCTGCGACGAGACCAAGCTCCCCATTGCGCTTTACCTCCTGTCCAAATCCGGGAAGGCGAGCGCCATCAAGGAAATCCATTCGCATCCCCAGCCGCTGGCGCAATGCCGGATATGGCTCAACCGCAACATGCCCAACGTTCCCCAGGTGCCCGCCTCGAGCACGGCGGCGGCGGCGGGAATGGCGGCCCGGAGAAAAGATACGGCGGCCATCGCGGGAAAGCTGGCGGCGGAGATGTACCAGTTGAAAATCGTTGCGGAAAATATCCAGGACCGGGCCGAAAACCACACCCGGTTCCTGGTCATCGGCAAGGAACCCGTCCACCGCGCAAAACGGAACAAGACCTCGGTCATGTTTTCCATCAAGGACGAAGCCGGGTCCCTGCTCAAAACGCTCCAATTGTTCGCCCGAAACAAGATCAACCTGACCAAAATTCAGTCGCGGCCGCTACGCAACCGGCCGTGGGAATATTTGTTTTACCTCGATTTCGAGGGACACCGCGAAGATCCCACCGTGACCCGTGTGCTGGAGACGCTGAGGAAGCGGTGCCTGTTCATGAAAGTGCTGGGGTCCTACCCCAAAAAGGCTTGAGAGGATGCCGCTATTTCAACAGATGACGATCGTGGGCGTTGGGCTCCTCGGAGCTTCTCTGGCCCGCGCCTGCCGGGAGAAGGGCATCGTGAACCGGGTGTGCGGATTCGGCAGGACCCGGGGCACCCTGGAAGAAGCCAAACGGCGGGGCATCATCGACGCGTTCGGAGACACGCTCTCCACCTCCGTCAAAGGCTCCGACCTCGTGGTCGTGTGCTCTCCGGTGACCTCCATTGCCCCCCTCGTGCGGGAAATGCTCCCCACGCTCCGGGAGGGGTGCCTGTTGACCGACGTGGGTTCGGTCAAAGGCCCCGTGGTGCGCGAAATCGAATCGTTTCTTCCAGACCGGGTGCGGTTCGTGGGATCCCACCCCATTGCGGGAGGGGAAAAATCGGGACTCAATGCTTCGACCTCCAACCTGTTCCGGAGGGCCAAGTGCATCGTCACCCCCACGGCGAAGACGGATTCCGGTGCGCTGGAACAAACACGGCAATTGTGGCACGGGGTGGATATGGACGTGATCGAAATGGACATGGACGAGCACGACCTGGTGTTCGGTGCGGTGAGCCACCTGCCCCACATCGTCGCGTTCGCGCTGATGAACACCGTCGGGTCCCTGCGGACCGCTCATTATGACAACGTCGCCTCCTTTTCCGGAGGCGGGTTGAAGGACATCACGCGCATTGCATCCAGCGACCCGGTCATGTGGCGGGACATCTGCATCTCCAACCGGCAGGCCATTCTGGACATGATCGAGCGTTTCCAGGGAGACCTGGAGCAAACCCGGCAATGGATCGAAAGGAACGAATCGCTACCTCTAGAGCAATCGTTCCAGAATGCGAACCGATACCGAATGAACCTGGCCTAGACGGAATGATCATTGCCATCGATGGCCCCGCGGGGAGTGGGAAAAGCACGGTCGCCAAGATTATCGCGCTCAAGTTGAATTTCCGGTACATCGACACCGGGGCGATGTACCGCACGGTGGCGTTGAAAGCCCAATGCGCGGGAGTGGACCTGGCCGACGAGGTGGCTGTCGCCCGGGTCGCGGAAGAGATCACCGTCGACCTGGTGCCCCAGCCGGGCGGGCAACGGGTCGTCGCCGACGGGGAAGACGTGACCGACCGGCTGAAGGACGAAGCGGTCGGACGCGGCGCCGCCGTCGTCGCCGCGCAGAAAAAGATCCGGGAACTCCTCACCGCCAAGCAGAGGGAGTTGGGGCGGAACGGTCATGTGGTCATGGACGGACGCGACATCGGGACCGTCGTGTTTCCCGATGCGGAGTACAAATTCTTTCTCGACGCCGATCCGGAAGAACGCGGACGGCGGCGGTACCTGGAACTCAAGGAAAAAAACATGGACGTGGAGCTGAATACCATCGTCGACCAGGTCCGGCAACGCGACCATGAGGACCGCAATCGCGCCATTTCTCCGCTGAGGCCCGCGGAAAACGGAATTATCGTCGATACCACCCACCACTCGGTTGACGAGGTGGTGGAAAAAATGTTGTCCATCATCAGGATTCAATAACGCGTATTCTTATCAACCTCAACCCATTAACTTAAGAGAGAATCAGTTGACCATGGATATCAAAGAGCTGTTGGAACAAGACGCACTGGCGGACATGGAGGAACTTGAAGGGCAGAGATCTTCCGGCGGGGATGGAAAAGCCGCCTGGCAGGAAATGGAGGATTACTTCAACACCAGCCTGGGCCAGTTCAAGGAAGGACAAATCATCACCGGCCGGGTTCTGGACCTGTCCAAGGACATGGTAACGGTGGATGTCGGATTCAAGTCGGAAGGCATTATCCCCGTGGCCGAGTTTCCCGAGCATGGGAAACACCTGAAAGTCGGCGACGAGATCGAGGTGTTCCTGGAACGGGTCGAAGACTCCGAAGGGAACGTGGTCCTCTCCAAGGAGAAAGCCAACAAGATCAAGCTGTGGGACGAACTGGTGAAAGCCTACGAAACCGACCAGATCATCGACGGCGTGGTTGTGGCCAAGGCCAAGGGCGGCCTCACGGTGGACATCGGCCTCAAGGCATTTTTGCCCGGCTCGCAGATCGACCTGCGCCCCATCCGCAACCTCGAAAAACTGATCGGCGAACGGTTCCAGATGAAGATCATCAAGATGAACAAGAAGCGCGGCAACATCGTGCTGTCCCGCCGCGTTCTCCTGGAGGCGCAACGCAAGCAGATCCGGGAAGACACCCTGCACCGGCTGGAGGAAGGCAACCTCGTCGAGGGGATCGTCAAGAACATCACCGAGTACGGCGTGTTCATCGACCTGGGCGGGATCGACGGCCTCCTCCACATCACCGATATGTCGTGGGGCCGCGTG
>PCWF01000195.1:9231-12304 GCA_002796165.1 Nitrospinae bacterium CG11_big_fil_rev_8_21_14_0_20_56_8
TCCGAGATGTTCTCCATCGGCGACAAGGTGAAGGTGATGGTCCTCAAGTTCGACAAGGAAAAAGAGCGCGTTTCCCTGGGACTCAAGCAGATCACCCCCGACCCGTGGGTCAACGTGGAAGAAAAATATCCGGTGGGCACACGCATCGGCGGGGAAGTGGTCAGCATCACCGACTACGGCGTATTCGTCGAGCTCGAAAAGGGCATCGAGGGCCTCGTGCATATCTCCGAGATGAGTTGGAGCCGTCACGTTCGCCATCCCAGCAAAATGGTATCCCTGCATGACAAGGTAGATGCCGTGGTGCTGACCCTCGACAAGGACCGCAAGCGCATTTCCCTCGGCATGAAACAGATCGAACCCAACCCGTGGGAAAACATCGAGTCCAAATACCCGATCGGCACCGAGGTTGAGGGAACCGTCCGCAACCTCACCGACTTCGGGGCCTTCGTGGAACTGGAAGACGGGGTGGACGGGTTGATCCACATCTCCGACCTGAGCTGGAAGAAAATCAAGCATCCCTCCGAAGTCCTGAAGAAGAAGGAAAGCGTCAAGGCGGTGGTGCTGAGCATCGACAAGGACAATTGCCGCATCTCCCTGGGCGTCAAGCAACTCCAGCCCGATCCCTGGGACGACATCGCGAAGAATTATCCCGTCGGCACCGAGGTGGTGGGCACCATCATCAAGGTGACTGGGTTCGGAGCCTTCGCCGAATTCGGCGATGGCCTCGAAGGCCTCATTCACGTCTCCCAGTTGAGCTCCAAAAAAGTCACCAATCCCGAATCGGTCGCCAAGGTAGGGGACGAGATCAAGGCCAAGGTCATCAAGGTGGATACCTCCAGCAAGAAGATCGCCCTGAGCATCAAGGCCTACGAGGAAAACCTGGACCTGCAGGCCATCGAGCAGGAACAGGCCCACGTGGAGAACTTCAAGGAGAACGCCGATTCGGAAGAATCGGATGCGGAAGAGGGGAACTGATCCCCTTTCGAGTCAAACCCCAAGGAGAAAACGGCGGTGGAAACTCCCCTTCCGGAACCCAGTAAAAAATCCTTTGCGCGCGGCCTCATGATTTTTCTTGGGGCCGCCGCGGGGATCGCCCTGCTTTCCGTCGCGGCAACATCGATCCTCCCAAAATCCATAATCGGAAGCGGGAAGATCGCCGTGGTCGAGGTGGCGGGGATCATTACCGATTCGCGGGACGTGGTTCGGCAACTGGCGCGGTACCGCAAGGACCGAAGCGTGCTGGGGATCGTGTTGCGGGTGGACTCCCCCGGCGGGGCGGTGGGCCCCTCGCAGGAAATCTACGATGAGGTGGTCCGCGTCCGCGATAGCCACAAGACCATCTATGCCTCGCTGGGGAGCATTGCCGCCTCCGGCGGATATTATATCGCCAGCCCGACCCACCGCGTCATCGCCAACCCGGGAACGTTGACGGGGAGCATCGGCGTCATCATGGCCTTCAGCAACGTGGAAGAGTTGATCGGGAAAATCGGCGTCAAACCGGAAGTGATCAAAAGCGGCCAGTTCAAGGACGCCGGGTCTCCGGTGCGCCCGATGACCCAACAGGAGCGGGAATACCTGCAAACGGTCGTCGACGACGTGCACGGCCAATTCATCCAGGCCGTGGCCGAGGGCCGCGACCTTCCTGTGGAAAACGTGCGCAAAATCGCCGATGGCCGCATCTTTACCGGAAAGCAGGCCTTCGAACTGAAACTGGTCGATGAACTGGGGGGACTGGAATCCGCCATCGCCAGGCTGGCCCGGGAGGTGGGGATCGAGGGAGAACCCCGGGTCGTTCAGGAAGAAAAGCACGAAGGCCTGTTAGACCTTTTGCTTCAAAGTATTACCCCAAATTACTTTACCAACCGGGTAACCCACCCGGTGATCCCCAGCCTCCAGTTAATCTGGACCGTTCCCTGATTCCGGTTCTCATTTTGGAAGGACCGGGCCTTGGGGTCCCACCCGCTCCACTTTAAAAACCCTGCGCCCAAAGCGTTTAAAATTCTTGACTTACTTACCCTCAATGATATACTTCCTGCCTATCATGACAGGTTTTTTTTCCTACTAGCTTTCGGGGGGGGCTGAAATGACAAAGGCAGAGCTGGTTGAAAAGGTGGCCAGCCAAATCAATCTCACCAAAAAGCAAACCGAAGTTGTTGTAAACACCGTATTCCAAAGCATTACCGAATCTCTGGGCCAAGGGAAAAAGGTGGAACTGCGTGGATTTGGAAGTTTCCGTATCCGTCGGCGGAATGCACGGACGGGACGCAATCCCAAATCCGGAGCCAAGGTTCAGGTACCTGCCAAGCGAGTGCCCTTTTTCAAGGCGGGGAAAGAATTGCGGGAACTTGTTGACAAGGAAGAAGGTTAACCTCCCCCCTTGTCTGGCCACCGCCAACCCGGTCCCGCAGGTCCGTACGGCCCGGCGGAAGAGCGGTGGGAACGGTCCGAACTTGACGGCAACAAAGGCTTCCTTCCCCCCAATCCGGGCTCAAAACAGAAAACTTCCAGAAATTCAAATAGATAATTCATGGCTTCGACCGTTGTCCCATCGAGTGGGCCGCGATGCTTCCCGAGTGTCCAAATCGAGCCATTCCTGTCAGGACCGTCTGCGGGGTCGCGGCGGTCTGTTCCGGGCCGGGTAACGGCCCCGTTCCCATTGCAACCCCTACTCTTCTAACCCTATGGGCGGAAACACGTTTGGAACACTCTTTCGCATCTCCACCTGGGGAGAATCCCACGGCCCCGGAATCGGTGTCGTTGTGGACGGTTGTCCTGCCGGGCTGGCCCTCAAGGAAGAGGATATCCAGAAAGACCTCGACCGGCGGCGCACCGGTCAAAGCAAGGTGACCACCCAGCGCAAGGAAGCCGACCGCGTACGGATCCTCTCCGGCGTGTTCCAGGGCAAGACCACGGGCACCCCGATCGCCCTCTGGGTGGAAAATCAGGACGCCGATTCTTCCAAGTACGAACTCATCCGCGACCGGTTTCGTCCCGGCCACGCCGATTTCACCTATTTGAGCAAATACGGATTCCGGGATTACCGGGGAGGAGGGCGGTCCAGCGCGCGCGAAAC
>PCWF01000195.1:12339-15549 GCA_002796165.1 Nitrospinae bacterium CG11_big_fil_rev_8_21_14_0_20_56_8
GTGTCCCGACAAACACGCCGCGGAAAAAATGGTGGAGCATATCCTGGAAGCGCGCAAGAACGGGGACTCGGTCGGCGGCATCCTGGAAGTGATCGCCCAGGGGGTTCCGCCGGGACTCGGGGAACCGGTCTTCGACCGGCTCGACGCCGACCTGGCCAAAGCGCTGATGAGCATCCCCGCCGTCAAGGGGGTGGAAGTGGGCATTGGATTCGAAGCGGTGAACCTGCTGGGCTCCGAGTGCAACGATCCCTACATCATGAAAGGGAACAAGGTCACCACCCGCACCAACCATGCGGGAGGGATCCACGGCGGCATCTCGAACGGATCGGACATCGTGGTCCGTTTCGTCGTCAAACCCACCTCCTCGATCAGCCGCGAGCAGGACACGGTGACGGTGGACGGCCAACCGGCGAAAATAAGGGTCGAAGGCCGCCACGATCCCTGCGTCGCCCCGCGCGCGGTGCCCATCGCCGAGGCCATGGTGGCGTTGACGCTCGTGGACCACATGATGCGGCACGAACATTCCCAACTCTGAGGACACCACCATGCGGGTCGGGTTTATCCAGAACGATCCGGTCTTCGGATCGGTTCGGCACAACCTGGACGCCGCCCTTGAAATCCTTTCGGGGATGCAGGCCGACCTCGTCGTCCTTCCCGAGCTGTTCGCCACCGGCTACCAGTTCACCGGCCCCGAAGAAGCGCGGGATCTGGGCGAGCCGATCCCCGGCGGCCCCACCACGGAAGCCCTCATCGAAGCGGCGCGCGCAAACCGCCAGTTCCTGGTCGCGGGCCTCCCCGAGATCGACGAAGGCATCGTCTACAACAGCGCGGTGATCGTCGGTCCCGAAGGTTACGTGGGGAAATACCGGAAAGCCCATCTGTTCGACACCGAAAAAGAAGTGTTCCAGCCCGGCAACCTGCCGCTGAAGGTCTTCGACCTGGGAGGGGTGCGCGTCGGCGTCATGATCTGTTTCGACTGGAGATTTCCGGAAACGGCGCGGGTCCTCGCGCTCCAGGGGGCGGAGATCATTGCCCATCCGGCCAATCTCGTGCTCGCCCATTGCCCGCAGGCGATGATCACCCGTTGCCTGGAGAACCGGGTCTTCGCCATCACCGCCGACCGCGTGGGGAAAGAAGAGCGGGTCCCCGGCCACGCCCTGCGTTTCATGGGACAAAGCCAGGTCGTGGATCCGGACGGAAATGTCCTCTACCGCGCCTCGATCGAGCGGCCGGAAAACCATGTGATCGAAATCGACCCGGAACAATCGCGCAACAAGTATCTCAACCCGCGCAACCAGCTCTTCGAAGATCGGCGCGAAGACCTTTACAGAATCGATTAAATTCTGTAACCTGATTCGAATCAAAAGGGGACCTCTAAAAATTACCGTTGGCCACGAGCGAGCCTTGGGTTCCCAGGGATCCGCGAGTGGGCGGCCTGGAAAAATCGTGAATTATGAGAGGCACCCTTAAAAGATCAAGCTGGACAAGGGTTTCGGGCAAGATTCTTCGCCGCAAAGCGGCTCGGAACGGCAAGTTGGCGCTTTTTATGACAACCCGAGCCTTTCCAAATGTCATCCTGAGCCTTTTTTAAATGTCATCCTGAGCTTGTCGAAGGATCTGGCCCGAGCGAAGGATCTGGCGGGAACATAATTGGCGCATGCCCCATAGTAGGCCCAGCCAAGATTCTTCGCCGCAAAGCGGCTCGGAATGACACCCTGAATTGTTTTTAAGCATCCTGTTAGAGGTGGCCAAAAATCATTCATCCCGTCTCCTCCCCCACTTCGGGTTGGAGATTCCATTCCAGAAAGAAAGAAATATGGACACGACCAAATCAAGGTTTCTCAAAATTGACGAGGACACCATCTACGATTCTCTCACCAGCCTGACCTGGCTGGCGCGGGACTCGCAATTGACGTTGGAAAAAGAAGTGAGTTGGGACGAAGCCGAGGCGTTCGTAAAACAGATCAACGGGCAGAAAACCGGCGGGCACGACAACTGGCGGCTTCCGACGGTACAGGAGGCCTCTTCGCTTTACGATCCCGCCAAGCTCAACAAGGATGCGAATGGGGGCGACATTCACCTCGATCCCATTTTTCCTCCCGGAGCCGGGAACTGCACCTGGACCAGTCAAGTCCGGGGACAGGAGGCGCAGATCCTGTTTTACGTCAACGGCTGTCCCTACTGGTACGAAAAAAACGACAAGACCATCTCGCATGCGGCGCGGCTGGTGCGGAGAGATTGACGCGCCACGGAAAAACGATTTTCGACGTCCCCGGCGAGGTGGATCGAACCGGAACGGCCCCGCAACCCCAATTTTGCAAAGGAGTCGCACCATGGAAAAAAAGGAAGTGGTGGGCAAACTGCTGGCCGCAAAGGAGGCTTCGGGAAAAACCTGGGACGAATTGGGCCAGGCGCTCGGACTGGGCAACGTGTACGTCGCCCAATTGTTTCGCCGTCAGGCCCAGTTGAAACCCGAAACCGCAACCCAACTCGCGGCGCTGGTTCCCGGCCTCAACAAATCCCTCCTCCACGAAATGAGCCGGCCTCCCCTGCGCTCGTACGACCCCGCCATTTTGCAGGAACCCCATATCTACCGCATGACGGAGGTCTGCGCGCATTATGGGGAATCGATCCTCGACATCATCCAGGAAAAATTCGGAGACGGCATCATGTCGGCGATCGATTTCAAGATCGGCGTGGACAAGATCAAGGGGGCCCAGGGAGAGGACCGGGTGGTGATCACCTGGAATGGGAAATTCCTGCCGCACATCGAGCAGAAAAGATAAACCAGACTCGCGCCGGGTTCCGGTGGGGAATTGAACGAAGCGACCCTGCGGGCCGGGCGCGTCCGCCGAGGCCCGCGATGAAACTTCTTGAGCCTCGGCGTTTCAAACCGCGGGTTACCATTCGTATCCCGACGAGGGGGAAATCATGGGACCGGGCCGTCCCGAAGCGAGGCGTTCGCCGCCCGCCCCGGTAAGAGCCATCAGCGCGGCGATCCGCTTCTCGGTCGGCGGATGCGTGCTGAACAGGCTGGCGAAATCCTTCCCGGTCAGGGGACTGACGATAAACATGTGCGCGGTGGCGGGTTCGGCATTCATCGGGATTCTCTGCGCGGCCTGCTCCAACTTGCGCAGGGCGCTGGCCAGCGGAACGGGAGACCCCACCAGTTCCGCACCCGTCCGGTCGGCCTTGTATTCGCGCGTGCGC
>PCWF01000195.1:15581-17299 GCA_002796165.1 Nitrospinae bacterium CG11_big_fil_rev_8_21_14_0_20_56_8
GGTCCCGAGCAGAATGTCGCGATTCCGGATATGCCCCAACTCGTGCGCCAGAACGCCGGCTAACTCTTCCCGGTCGAGAATGCGCACGATCCCGTCGGTGAAGGCGACCGCCGCGTGCTCGGGATTGCGCCCGGTCGCAAAGGCGTTGGGTTGCTCGGAGGGGATATGATACACGCGCGGCATGGGAATCCCGGCCTTGCGGGAAAGGTCCCGGACGATGCTGAAAATTTCGGGAGAATCGGATTCGCCGATCTCCCGGGCGTTGTACATGGACAACACAATTTTATCGCTGAAAAAATAGGTGCCGAAATTCATCACCAGGGCCAGGATAAAGGCCATCACCATTCCTTCCTGACCGCCGAGGGCCATGCCGCCCAGAACCAGAAGCACCGTTAAAAGTCCCAACAACATCGTGGTCTTGATCGCGTTCATATTTCTTTCTCTTCGCCTTTTAAATTAACGTTTCAATACACCCGGGGCGTCTTGTTTTCGGAAGCTCCCCGTACAAACAGGATATATAATCGCTTTTCGTAAAGTCAATGATTCCCGGAACAAAAAAAACAGGAAGGATAACCGGTTGATATCCATATGAAAGAATGTCCCTGCGGCCATAGTTTTCCCTATACCGACTGTTGCGGTCCCCTGATCCGTGGAGTGGGAACGGCGGATACGGCGGAGGATCTGATGCGGTCGCGCTTTACCGCATTCGCGATGAGAGAGTGGGATTACCTCGACAAAACCCGGTATCCTGGGGGCGGACGAGGAGATAAGGCCCGGAGCGATTCCCCACGGGATACGGATAAGGTCTGGACCCGTCTGGAAATCCTCGATACGCGCGACGGGGGCCATTTCGACAACGCGGGGGAAGTCACCTTCATCGCCCATTACCGGGAAGACGGGAAGGAGGGAACGCTACACGAACGCTCCCGGTTCATCCGGGAAAACGGGAAGTGGTATTACGATGAACAAAATTCGGAGATCGTCACCCCGTCCGGCCCATCCTCTTCCAAGCCCATGGTCCGGGACCAGCCGAAAGTGGGACGCAACGATCCCTGCCCCTGCGGAAGCGGAAAAAAGTTCAAGAAATGCTGTGGGAAATAAGCGATCTTTCCCGCCAGGCTGGAGAAGGGAAGCGGGAAAAAGTTCAACCCTGACGCCGGGAACACCCCATCCGGAAATTTCCCCCCTTCCCCCGACGGGGAAGGGGGGATTTTTTCATCTACCGGCTCGGGCTGGGCCGCGGACGGGAGATTTTTTCATCTACCGGCCCGGGCTCGGCCGCGAAATTTCGGGCTGGACCCCCGATTCTTTCCGCCGAACCGGTTAGGCCGTCCGGGATTCGGTTTGCGGGCGGAATGGCCGGCCGGCCGGTTATGGCCCGCACCGTTCCCCGCGTGGCTCTTGCGGCCCATGGACGCCACCGCGTGAGAGTGATACGGATGGTCCTCGAACACGGTGACCGAGCGGCAAATGGTCTTCTCGATCTGCCGCAGGCTGACATGTTCTCCCGCGTCGCACAACGAGATGGCGATTCCCGAAGCGCCCGCCCGCGCCGTGCGGCCGATGCGGTGCACGTAACTCTCGGGCTCGTGAGGCAGTTCGTAATTGATCACGTGGGTGATCCCGTCCACGTCGAGTCCGCGCGAGGCGATATCGGTCGCCACCAGCACGCGGGCCTGGCCGTTGCGGAATTTCTTCAACGCCGCCAGCCGGGCCGC
>PCWF01000199.1 GCA_002796165.1 Nitrospinae bacterium CG11_big_fil_rev_8_21_14_0_20_56_8
TCGACGTCACCATGGACAAACAAGGACATCTCCTTGTCGTCGACCGTTCCCATTACCGGATCCGGCAGATCGATCTCGCTTCGGGCCAGGTGGCCACGGTGGCGGGGAACGGAAAAAAATTGTTCGGGGGCGATGGCGGACCGGCCACCGGCGCGGTCCTTGACTTCCCCCACGGGCTCGCGGTGGATTCCAAGGATAATCTGTACGTCTCCGACAAATCGCATTTCCGCATTCGCAAAATCAACCCCAATGGAATCATCACCACCATTGCCGGGAATGGGGTGCGGGGAAACATCGGTAACGGAATCCCGGCCCTCGAAGCCAACCTGTATGGGGTCACCACGCTCGCAATCAGCCACAAAGGCGAGATTTACCTGGTCAGTCCCAGCGGATTCGTCAGCATCATCCGAAAAATCGATGCCAAAGGGATCATTCACAACGTCCTGGACACCTCCGATCCCAAGTACCTGGAAACCATCAAGAAAGACAAGTACCGGGGACTTTCGGCCTCGAGCAAAATCGAGGCCATCACCCAGTTTTCGGACCTTACGTTCGACAGCAAGGACAACCTCTATATCCCGGACCGGATCAATCACCAGATCCGGAAGCTGGACCTTAAGGGAAATATCTCCACCATCGCGGGAACGGGAGAATCCGATTACTTTGGGGATGGGGGCCCGGGGGTGAAAGCGGCATTCCGGGATCCCGGATCCGTGGCCCTGGACGCGAACGGCAATCTCTTCATCGCCGACACCGCCAACAATCGAATCCGAAAAATCGACACGAAGGGCATCATCACGACCTTCGCCGGAAACGGGAGGCATGAAGATTCGGGGGACGGCGGACCCGCGCTACAAGCCGGCCTCCGGTCCATGGACGATCTCGTATTCAGTCCCTCGGGCGAGCTCTACATCGTGGGTTCGATCACCCACATCATCCGGAAAATCGGTAAAGACGGGAAAATCGAAACGGTTGCGGGGAACGGTTACGGCGGTTACGCGGGAGACAACGGCCCCGCGGTCAGCGCCATGTTGAAAAATCCCTCCGCGGCGGCATTCGACTCAAAAGGCAATATGTACATCTCGGACATGGGGAATAACCGGATCCGGAAAATATCTCCGGATGGAACCATCACCACGTTTGCGGGGTCCGGAGAAATCGGTTGGGGCCTTTCGGGCGAGACGGTGGAAATCTATTTTCAAAACTTCCCCTGAGCCGGGTTTTCCCGCCCCGCTCCCCAAAACAACGCCATGATCTGTCAAACCATTCTTGGAGAAGTTCGATGATAAAGTCCTTTACACTAGCGATTCTGGGTGCGTGGATGGTCATGTTCTCCCTCATCCCGGTAACGGTTGAGGCCGCCGATACCAAGGCTTATACGGATATTCTCAAAAAAATCGATTCCCTGGTCTGCTCCCAGCCCAACAAGATCACGGAATTCTACAGTTCCAAACTGGTGATCATGACCGATGACAAGCGCGCGCTTCTGGAGAACCGGATTCAGGATTACCAGCAGATGATGTCGGACTTCAAAAATCTGAAATGCAGTAATACGCGATCGGTCCTGGCCGGGGAATCGGGGGAGAAGGTCGGATACATCCTTGTGGACGAATTGATCAGCGTCACCTCGGAAAGCACCGACACCGACATCCGCCAGCACAGCGTTTGCAACTATGTGTTCACGAAGGACGGGGCGAAATGGAAAATCGCTCTTGAGCAATGTTCCAGCCTTCCCGATTACACCATCCGTCCAGGGGAGGACGCATTGTATTATTTTCATAATCCCGTTTATTGATTCCTCTCCCCCTGGGGATCCCGTATGAAGCAGTCCGGTAAACCTTACCCGCTTGGCGCGACATGGGACGGTTGCGGAGTCAACTTTGCCCTGTATAGTGAAAATGCCACCCGGGTGGAGCTCTGCCTCTTCGAAAGCATTCATTCCCGACGCGAGACCCGCCGGATCGACGTCGTCAACAAAACTCACCATGTCTGGCATTTCTACCTGAGAGATATCCGTCCCGGATGTCTCTACGGTTACCGGGTTCACGGACCTTACGATCCGGAACGGGGCCTGCGGTTCAATCCTTTCAAAGTCCTGCTCGATCCTTATGCCCGATGGGTGGTGCGGTCGGGAAACGCCAACGATTTCATGTTTTCGTATCGGCTCCTCGCGCCGGGTCAGGACCTGGCGCAGGACAAGCGCAACAACGCGTCTTACGCCCCCCTGGCGGTCGTGGTGGATCCCGCGTTCACCTGGGGAAACGACCGGCCTCCGCGCATCCCCATGAACGAATCGATCTTCTACGAAACCCACGTCAAAAGCATTTCCGCCCTGCATCCCCAGGTGCCTCCGGAATACCGGGGCAAGTTCTGCGGGTTGGCTTCGGAACCGATATTAAAACACCTGACCCGGCTGGGGATCACCACGGTCGAGCTTCTCCCCATCCATCAGCATTTCACCGAGCGGCACCTCTACGAGAAAAAGCTGACCAATTTCTGGGGATACAGCACGCTTTCCTTTTTCGCGCCGGATCAGCGGTTCGCCACCGCGGCGGGAAATCCCGTTCTCGAATTCAAACGCATGGTGCGCGCGCTTCACTCGGCAGGCATCGAGGTGATCCTTGACGTGGTATACAACCACACCGCGGAAGGAAACCATCTCGGCCCCACGCTCTCGCTACGCGGCATCGACAATCCGGTCTATTACACCCTGCGGCCCGGTCAGCCCCGGTACTACGAGGATTTCACGGGTTGCGGCAACTCGTTGAACATCAATCATCCGCGAACCCTTCAACTGGTGATGGACAGCCTGCGTTACTGGGTGACGGAAATGCATGTCGACGGATTTCGTTTTGACCTTGCCTCCACGCTGATCCGTGAAAACGCCGGGAAAATCAATCCTCACGCCGCATTTTTAAAAGCCGTGCACCAGGACCCGGTGCTGTCCGCCGTAAAACTGATCGCGGAGCCCTGGGACCTGGGTCCCGACGGGTACCAGGTGGGACGCTTCCCGGCTCCCTGGAGCGAATGGAACGACCGGTTCCGGGATAACGCACGACGTTTCTGGAAGGGAGACGAAGGTCAAATCTCCGAACTGGCCAGCCGGTTGACGGGAAGTAGCGACCTGTACCTCAATTCCGGCCGCAAACCCCAAACCAGTATCAACTTCATCACCTCCCACGACGGATTTACCCTGCAGGATCTGGTCAGTTACAACGGCAAGCACAACGAGGCCAACGGGGAGCAGAACCGGGACGGCACCGACAACAATCTGAGTTTCAATTACGGCGTCGATGGCCCGACCCCAAAATCAAAAATTCGCGCCCTCCGCTTGCGCCAGAGACGGAACCTCATGGCGACCCTGCTCCTCGCCCAGGGCGTTCCTCTGATCTGTGGCGGGGATGAGTTGGGGCGCACGCAATCGGGCAACAACAACGCCTATTGCCAGGATAACGAAATCAGCTGGTACAACTGGAAACTCTCCCCGGAGCAGGCGCGGTTCATGGAATTCACGCGGACCCTGATTCGTCTGCGCCTCTCCCAACGGGTTTTCACCCGCCGCACGTTTTTCAAGGGCGCCCCGGTCAATAATTCAAAGTCGAAGGACATCGCCTGGATTTCCTGCACCGGACGGGAAATGACCACCGCGGAATGGAACACCCCCTTCGCACGTTGCCTGGGCATGCGGCTCAACGGCGAAGGAATCGAGGACCTGGACGAACAGGGACGAATCATCAGCGGGGACACGATCCTGGTTCTGATCAACGCCCACCATGAAACCATCCCCTTCATTCTGCCCGCCCAGCAACGCGGCACACGCTGGGAACCCATCCTGGACACGTTTGAACCCACCCCGGGAAGCGAACGGCAAATCGCCCGGGGGGGACGGGCCTACCCTCTGGAAGGCCATTCTCTCGCTATCTTCCGCCTCGATGCGGGAGGTAAAAAACGATGAGTGGGTCCCCCGATCTCGGGGCCTGGATGGACGAAGCGGGAACTCATTTCCGGGTCTGGTCGCCGACCGCAAATCTTCTCGAACTGGAAATCGTCTCGGCATCCCCCTCCCGCCGTCTTCCCATGCGGAAAGACGAACAGGGCTACCACACCGCGACGGTCCCCCATCTTGCGCCGGGAACGCTGTACCGCTACCCCATCGATGGCGGGATGGCCTTTCCCGACCCGGCGTCCCGATTCCAACCGCAAGGGGTGCACGGTCCTTCGGAAATCATCGACCTGCGCCGGTTTCCCTGGAGCGATGAAAACTGGACCGGAATCGACCTGGAACATCTGGTCCTTTACGAATTGCACGTGGGAACGTTCAGTCCGGAGGGAACCTTTGCCGGGGTGGAACACCGGCTTCCTTACCTCCGGGATCTGGGGGTGACGGCCATCGAACTCATGCCCGTGGCCGAATTCCCCGGCCGATGCAACTGGGGTTACGACGGGGTGGACCTGTTTGCTCCCTCGCGCAACTACGGCCGCCCGGAGGATCTTCAACGCCTGGTCAACCGCGCGCACGACCTTGGCCTCGCCGTGTTTCTCGACGTGGTTTACAACCACCTGGGACCCGAGGGCGCCTACCTGGGATCGTTTTCACCTCACTATTATTCTCCCAAGCACAAGTGCCCCTGGGGCGATGCGGTGAATCTCGACGACCGGTTCTGCGAACCGGTCCGGCATTTTTTCATCGAGAACGCTCTTCATTGGATTCACGAATACCATATCGATGGGCTCCGGCTCGATGCCACCCACGCGATGGTGGATGAAAGCCCGACGCACTTTTTGAAAGAACTCAACCTGAAGATCCGCGCCACCCTGTCCCCGAACCGCAAGGTCCTGATCGTCGCCGAAGACGACCGCAATGATTCGCGGATCATCCGAACGGTACCCGAAGGAGGATACGGACTGGATGCGGTCTGGGCCGATGACCTGCATCACCAGATGCGGTGCCACCTCGCGGGGGATCGGGAGGGGTACTTCCAGGATTTTTCGGGTACGGTGGCCGACCTGTCGCAAACCCTGCGGCTCGGGTGGTTCTATACCGGCCAAACCTCCGCCTTCCGGAACGCGCCGCGTGGGAGCAACCCCGAAGGCATCCCGCTTCCCCGCTTCGTGCATTGCATCCAGAACCATGACCAGGTGGGAAACCGGGCGTTGGGAGACCGGTTGAACTCGCAGACCGGCCTTCCCGCCAGCCGCGCCGCAACGGCGGTTCTTCTGTTTAGCCCTTCCACTCCCCTCCTGTTCATGGGGCAGGAATGGGCCGCCACCACACCGTTTTGCTATTTCACCGACCATCCCGAAGCGCTGGGAAAGCTCGTCACCGAAGGCCGGAGAAATGAGTTCCGCCATTTCAAAGCCTTTTCGAAACCGGATCAGCGCCGCCGGATTCCCGATCCGCAGGATCCGCAAACGTTTTTCAACAGCCGGCTGAATTGGGAGGAAAAGGAAACCGGTGCGCACCGGGGCATGCTGAATCTGGTCCGGTGCCTGCTCACTCTGCGCAGATCCGAACCGGCGTTGAAATGGGGGCCGGATGCGAGTTTTGAAACGGGGTTCGAGTCCGATTCATTTCTTTTTCTTTTCCGGGCGTCGGGAAACCATCCTCCCCTGCTCCTCGCCGCGTGCCTCAGCGGACAGGGATCGTGCACGATCCCGTCCCGCCTGTACGGTCGATCGAAATGGGAAACGATCCTGACCACCGAAGAAGCCCGCTTTGCCACCGACCCGCCGCCCATCGAGACGAAGGGAAGCGAACTCGTCTTTCCGCGTCCCGGGGCCGTTATTCTCCGCCGTCTTTCCTGATGACTCCCGCAAGGTCTTCCCCCTCGCTTGACTTGAGGGATTTGAAGATGGAAAATTGTAACCCATGACCCAATCCAATGAGAGCTTCGACGCGGAGATCCTTGAGCGGCTGGAACGAATCAAGGAAAACCTCTCCCATCAACGCCGCTTTCCGATCAGTACCTACCGCCTGCAATTGAACCGGGATTTCACATTCCGCCACGCGGTAGAGATCGTTCCCTATCTGCATGAAATGGGCATCACCCATTGTTACACCTCGCCCTACCTGACGGCGGAACAGGGATCGTCTCACGGTTACGATATCTGCAATTACAATCAGCTGAATCCCGAGTTGGGGGGTGAAGAAGCATTTGAAGAATTCGCCGCGGAGCTGGACCGATTCGGGATGGGACACATTCTCGATTTCGTTCCCAACCACATGGGCATCGCAAGCGAGAGAAACGGCTGGTGGCAAAACGTCCTGGAAAACGGCCGGTGTTCGCCCCATGCCGAGTTTTTCGATATCGACTGGACTCCCATCAAGAAGGAACTTTGCGGGAAGGTACTGCTCCCCAATCTGGGCGATCAGTATGGCGACGTCCTCGAACGGGGGGAGCTGGTGCTGGAACTTTGCGAGGGCTCCTTTTTCATCCGTTATTACGATCACCGTTTACCCGTCAATCCCGGATCCCTCCCTTCCCTGCTGGAGCACAATCTCGGGAATCTCCAGAACCTCCTTGCGGAGGATGACCCCAAGCTCCTTGAATTCCTGAGTATCATCACCACGCTGAAGCACCTCCCCCCGACGACCGAGACCGATCCGGAGAAAATCCGCGAACGGTCCCGGGAGAAGGAAATCATCCGGTCGAGGTTCATGAAGTTGCTGGAAGAAGCGCCCGTCATACGCACCCACATCGCTGAAACGCTGAAAATCTTTAACGGAAACCCCGAGGATCCGGGAAGCTTCGATCTCCTTCACCGACTCCTGGAACAACAAGTCTATCGCCTGTCCTACTGGAGAACCGCCGCACACGAGATCAACTACCGGCGGTTTTTCGACATCAACCACCTGGTGGGAATTCAGATGGAGCGGGAGGAGGTGTTTCAACTCGCGCATACCCTCATCCTGAAACAGCTCGCGGAAGGCAAGATCCACGGATTGAGGCTGGACCACGTGGACGGACTGTATGATCCGGCGTCCTATTTCGACCGGCTCCAGGAGGCGATTTTGTTCGAGCGAGCGCTCCAGGATCCCGTCCTGGCGAAGGTGGATCCCGATATCCTTCGCGGACAGATCCACCATTGGCGGTGGGAGGAAGCGGCGAAGGATCCCGGCGGTCCCGTCCAGATCCCGCTGTTCGTGGTGGTGGAAAAAATTCTGACCGGTCACGAAACTCTTCCCGCGCATTGGTCGGTTTGCGGCACCTCCGGATACGATTTCCTCAACCAGGTCAACGAGTTGTTCGTCGACGCTTCCAACGAGCCCGGAATCACCCATGTTTACACCCGGTTCACCGGGATCACTCAGGCCTATTCGGAGATCGTGTATGAAAGCAAAAAACTGATCATGCAAACCTCCCTGGCCAGCGAATTGAACGTGCTGGCTCACGCGCTGAACGTCATCTCGGAAAAAAACCGCCACCACCGGGACTTCACCCTGTACAGCCTGCGGGACGCGCTGAGAGAAGTGGTTGCGCTGTTTCCCATCTACCGGACCTATCTCGATGCCACCGGGTACAATCCGGAAGACCGCGACACCCTCCAGAACACCATCTTCCAGGCCCGGCACCGGAACACCCAAATGGAGCCGACCATCTTCAACTTTATCCGCGACATCCTCCTGCCGATCTTCGAGGAAGGCCCCTCGCCCGACACCACGCGGTACAATTTCATTATGAAACTACAGCAGTTCACGCCCCCCGTTCAGGCCAAGGGACTGGAGGACACGGCGTTTTACCGGTTCAACCGCCTCATCTCGCTCAACGAGGTGGGAGGCCACCCCACGCGTTTCGGGGTATCCCCCTCGGCGTTCCATGCGTGGATTCAGAAACGGCAGAAGGCCTGGCCGTTTTCCCTCAATTCCACCGCCACCCACGACCACAAACGCGGGGAAGACGCCCGGTGCCGGATCAACGTGCTTTCGGAGATCCCCGATGAATGGCGCAAGGTGATCCGGCGATGGTCCCTGGTAAACCGCTCCAAGCGTTCGCTGGTCGACAACACCCAGTATCCCGATCGGAACGACGAGTTCCTCCTCTACCAGACGCTGGTGGGAATGTGGCCGATGCCGCCCGGCTCCACTCAACAGCTTCCGAAGCTTGCCGAACGACTGGTGAAATACATGCAAAAAGCCACCAACGAGTCGAAAGTCCACACCAGTTGGATCAACCCCAATTTGAAATATCACGACGCCCTGAAAAAATTCATCGAGCGCCTGCTCGCTCCGGGAAAAAACAACCGTTTCCTGCAAACGTTTCTTTCTTTCCATGAACCGGCCGCCCGGGCGGGAACGATCAACTCTCTCGCCCAGGTGGTGCTCAAATCCACCCTGCCGGGAATTCCGGATTTTTACCAGGGGACCGAGCTTTGGGATCTGAGCCTCGTGGATCCGGATAATCGCCAGCCGGTGGATTACGCGTTGCGCCGGAAATTTCTGCAAGAGATAAAATCCCTGCTTCCCGGGGAAGAACCCCGTGAACCCGGCCTCCACCGAAAAACCGTTCTGGAGTTGCTGGATAACTGGATGGACGGCAGGATAAAATTATTCATCACCGCCTGCGTGTTGCGGCATCGCCGGGCTCACCCGCAACTGTTTCTGAAGGGAGATTATCAGCCCCTGACCGTGGAAGGTCCCCGGGCGGAGCACGTGGTCGCCTTTGCCCGGCAAAAGGACGAGGAGGCCACCATTGCGATTCTGCCCCGGTTGTGCGCCCGATTCATGGCGCCCGGTGTTCCCTGGCCGGTGGGAGAGGCGTTTTGGCAGGACACCCGGGTTCTGCTTCCCGCCAATCTCGCGAACTCGGTTCCCCTTCAGGAGCTTTTCACGCGGGAACCCGTTGAAATACATGAAGTTGAAAAACAGAGTTCGATATCGGTTGGAAAAGCGCTATCGGTTTTGCCGGTTGCCTGCCTCATCCGAGCCCCACGGGAGCGGGATTAAAACAAAACCGGCGCGGAATCAGAAATCCCGGGTTGAAATTGCGGGCGAGTCCTCATAGATTAAAGAGATCAATCGACGGTTGAGAACGGGACATGCCTTTTCAATCTGAAGGTGAATCGCTGGATGGGAAATTCGTCGTTCGAATCGACCCCAGTTTGAAGGAACTGATTCCGACCTACCTCAAGAACCGGCAAACCGATCTGGAAACGCTGGCCCGCGCATTGCTGGATAACGATTTTTCAGGCATCGAAAATGTGGCGCACAAGATGAAGGGATCGGGCGCGGGGTACGGGTTACACAAGATCACCGCGATCGGCCAGGGGTTGGAACACTCCGCCAGGACAAAAAACGCAGAACAAACGAAACAATACATTCAGCAACTGAAACGTTTTATGGAACAGCTTGAGATCGTTTATGGATAAGGCCGTTTTCAGCCGGTTCTTCCGGCCCTGGATCTCAGGTTCCTTTCGCCTTTTACACCCCACCGTCAACCTTGAAACCGTTTAAAACAGTTTTTTCCCCGGTCCTGGCCTGCGCCTGGATCTTACTCGCGGGACTTTCCGCACAGGCCTCGGATGAGGAGTGGCGGTATTGGCAGGAACAGTTTCACCGGCTTCAGGCGGACCGGGAACCCGATCCGGCAAAAAAGCTGGAGTGGTCCGGCCAACCGCTGGGGGTCAAGGAAATCGAGGTCACCGCCGTGATACCCGGATCCCCCCCCGTCCCGGTATCCCGGTTCCGCGGTTTTGATAAAGAGCGGTGCCCCACCTGCCATGACGGAATCGAGATCTCCAGCCTCTCGCATCCCCGGGAGTTCGGATGCACGGTCTGCCATGGGGGCGATGGAAATGCCCTGGACCGGGAAACCGCCCACGCTTCCTTGATCTACGACCCGGAAGCGGGAACCGGGAAACGCAATCCTTCCAGCCTCCAGGTCGCCGACCAGAGTTGCGGACTTGCGGGTTGCCACGCCGGGCATGCAGACGAAAGCAGAAATCACATCGAGCGGGTGCGGAAATCCCTGATGGGAACCCTGGCGGGGGTCATTGCGGGATTGCGCTACCAATGGTCGGGACAGTACGGGAAGACGGCGCTCTATGGCATCCACGGAGTGGTGGACCGGGATGGGGACGTCCCCCTGGACCGGGGAGCCCTTCCGGCATTGAAACCCCTGCCCTTCTTTGCCCCGGCCCAACGGCCGGACTCCCCCGCCTCCTCCACCGAGGAAGCGCATGAAGTTTCGGGGCACGTCGGCGATCTCCTGCTGAGAACCCAATGCCTCCAATGTCACCTGGACCGGACCGATCGTTCGGGAAATATCTCATCGGAAGGATGCGCCGCATGCCACTTCGCTCCGGCCTCCGGGGAGGCCTCCGAGGGAAGGGATCCCACCCTCCGGTCCGATTCGGGGAAGGGACGCCGTTCGCATCGATTGGCCGCCCTTCCGGGCATCGGTCTGTGCTCGCAATGCCACCGAAGTTATGCCCTGACGGCGGACTCCGGTCGGGGAGGAGAAGGAAGATTGGACAACGGAAGTCCGATGCCGGATATCCATTTCGCCCGCGGGATGGAGTGTATTGACTGCCACACCCAGTCTGATATCATGGGCGACGGCAACATATATTCCAAACAATTTCAAGCGACCGAAGTCCGCTGTCAAACCTGCCATGGCGACAGCGGCTCCCCGCCCCTCTTTGATCCGATCACCGGCCCGGAGGACCCCGTTCTGCGCTTGAGCCGGCATTACCGGGGATGGACCAACTCGACCGGAGATCGAATGGCTCTTACCGCCCGCAATCGCAAAATGGCCAACGTCAAATTGGAAAACGAAGCGGTCGTCGCTTATGGAAAACGAACCGGATTGAAGTGGGTGGTTCCGCTGGCCCAAAAGGTTAAAGGCCCGCACTCCATTCCCCAGCATCGGGAAAAACTGGAATGCACGGCATGCCACTCCCGCTGGGTTCCGCGGTGCGAGGGATGTCACACCTCGATCGACCTGGGATCGGCGCAACGTGGAAACGCCTCGGCCCGGCCCGGAGGACGGACCTTCGTGCAATACCTCTCGCCCGCCTTAATGATCGGCCCCCGGGGCAAGGTGGTTCCCATGCTCCCTCAGCCCCCGCGCACCCTGACGGTGCTGGACGCCTCGGGGAATCCCGTTCCGGCTCTGGACGATTCGGGCAATGTGCTTGGCTATTACCGCGACTGGGAGTTCAGCAATCCGCACGGCGATTCGGGGAGCAACCTGTCCTACGCCACGCAACCCCACTCGGTGACCCGCGAGGTTCGCCCCTGTTCGGGATGTCACCTTGCTCCCCAAACCCTGGGCCTTGGGGAAGGGGATCTCGATATCGGGGCCGCGCCGACGGGAAAACTCGACGCCATGGACTACCTCAACCGAACCGACCGGGTGACACAAAAGCTGGATCTGGGAGGGGAGGCCAAAGTCACCCTGCGCGGCGAAGCCATCTCGGGATCGTCTCAGCCCGGCGCGCGGCCGTTCAACCAGGGCGAGATCAACCGCATCCTTAAAGTGGGGAACTGCCTGCCCTGCCACGACCGCTACGAGGATCCCATTTACCGGGATATCGACAAGAGCTACAAATTTGAAAAAAACCTGAAACACCGCAAACTGCGGGACAAAATTTTAAATCCCTGACCGCGCGCCATGCCTTCTCTCAAAAAAACGTTTTGCATCCTTATGGTCATCGCGTGCGGATTGGCCCTCGGCGGACCCCTGCTCTTCGCGCAAACCGATTCTCCGGAAACTTTGACCCCACCGCAATCCCCCTGGCCGAAGATGGCGCCGGAGTCCGGAAACGGAGCGATTTCCAGCCAACCGGTGGAATCCGATTTCATCGAGCGTCGCCGCAAGAAAATGGTGGAGGTGCCCCCCAGGGAAGGAAAGCGGTATTTCGACGCCGCCGACTTTAAGAATCCGTTCTATTTCCTGAACCGCGCATCCAACGACCCCGAAGAACCTCTCGAACCGGGAGTCACCCTGGATGGGGTCCAGTTTCATTCCTACGCCGATGCCGATGCGTTCATCGAAAAATTCTACAAACTGTCACCGTTCACGCTGGAGGACGTATTCGGAAAAATCTCCTACCTGGAGCGGAAAGACAGTTGCCTCAAATGCCACCAGGGGATCGAAGAGATCAGCGGGAACCACGAT
>PCWF01000200.1:0-12246 GCA_002796165.1 Nitrospinae bacterium CG11_big_fil_rev_8_21_14_0_20_56_8
CAAACCTCCCGTCATCAAACTGGTTCGCGGCAAGGCGCGGGAAGCACGGCTGGCGGAGCCATTGCGGTTTCTCCAGGAGGAGCATGGCGCCTGCGGGATCAAACTCTCGACCGAGGATGCGGGAATGAGTTTCGACCAGATCCGCTTCTGGACCGGGGTGTGCGAAGGGATTTTACCGGTCATGGTCAAGATTGGCGGCCCGAACGCCCGGAACGACGTCAAACAGTTTGTTTCGATTCCTGTGGATGGCCTGATCGCGCCGATGGTGGAGTCACCCTACGGACTGGAAAACTTCATCTCGGCCGTCCGCGACTTCACCACGCCCCTTCAGTTCAAACGCTTGAAGAAACAGGTGAACATCGAAACCCAAACCGCCGTGGAACAGTTGTCGGCCATTCTGGATTCGCCGGGCGCCCGGTTCCTGGAAGAGATCACCATCGGGTGTAGCGATCTTTCCAAATCGATGGGCAAGTCCCCTTCGGATCCGGAAGTGCAACGAACGGTGAAAAAAGCGGTTTCAATCATTAAAAACAAAGGGTTCCGTGTTTCCTTGGGAGGCGGAATCTCACCCGGAACCATCGATTCCCTTTTGGAGTCGGCATGTCCCACCCATTTCAATACCCGGGTTGTTACCTTCCAGGTATTTCCGGGCCGATCTTATAAACCGGGGGTGGAAGAAGCCCTGCGGTTTGAAATGGCCATGCTGGAGAACGATCTGGACCTCGGATTTATTTCCAGAGAAGAAGAGCGCCACCGGGCTCAGGAAATTCAAATCCGTCTTTTGTGAGGTCCGGTCCGTACCGATTTCCCCGTTTTACCTCCCCCTTGGCTTCCGCCGGGAATTCCCTTTTTCCAGTCGGATAATATTTGACAAACCTCTCAATTTCTTTAAAATACGAACCCTCGCATTCCTAAACTCCGCATGTTTTGGATTACAGCGGCGGGGCGTTTTCCCGGGTCGTTCCCTCTGATCTTTGTTAAAGGTAGTGGCCGCGCCTCACGTTTGTCTATTGGTTTGTTTAAATTAGATCTTTGGAGGTCGAGAGAGAAAAATGCAAATTACCGGTATGCTCTGGGGCAGGAAGTTGCTGGACCTGGTTGAGTTTCCCCATTCTGAAGTAAGAGGTCCGGAACTCAGTGTCGATGAAATCAAGGATATGATCAAGCGGCACGGAGAGGTGTTCATCAAGCCGCTGTTTAAAGGGGGGGTCGGAAAAAAAGGCAAGTCGGGGCTGATCGGCCGCGCCAAGAATATCAGCGAAGCGCTCCGGGAGAAGGAGCGGCTGTATTTTGCCGAGCATGTCGTCAACGGCTATGCCAACAAGTCCGACGGCGTGACCTTCGAGGCCGCGGTTCCCGCCGAATACGAAGTTTACTTTTCCATTTCGGAGAGTACGGAATTCCGCGCTCCGACCATGACCATCACTCATCATGGCGGGGTGGACATCGAGGAGTTGGAAAAGAGCAAGATCAAACAGGTTCCGTTCGACCCGTTGACGGGGCTGAAGGCGTTCCATGTGTCCAACGCGCTGACCGACCTGGGGGCGCCCCCCGCGATCATCAGCCCCCTCGTGCAGAACCTTCCCCGGCTTTGGGATTTGTACAACAATTATGGGATGGTTCAGCTGGAGTTGAACCCCATCCGCATGATGGGGGCCAAAGGGCGCCTGACACCCATGGCTTGCGATTTCAAGTGCATGTTCGATATTGACGATCCCGCCTGGAAGCGGCTCGATTTGCCCCCGCATGTGTTCGCGTCGGACTATTCCGAATTCGAACAGGAGATCAACCAGTTGCGGACCTACCAGGGCCAGAGCGACGTGTTCGTCATCAACGATAAGGGGTCGATCACCGCCCCCACGTTTGGCGGCGGTGCGAACGCGATGGTGACCGAGCTGTTGGGCGAAGCGGCCACGATTTCCTCGGACTTCGGCGGCAACCCCCCGTATGAAAAGATGAACGAGATTTCGAAAATCACGTTCAACTACTGGCTCAAGCAGTCCAACGTCCTGTTCGTGATCGGCGGCAAGGCCAACAATACGGATATCTATGAGACGTTACGCGCCATCGCCGATGCCCTGCGTGACTATTTTCAGAAATTCGGTCCGAAGCCGCTGTTCGTCGTCGTGGGCCGGGGTGGACCCAATCTGATCCGGGGGATGGCCTATTTCCGGGACACGCTGGACCAGTTGGGGATCCCTTACCGGTTTTTCGGGCACGACAGCGCGATGTCGGAAGTCATCAACTACGCCCTCTCCATCAACGACTGGATGAAGAGTGGTGGGGCCGGGGAAATCAAACAAGGCATGGGCATTAAATGAAATGATAACGAAATCGAACCAACTTTATCGATTTGGGAGGTTTGGTAATGCATAAGTCAGGCGTGGGGGAATTTCCCTATTATGTCGGCATCAACTCCTTGGCCGAACTGGCCACCAAGGACGACCGGGTGGTGGTTCTCAATATACTCGGCAAGGAAAGCTCGACCGTCACCCCGGTGAGCCATGAATACTCCGGCGGCAACGTGGTGTTTGGAACCGGTCCGGGCAAGTCGGGCCTGTCCCTGCCGACGAAGATCGGCAAGATTCCCGTTTACAACTCCATCAAGGAGGGCATGCTGGCGGGGCACAAGTTCAATTCCGTCGTGGTTTATCTTCCGCCGAGCGGCGTGAAGGATGGCGTGGCGGAAGCGGTCCGGGCCAATCCGGATCTCAAAAAAGTGATCGTGCTCACCGAAAAGATTGCGGTGAAAGATTCCCGCATCATGCGGGCGATCTGCCAGGCCAACGGGGTGGACCTGTTCGGCGGCAACTGCCTCGGGGTCGCCGATTCCTGGAACCATGTCCGCATTGGCGGCGCATTGGGAGGAAGCCATCCCGAGGAATCCCTCATCAAGGGTTCGGTCGCCATTTTTTCCAATTCGGGAAACTTCACCACGACCATCGCGGTGTACCTGTCCACCGCCGGCTGGGGAACGACCACCTCGGTTTCCAGCGGCAAGGATGTTTATATCCAGTATGGCCCCAAGGAATTCCTGTATGCGCTGGACAATGACGATCGGTCGAAAGCGGCGATTTTGTATTGCGAACCGGGCGGATATTACGAGCATGAAATCCAGTCGAACAAACCTCTCGTGGCCTGCGTGGTGGGCCGGTGGAAAGCGCGGCTCACCAAGGCTTGCGGCCATGCGGGTTCCCTTGCCGGTTCCGGGGACGATGCGTTCGCCAAAGAAAAATGGTTTATGGATTACTTCGGAGTCGACGGAATTTACACTCCGCAAAAACCCGTTTTTTCCAGGAAGGGGGCGCTGGTCACCAATATCGCCCATATTCCGGAAGCCCTCACCCGGGTGATGGAGTTGAATGGAGTGAAGTCCGACTTCGAGCCGAAAGGAAGCCTCTCGTTGAAATGCTGGTTCGGGAGCAACCAGGGCCTGGGCCTTCCCAAGGAGCTGGATCTCCCCGTCGTGGAGGCGATCTCTCCCTACAACGAGCAAATCGCCGCCCTGGAAAAACACGTGGGCGCCCAGTTCCGCCGGGACACCATGAAAGATGCCAGCGGGGCCTCCATGATGGATCCGGTGACCCAGGTGTCCAAGCTCCACAATATGTCCATCCTGGACCTTTCGCAGAAATCCCTGGAAGCCAACCTGGTCTTTGCGTTGACCCGGCAACATCCCGATGCGTATGGGGAACAGCTTGCCAATCTCGTTCTGAACGGCTACGTCAATCAGCATGGACAACCCACGCTTGCGGCCGCCGAAGCGGCTCGCGAGGCAGGCAGTTCACCCAATATCGTCACCGCCTCCGCGGTGGGGATTGTCGGCAAAAAGTCGGTGCAGAAAGCCATGGATGCCGCCCAGGCCCTCCTGGAACTGTTCCAGTATGAGAAGGTTCAGGATCCTCAGCAGAAAGTGGATATTTCCGCCCCATTGAAGGCGGCGGAAAAGTATAAGGATGTCCTCCTCACCTCCGGTGACGAGGCCTGCGCGGGCAAGATGATGGAATGCCTGAAAAAAGCCGGTTCTTCGGTTTTCATCAGTTTTGTCGAGGCGTTTGCCAAACAGGAGAAGATGCATCCCACCGTGGACGCTCTGTTCGCGGCGGTTTGGGTGACGCTGGGATGGACCAGTCTGAAGGGCAAAAAGATTACCAAGTCCACCCTGGTTCGATTGCCCTGGTATTCGCGGATTTACAGCACCATCGTGGGGGTCACGGCTCCCGCGGAGCGTCATCAGAAAGACGGCTTCTGCGGGGTGAAGTTGGAGTCCCTGGTGACCCAGAGCTTCACGAAA
Source organism: Nitrospinae bacterium CG11_big_fil_rev_8_21_14_0_20_56_8 (assembly GCA_002796165.1). Taxonomy (GTDB): domain Bacteria; phylum Nitrospinota; class Nitrospinia; order Nitrospinales; family VA-1; genus 21-14-0-20-56-8. Next base: position 4,295 of record PCWF01000200.1, read on the forward strand.
ACCGCCTTCATGGCGCTTCTGGGCCGCGAGCCGAGCGAAAACGAATTGTTCGAGTTCAAGGTTCTCCTGGGGCTCATCATCACCAACGGACCGGGCACCATTTCCGCCCAGGGGGCCAAGGGGGCGGTGAGCGCCGACGGGCCCGAGCAACCCGACCGGGTGCAGGTCAACAAGGGCTTCATGGGCTTTTTGACCCACACCGGTTTCGCTCACGGCGGCAACGGGTATGAGGCGGCGGCCTTCCTGGTCCAGCAGTTTAAGGACACGGCTCTCAAGAGTGCCGACGACAAAAAACACGGAATCAACCTTGAGGAGATCGCCCTCAACTATGCCAAGCAGTATAAGGCCTACAAGGACCAGCAGAAGGTCATTGGGAACCTGGAGTACGACAAGATACCCTGCGTCAACCATCCCATCTTCAAGGGCAAGGAAGTCAACGTGGACCCGCGGGAAGAGTTTGTCAACAAGCTGTTCCAGGAGAAAAATCTGCCCAACGTGTTCCTCGACTTTTACCACAGCCTGGTGGAGGGATTGTTCAAGGCCAAGGCGAGCAAGAACGTTTACTGCGTCAACATCGACGCGGTGATCGCGGTCATCCTGCTGAAAATGGTCTGGAAGGATTACCGGGCCGGCAAGCTCGGAGAAAACGAGATCGAGACGGCCAGTTTTGCCACCTTCCTGTTTGGCCGGATGATCGGATGTGCCGCCGAGATCGACGATCACACCAACCGGGGACGAAACATGGATACCCGGACCGCCGCGAGCAAGTGTGTTTTTGTCGCCTGACGCAAATGGCAGAAAGTTTGGAATCCACGAATCCCCTTCCCCCGCCGGGGGGGAGGGGATTTTTATTTTACCGCTGACCGGTTAATCGGATATGCCGAAACCTCAATCGGGAATTCTTGAACCGCCCGGACCGCATTGCCTGGTCCTGGTACTGGGCGTGAGGGACCTGCCCCTCTGTTCCATGAGCGTCGCGAAAATCGGGGCGATGGTGCCGCAATTGAATCACGAGGTGGGGGTGTCCTATCCCGGGGCTCGGTTACGGGCCATGGTCGGGTTCGGTCCCCAGCTTTGGAATTACATCAATCCCTCGGCATCGACTCCCGGATTTTCCCCTCCCTATGATGACGAAGGGGAAGATGAGGAGGGTTCGGGTGAGGATTTGCTTCTTTTTCTATCTTCCGAAGACCCGTCTCTCAATGACAATCTGGTGCAACGGGTCCGGGAAGTTTGCGGGAACCTGACGCGCACCTGCCACGAAACGCGAGGGGTCTATGAAGGTTCTTCTGGCCTCCAGGTGATGGAAGGAGCGGGTACGGAGCAAATCCTGATCGGTTCCAGCGACCCGGAGCTGGATCGAAGCGGGTTTTGCTGTTTCACTCTTCTGGAACCGGGAATGGATTCCGAAGGGAATATCGCGGGTATCCTGGATGAAACTCTCCTGACTTACAGGTTCCGCACTCCGGAGGATTGCAAGGGGGTCCTTGTTCTGGGAGCCGGGGCGGGTGTTTTGCGGCGATGGAAGGAGGGGGCGGTTGAAGGAGCCCGAACGGCGACCGACCTGTTTTTGGTCCCCTCCCTCGACTTGCTGACGGGATTGCGGATGGGAGGTCTGCGGATGGGGGCGCTCTCCATCACCTCCATCTGGAAAGACCTTTAAGTAAGGGATTCAGCCACCGCTTAGTGGAACCGTTGGACTTCGAACCGGAACATCTGATAATTTTCGTTTTCTCCAACCCGGCCTTTTCTCAGACAGTACCCTAATTGATCCCGGGCGTCATCGATTCCTTCTAGGTCCGGGAGCAGGACTCCCTGCCGATCCCCGCATTTGACGACCAGACCGTAGCGCCGGGTATCATGTCCCGACAGGCCGGAAATTTCTTCCATGGGGGTCAGGACGTCCACGGAGACTGCGAGGTAGGGAATCTCCTCGCGGGTCACGGAGGAAAACCGGGGGTCGCGGGTGGCGGCGCTGATGGCGTTATGAATGATCTCTTCGGCCAGGCTGGGGCGTGTCGGAGTCAGGGTTCCAATACATCCTCTGAGTTCGCGGCCTTTTTTTATGGAAACAAAGGCGGCGGCCTTACGTCTCAGTTCTTCCGGAAGCTCTTCCGGGCACGGGAGGGGTTGGCTATGGTCAAGATAGTAACGGATGGAATCTTGGGCGAGGGTGACAAATGGATTTGCGCACGATTCCATGAAGGACCGGGGAAGGTGGATCTTGACCGGGTATTGTAGAACGGTTTCCGCCGGGGGGCAAGCGCCGGCTAGTTGACGGGGGGAGCCGGGGAATATCGTTCGATGACGTAATCGGCGGTGATGAATGCGTGATCCAGATATTCCGGATTGGGAAAGGCTACCGATTGTAAAGCTTCCTTGGCCTTGACCATGTAACTTCTTGCCAGGTTCTGGGTGTATTCCGGCGACCGGTTCTCCCGCATTCGGCTGAGGACCCACTCGAAATCCTGTTGCGTGGTGTTGCCATTGCGAACGAATCTTTCGATCTTTTTCCGGGAGGCCTCGTTGGATTTTGAATACAGATGAAGGAGGGGAAGTGTCACATGCCCTTCCTTGAAGTCGGTTCCGGGAGGTTTCCCGAGCAGTTCTTCGTCCCCCTCGTAATCGAGGGCGTCGTCCATCAGTTGAAACGCAATGCCGAAAAAATTGCCGAAAGCGATCGCGGCGTTTTCCTGCTCCGGGGAGGCGTTGGCGAGCAACATGCCCATCTGGCAACTGGCGCTGATAATAGAGGCGGTTTTACGGTAAACCACGTCGAGGCAATGCTGTTCCGTCACGTCCAGACGCCGGGCGTGGGTGAACTCCAGGATGCCGCCTTCGACGAGGATTCGCGCCGCTTCGGCGATAGCCCGGGTAATGCGGATATTATTGTCATGGGCCAACAGGAGGATGGCGCGGGAAATGAGAAAGTCGCCCACCAGAATGCTGGCGTCGCTTCCCCACTTGGAATTGACGGTTTCGTGCCCGCGCCGAACCGTGGTTTCGTCCACCACGTCATCGTGCAGAAGGGTTGCGGCATGGATATATTCCACAACGCAGGCGTGGTGGATGGCCTTGTCGTCAATATCGACCCCGCCCAGTTTCGAAAATATGAGGACCAGAAGCGGGCGCATCCGTTTTCCTCCCCCGTTCATCAGGTAATTGCTGATGCCCGGGATCAAGGGGACGTCGGATTCGTAGTTCTTCTTGATCGCTTTCTCGACCCTTGCGAGGTCTTGCTTGAACTGTTCTGTTACATCGCTAAAATCCATGAACTTTCCAACAGATTTGGATTATTATTATATAGGTTTAGCGAGCTGGAGGGGACAATGAAGAAAGCTCTTTTTTATTTGAAAATAACTGATTTGTCAAGGGATTTATATTGCCCGGACAAGTCGGAAAGGTCAATTTGGATCGAGGTTTACGGTTGATGGACCGTGCCCTCTCGACCGGGACCGGGGGAAGGTTTGAAGTTTCGGTGATTATCCCCACATTCAACCGGGCGTATTGTCTGGCGGAGGCGATCGATTCGGTTCTGGCGCAGACATTTGGTGAATTCGAACTCATTGTCGTGGATGATGGTTCTACCGATGATACACCCGGTCTTGCCTCCCGGTACCCCTCGGCCCGGTGGGTCCGCCAGGAACGGAACGGAGGGGTTTCGCGGGCCCGGAACGTGGGGATCCGTCTTGCCCGGGCGCCGCTCGTCTGTTTTCTGGATTCCGACGACCTCTGGGTGTCCACCAAGCTGGAAAAGCAGGTGGATTGGATGGTTCGCCATCCCGATTGCCTGGTGTGTTACACGGACGAAATCTGGATCCGCGGGGGAGTTCGCGTCAATCCCATGAACAAGCACAGGAAATACACGGGGGATATATTCCGATCCTGTCTGCCGCTTTGCAGGGTCAGTCCCTCTTCGGTCATGATACGGGCGGAGGTGTTCGATCGGGTGGGGATGTTCGACGAATCTTTGCCGGCATGCGAGGATTACGATCTGTGGCTCCGCATGGCCGCCCGGTTTCCTTTCCACCTGATCGAGGAAAAGCTTATCCTCAAGCGGGGAGGGCATGAAGATCAGCTTTCCCGGAAGTACTGGGGGATGGATCGGTTTCGGGTTCAGGCGCTGGCCGGTTTGATCGACTCCGGCGCGGTGGTGGGGGATCGGCTGGATTGGACGGTGGAAACGCTGGCTGAAAAATGCCGGGTTCTGGCCTTGGGAGGTGAAAAGCGCGGAGAGTTCGAGCGGGCTGAATATTTCCGGGATTTGGCACGGCGTTATGTGAACCGCAAGTGGGGGGAAGATTTGGAAACGGCAAGGCGCATGGGGGGGAAATGAGGCAGAATGTTTGAGAACGCTGAGGAATGTTCCCGAGGAGGTGTTACGGGTAGGCGAAGCCTGGTGTGGGTTTTGGGGCTTTGTCTCATGGCCGGGTGGCCGCATGGGGTCCTGGCATCGGATAAACCGGACGAAGCGATCGGGAAAATCCGGGAACGGTGCAAAGTCGTTCTCGATAAGGCCCTCGGCAACGAGAACGCGTTTGTCCGGAGCGCCGCCGCCCGGGCCGCCGGGGAATCGGGAGATCCCGCCCTCGTAGGATTTTTGAACAAGGCCGGGAAGGATGTTTATTACAACGTCCGTTTGTTTGCCTTGCAGGGACTCAAAAACATATCGATCGAGGATACGGTTCTTCTCGCCGAAAAACTCATGCAGGATTCCAATGTCTGGGTGAAGGCCCAGGCGATCGAATACCTCGGGGACCTGGCGGGCGAGGGGTATCGGGAAACTCTGAGAACGTACCTTAAAGATCCGGACCCGCCGGTGCGTTTTGCCGCCGCCGCGGCCCTCGTTAAAATCGGGGAAACGGACAAGCTCAAGGTGTTGCTTGACGCTCTGGATCATCCGGATGTGACGTTTCAATACCACGCCATTGCCTACCTGGGAAAGATCGGAACCGACGAGGTCTATCCTCATCTCGTCCACCTGCTGGAAAAACCCGAGGATGAAATCCGTTTTTACGGGTTGAAGGCGATCGGCGACAAGGTCAAGCTGGATCTGCTTCCGCAGTTGCAGGCCCTGGTCAAATCTCCCAACCCGTCATTGAGGCATCAGGCCGCGCTGGAGCTGGGTTATCTTCCTTCTCATTTTACGCGGGATCTGCTTCGGGAATTATGCCAGGATCCCGACGGGATGGTGCGCATTGCCGCGGCGGTGGCCCTCAAGCGGTTTGGCCAGAAGCATTGTGACGGGGTCTTCGAGAATGCGTTAAAAGATGCCGATTACGGGATTCGCAGTACCGCGGCGCGTGTGCTTGGGGAGGTGAAACTGGAGGACCGGCCACGCCTTCTCCGGATGGCCTCCGACGATCCCAATACCCGGGTGCGCACTTCAACCGCCCGGGCCATCGGCATGATGGGAGGGGCGGAGGCTTTCCCCCTGTTGCTCAGGTTGCTTTCCGATTCCAACGAAGCCATTCGTGCCTACGCGGCGGGAAACCTGCTCAAGCTCACCCGTTGATCCGAACCCTCCTCCCGGCGGGGATGGGTCCCGGTTCCAGGAGGAGCGGCGGACTCCCAAGGATTACAATCCACTTTCCTTGATCTGTTTCTGCACTTTGTCGCGCATCCATTCATCGACCTGGGACAGGATTTCCCGGACCTTCTCGATGTGCAGGGAGCGTTTGCAGATTCGCATGGCTTCCTCACCCTGGCACAGAGCTTCGTTTCGGTCTCCCAGTTTATCCAGGGCCAGGCAGAGGTGCCAGAGGGATTTGCTTTCCATGACCGGGTCGGAAATGTTATTGGCCAGGGACGCGGCGTGTTTGTAACAGATGATAGCCTGCTGATATTTTTTCTGGTGGGTGTGCGCGTCGCCCAGCCGTTTCAGGACCAGCAGGGCCGAACTCTGGTGTTCGCTGTTGATCAGGAGTTTCAGGGCTTTTTCGAAGTATTCGATCGCCAGCCCATGGTTTTTTTGGAACAGAGAGGTGTCTCCCAGTCGTTTCAGGAGCAAGCCCTCCCCATCGGTATCATGGATTTTCTGGCAGACGACCGCTCCCCGTTTGAAGAAAGAAATGGCCCGGCTGGAATTGCCGATTTGCGCATGGGTATCGCCCAGCCACATGAGAAGATTCTTCTCCGATTTTTTGTCACCACTCAGCTGCGCCAGACTCAACCCCTGCTTGAAATAGGGCAGGGCCGATTGATATTTTTTCAACGTAAAGTGAGCCTGCCCCAGCGATTCGAGAACTTTGCTCAGCCGTATTTTGTCGTCCATGGCCTGGGCCAGTTCCAGTTCCTGCCGGGAATGTTTGATGGACTCGGCAAAATCTCCCGATTTAAAATGGGCCTGGCTGAGGTTGGAGAGAGCATCGGCTTCCTGGGGCCGGCTTCCCGACATTCGGGAGATTTCCAGAGCCCGGTCAAAACACTCGATCGCTCGAGGGTAGCTTTTCAGGACCAGGCTGGTGGTGCCTAACAGGTCCTGGGCGGTTTTCTCGTCGGAGACGTGCCCCAGTTGAAAACAGAGAACCTGCGCGTCCTCCAGAAACTCGGTGGCTTTGTCATACTGACCGATGTTGAGACATTCCTTCCCCAGGTTCAAAAGGTAGTTCTTTTCCTCGGCCAGGTTTTTGAGTTGCCGGGCCGCGGTCAGGGCGTCTTCCTGCCATTTGACGTATTCCTCGGGGAGTTTACGGAAGGTCAGCAAGGCATTTCCCGTTTTGGCAAATTCTCCGCACAACTTGGCGACATCCATATCTTCCGCGCTGTTTTGCGCGGTCCAATGTTGCGCCGCCTCGATGTTTTCCCAATTTATGTCGAACAGGTTAAGGGCGGCTTTTATCTCCTCATCGGTCTGTTGGAACAGTTCATTGGCGGAATTGAGGATGCCGTAGTAATAAACGGCATGTTGCCGCCGGGTTAGAATGCGCTCGGAAGGACGCAGACGCGGTTCCAGCAGATGGCGGATGCGTTCGTGGACCTTGTAACGTCCGTTGAGATGGTCATACTGCACCAGGTTATACAGGACAAGCCGTTTGAGTTCTTCGTTTCCCTTATCGCCACAAATGGCTTCCTCCGCCTTTTCGTCGAAAAAGGCCTGGAATACGGAAATTTTACGCATGGCCGCCACGGTGTTTTCAGGCAACTCTTTCATGCAGAGGTTGACGGTCCCTTTAAGAACCATTTCGTAGGCGAGCTTGTCATTTTTAGCGGAATCTTCTTTTGCGGGTTCTTCTCCCTCCTTCTTTTCACCCGATTCGTCTTCTTCGCTTTTTTTCGAACTATCCGTCAACTGTCCGATTTCGTGCTTGAGATCCGATCGGAACTGATCCAAGGGGGTTTGCACGCTTGCGTCGGTGAAGGAGGCGGCCAGGGTCAGGGAGAGTGGATGGTTTCGGCAAATCTGGGCGATTTCGTTTTTGGTGTGTTTCAAACGGGTGCAGATGTAAAACAGGAGGGCCTCGGATTCCGGGGGCTGAAGCGCATCGACATGGATGGAAACCATTCCCGGAAGATTGTAACGGTTGGCGGCGGTCACCAGAAGCATGGAGTTTTTGGGCGGAACCAGAAGCCTCACATGGCTGGCCTTGGGCGCATTGTCGATCACGATCAGGACTTTTTTATCGCGCAATATATTCCGGTAGGAGCCGATCAACTGGTCCTTGCTTTGGGGCAATCGTTCGGCCGGTTGAAACACTCTCAAGACATGTGCCATGGCCTGGGCCGCGTTCAGGGGATTGGGGGTGTTGCCCCGCATGTCAAGGAACAGGTGGGCATCCCGATAATGGGCTGAAAGGCTGTGTGCCAGGTGAACCGCCAGGGTTGTTTTCCCCATCCCGGTTTCTCCATAAAGGCAGAGCAGACCGGGGCCATCCCAGGTTTTTCCCGTCAGGCTGGAGAAAATATCTTTTCTCCCCACAAATCCCTCGCGCGGGGAAGGAAGTTGAAACCGT
>PCWF01000200.1:12256-13228 GCA_002796165.1 Nitrospinae bacterium CG11_big_fil_rev_8_21_14_0_20_56_8
GTGACAAAAGATTTGAAGACGGCCGCTGGGAAGGGGAACCGGACGGAACGGATTTGCCGGACACATTGGCGGATGAATCGGTTTTTTCTCCACCGGTGTCCGGTGCGGGGGATGCGGACCTGGACGTCTGGCTTTTGAACAGGATGATCAGGCTTAGGACAACAACCGCGATAATCAGGATGACTGTTGTCGGGTCCATGGAAAACCTTTATACAAGTTTTCTGAGCCAATTACAAAACGGAACCGGGCTTGCATCCGGGCATTCTGTCCGGTTCAAATTGATTGACACGTCAGTCGCGGTTTCACTGCTGGACGATCATAGGAACAAGTTGTTTAATCAGGGTCGGTGACTTTTCCATGAATACGGAAGAGGTTTTATGCGAATATTCGGCGAAACCGAAATTGGTATGGGTAATTTATCCCAAACACAATGGATTTGCGAATATTATTTAACCGAAACCTCCGGGATTGGGGAAAAGATTAGCCCTATAGGGCCTAAATAAAATTGATAAAAGTTCCGCGGAACGCTTGGGGAAAAAGGTCCATTTCATGCGAGAGGGATCAGCATCTTCCGTAGGCGTCTTCGTAGCGGGTGATGTCGTTTTCGTCCAGACGATCTCCCGTTTGCACCTCGATCACAATGAGAGGGATCTCGCCAGGGTTGGCCAGGCGGTGCCGGCGTCCCTGGGAAATGAATATGGAGTGGTTTTCCTCAAGCATGACCCTTTCGTTGTCGCACCATACCTCGGCGGTTCCCTGAACCACCGTCCAATGTTCGCTCCGGTGGTTGTGGGATTGCAGACTGAGCTTGCCCCCGGGAAGGACTTCGATGCGTTTGACCACGTGGGTGGGCTGGGTTTCCAGAACCGTGAAAGAACCCCAGGGCCGGTAAACCCGGGTATGGGTTCGGGCCTGGTCGGGAAATTTCTTTCGAATGGCTCCCACCACGTTGCGGACCTCCTGAGCCCGGTT
>PCWF01000017.1:0-12187 GCA_002796165.1 Nitrospinae bacterium CG11_big_fil_rev_8_21_14_0_20_56_8
GTCGAATACGTTCTTAACCAATTAAAAAAGTAAATCCCAAAATATGAATCCCGATCCCGAAACTTCTCTCAAAAACTTTGAGGCGTCCCACCCTGCCGATCACCATCTGATTCTCACCTTCGACACTTTTGTCTGCGAGATACGGTCCAATAGCGAACGGGTTTTGGACGAATTGAGAAATTACTATCGCGGGTTTGTGTCTCCGGAAGGCATTCCCTTTCTCAAAATCATCGTTTTGGAGGGAACTCCGTGCGATTTTGACTCGATCGACTTCACTCCCAAACAACCCGATCCCGGAAAAAACCGCATCAAGGAAGAATACGCGGACTTCCACTTCGGCCGAATCGTCCGCAAACGTCTCACGGGAATGTATTTTGTTTTCGGCGGGGGCCGCCATCTGGCGTTTGGGCCGGCATTGGCCAATTACAACCAGGTGATCAACTTCATCAACAACCGTTATATCGAGTGGCGGGTCAACCAGGGGTATCTCCTCGCCCACGCGTCCGGATTGGAGTGGAAGAATCAAGGAGTCGCGTTTGCCGGCTTTTCCGGAATGGGAAAATCCACCCTGGCCCTTCATCTCCTCAGCCGCGGTGGAAAATTCGTCAGCAACGACCGGCTTCTAATCAAAAAGAATAGTTCCCGGATCCACATGTTGGGAATACCCAAGTTACCCCGAATCAACCCGGGGACCGCTTTGAACAATCCGAATCTGGACAAGGTCATCCCGGCCTTGGAGCGAAGCCGGTTTCTCGGGTTATCTCCCGAGGAACTTTGGATCCTGGAACACAAATACGATGTTTTTATCGATGAATGTTTCGGTCCGGAACGGTTCTCCCTTGCCACCCATCTGGACATGGTGGTCATTTTGAACTGGGACCGGAGATCCCGCAAACCCCGGATCCAACGTGTAGAACTGAGCCAGAGACCGGACCTGCTCCAGGCCTTTATGAAATCGCTGGGCCTGTTTTACGAATGTCATGAGGAGGAGTCTCCGCCGGACTTTTTGGAGTCCAATTACCTGGACCACCTGAACGGAGCGCGCATCGTGGAAATCTCGGGCGGGGTGGATTTCGAATGGGCCGCCGGGGAACTCATTCAATGGATCGAACAAACGTGAAGCGGCAGGCCATCCATGATCCGGATCATCAAATCAAGGATCCGCCGCCGGACAAATGAAAAATTGGGAGTCCCCAGGAGTCGCATTTCATCCACAAAACCTCTGCGAAGGAGAACCACCATGGAAAAGAAAACCGTTGTGTTCAAGGAAAAGATGGATCGCAATAAAATCATCGCCTGCATGAACGATCTGCTGGATAGTTTCAAGGCGGGAACCGTGTGCATCCAGCACGGAGAAGATCTGGTAACGCTGAAACCCAACGCTCACATTTCTCTGGAAATGGAAGCCTCGGTGAAAAAGGGGAAAGAAAGATTGACCATCGAACTTTCCTGGCGGAACGATAAAGAGCACGAAGACAAGGAATTCCGAATCATGGCCGAAGAGCCTGTTTCGGAGACGGAGGACGAGACCGTCTCGGCCTGATCGAAAATTCAAATTGGGAATGACGTTATGTACTATCCGGTATTGGAAAATATTAATAAATCGATTTTCCGTGAATCCGACATTCGCGGGTTGGTGGCGCGCGATCTGCACCCCGATACCGTCGAATGGATTGGCAAGGCAATTGGCACCTATGTCCGGCGCCGCGGTGGAAAAAATATCACCGTAGGCCGGGATGTTCGAGAAAGCTCCTTTATGTTTCAGGAGTCCCTCACACGGGGACTCCTGCATACCGGGTGCCAGGTAATCGACATCGGTCTGGTTCCCACTCCCGCCGCTTATTTTTCCCTGTATCACCTGGAAACCGACGGGGGGATCATGATCACGGGTAGCCACAATCCTCCCGAGTACAATGGGTTTAAAATCAGTTATGGCCGGCAAAATCTGTTCGGATGTGCCATCCAGGAACTTTACCGGAGAATCGAGCAATTCGATTTCGAGGTAGGGGCCGGCCAAAGCACATCCACCTGCATCCTCGAGGCCTACAAGGAAAAAATCTGCGATATCATTTCCATCTCCCGTCCGCTGAAAGTCGTGGTGGACGGGGGGAACGGCTGTTTTGGCCTAGTGGGTCCGGACATCTTGCGCCGGTTGGGACTGAACGTCGTGGAACTTTTCTGTCAGCCCGACGGATCCTTTCCCAACCACCATCCCGATCCCACCATCCTTCCGAATTTGCGGGACCTGATCCAAAAAGTCCGGGATGAAAAGGCGGATCTTGGTATCGGCTTCGACGGGGACGCCGATCGCATCGGCGTCGTCGATGAAAACGGAAATGTGATCTGGGGAGACCATATCCTGATGATTCTCGCGCGGGACATTTTGAAAAGAAATCCAGGCGCAACAATTATCGGAGAAGTCAAATGTAGCCAGTACCTTTTCGAAGACATTAGAAAACGAGGCGGGGTTCCCCTCATGACCGCCACGGGCCATTCTCTCATTAAAAAGAAAATGCGGGATACCGGGGCCTTGCTGGGGGGAGAAATGAGTGGCCATTTCTGCTTTGCGGACAATTATTTTGGCTTTGATGACGCCATTTTCGCCGCGTGCCGATTGTTACAGGTCCTGGCCGATTCTCCCATCCCTCTTTCACAAATCCTCTCGGATCTTCCTCCCTCCGCTTACACGCCGGAGATTCGCATCGACTGCCCCGACGACCGCAAATTTCACATCGTGCGGGAAATCACCGAATACCTCCGGTTCCGTTACAATATTCTGGAAATTGACGGGTTGCGGGTGCAGTTTAAAGACGGTTGGGCCTTGCTTCGCGCCTCCAACACCCAGCCCGCTTTGACTCTGCGTTTCGAGGCCAGTTCGTGGGAAAGACTTGAGGAGATCCAAAAAATCATCTACGAACCCCTGAGCGTATTCGTTCCCAACCTGATCGCCGATCGGGATATTTGGCGGTTCTGATCCCCGCCCGCCTGCCCGGGCTCCGCTTCTCCGATGATCCGAGGGGGCGGGCCCGGGGGAATTCCATTACAATTATCTTGCTATTTCCCGGGTCCCCCGATATAAATGCTTAGGTTTGACTTCGCTTCAGATGCCTTGATAAACTGGCGAAACTGTGAGGCTTTTTCTCGCGATTGAAATTCCGGTCGAGGTTCGAACGACAATCGCCCAGGCCCAATCCCGGCTCAAATCCCTGAAACTGGACGCCAGCTGGGTAAAGCCGGAAAACATTCACCTCACCTTGAAATTCCTGGGGGAAACGGACCCGCAGACAGTCCTCGAAATCGTGACCTCCCTGTCGCAGACCGCGAAAGCGTTGTCACCTTTTTCCCTTTCCCTGGGGGAGGTGGGAGCGTTTCCCAACCTCAATAATCCCAGGGTTCTGTTTTTCGGATTGAACGGTTCGGCGGAGGCATTGACCACGCTACAAAACCAGGTGGAAACCGGGATGGCCGCTCTGGGGTTCCAGCGGGACACGAGAAGTTTTTCTCCCCACCTCACCTTTGGCCGGATCAAATCGTCTCGAGGAAAAAGCCCCTTGGTCGAGGCACTACGCTCGCTGGGTCCGCCGGAACCTTTGGTATTCGAGGTCGCCTCGTTTCGATTGATCGAAAGTGAACTTCAACCGCGGGGGGCGGTGTACACCCGTCTTGCACAATTCGACTTCCGCGGCTTGACATCCCCTTCATAAAAGTAAACATCCCTTCACCTGTTTGAAGGTTTTCTCGACAAAGGAGGCTAAATGGCGTCGAACGACAGGGAAAAAGCCCTCGAACTGGCCTTTACCCAGATCGAAAAACAATTTGGCAAAGGGTCGATCATGAAACTGGGCAAGGCCCAGGCCCTGAAAGGAATTGCCATCATTCCCACCGGATCCATTTCCCTGGACGCCGCCTTGGGAGTGGGCGGGATTCCGCGCGCGAGGATCACCGAAATTTTCGGCCCCGAGGCTTCCGGGAAAACCAGCCTGACCCTCCATATCATCGCCGAAGCCCAGAAAAGAGGCGGCGTGGCCGCCTTTATCGATGCCGAACATGCGCTCGATCCCAAGTATGCCCAAGGGCTGGGAGTCAACCTGGACGACTTGCTCCTTTCCCAGCCCGATACCGGTGAGCAGACCCTGGAAATCGCCGAAGTCCTGGTGCGAAGCGGGGCGGTGGACGTGATCGTCATCGACTCGGTCGCGGCGCTCGTCCCCAAGGCGGAACTGGACGGGGAAATGGGAGACTCGCATATGGGCCTTCAGGCCCGGCTGATGTCGCAGGCCATGCGCAAGCTGGCGGGCGTCGTCAATAAATCCAACACCTCGCTCGTCTTCATCAACCAGATCCGCATGAAGATCGGGGTCATGTTCGGGAGCCCTGAAACCACCACCGGAGGCAACGCGCTCAAGTTCTATTCATCGGTGCGCATCGACATCCGGCGAATTTCCGCCCTGAAGGAAGGCGAGCAGGTGGTCGGCAACCGTACCCGGTGCCGCATTGTTAAAAACAAGGTCGCTCCTCCCTTCCGCGATTGCGAATTCGATATCATCTATGGAGAGGGAATCTCCCGCATCGGCGACATTCTGGATCTAGCCGTCGATCACAACCTGGTCCAGAAAAGCGGAACCTGGTTCTCCTACAATGAAACCCGCATCGGTCAGGGCCGGTCCAATGCAAAAAATTTCCTCAAGGACAACCCGGATTTACTGAACGACCTCGAACAAAAATTGAGGGAAAAACTGGGCCTCCCCACTTCCGCCCCTCAGGAACCCGTCGAGGAAAACCCGGCAAAGGGTAAAAAGGAGACCAAATCCGCCTCGTGATCCCTGCCATGGCAAATCCGGAAGAACTCAAACAGGCACAATCCCGCGCCCTCAAGTATCTCACTTACCGGGAACGGACCGAGAAGGAAGTCTCACAGTATTTGAACGGCAAGGGATTCTCCACCGCCACGGTTCGCCGAACCCTGGATAAACTCAAGCACTTGGGTTACCTCGACGACCGCCGCTTCGCCCTGCAATGGGGGCAGAGCCGGATCCGCTCCATCAAACCGGGAGCCTACCGATTGACGAAAGAGCTCGAAGCCAAAGGGGTGGGCGCGGGGATCGTTCAGGAAACGATCCGCACGCTTTATGCCGAGACGGACGAAAAAGATCTGGCCCGCGCCTGCGCGCGAAAGAAAATTTCCGGCCTCCGTCATCTTGAGCCGGAAATACAGATGCGGCGGCTGGCCGGGCATTTGCAACGCAAAGGGTTCCCCACCGATATCGTTCTGGCCACGGTGCAGGAATTTGTTTCCCCGGACGCCGGAAAAAAATCCCGGTCCCGGCGCACCCCCGGTCCGTCCTCCTGCACCTGGGAATCCTAGGAATGGAACTCATCCACCCCCTTCCCCATCTGTTCCAGGCCGGGTTCATTTTCATGATCGGGCTTGCGGTGGGGAGTTTCGCCAACGTCTGCATATACCGGATCCCGAAAGGCGAATCGATCGTGTTTCCGGCCTCCCATTGTCCGTCCTGCAATCAACCCATCCCGGCGAGGGACAACATCCCCGTTCTCAGTTTTCTGCTCCTTGGAGGGCGGTGCCGATTCTGCAAAACCACCATCGGCCGGATCTATCCCGTCATAGAAATCCTCACCGCCGTGCTCATCACTTCCGGATTCCTCCGGCTGGGACCCACTCCGGAATTTGTGATCTTCATGGTTCTCGGCCCGGCCCTGGTCATCATCACCGCCATCGACCTCCAGCACAAGATCATCCCCAACCTCATCACCTTGCCGGGAATCCTTTTCGGACTGGCCGGGGGGATTTACCTGGAGGGGGTCACCTCTTCCCTCATCGGGCTGGTGCTGGGGAGCGGGATCTTCCTCATTATCGGGGAAGTTTATTTCCGCATCAGGGGGGACGAAGGCATGGGCATGGGGGACGTGAAATACATCGCCGGCGCGGGGGCGCTCCTCGGCTGGCAGAAAATATTGCTTGTCATCTTTATCGGAGCCCTGCTGGGATCGATCGTCGGGGTGGCGGGAATGGTGGAAAAAAAGTTAAACTATATGAGCCAGATCCCCTTCGGCCCTTTCCTGGCCGCGGGGACCCTCATCGCCTTTTTCTGGGGCGACCAGTTGATTCACCTCTACCTGGCCGCCGCATCGGGGCGATACTGACACCTTAACCTCCAGAGGCGCTTATGGAAATCCCGAACCCTGCTCCCGAATCTCCATCCCCCAAGGGTCCCGACTCTTCTCTGGAGGCCCGGGTGGATCATCTTGCCTCCACGCTGGAACAAATGTCCTCCGACCTGGGCATCCTCAAAACAAACCTTCAGAAACGAAAAAGCGAAAACGCGACGCTCAAGATCCTGCTGTATATTGGCCTTCTCGTCCTTCTGATCGGTTTCATCTACTCCAACTACACGATCCAGAATGCCCAACTCAACACCTTGGATTCCCGGCTCAACCAGCTTCAACAGCAAATGACGATGGAACTCCGTACCGTGGAACAGCATTTCTTCGGCGAATTCCAGGAAATGCAAACCCGGATCGAGACCATGGCCGGGGAAGGATTGCAGGCAACCCTCAAACGGATGAACGATTCGCTCGAACAGGTTCAGCCCGAATCGGAACGCATGTCCCAGTTGATCACCCAGGTCCAGGCCGACTCGGAGGATCTGGCTAAAACCTACGCCGAGTACCGGGCCGAGGCGCTGGCCCGCGCTAAAAAAATCCCCGCCAGCCCCCAGAAATGAAAAATCGATCTTCCTTTGATCCGCCGGGTTTGCCCCCGCTATCCTTCCCGGGCAAACACCCGGTCGATTTCCGCGCTCTGCTCCGAGCCTAAAGTCCAACCGAGAGCTTGCACATTCTCCTCCATCTGTTTGTCATTCTTGACCCCGAGCAGGGCGCAGGTCAACCCCGGCTGGTGCACGATCCAGTTGATCGCCATTTGCCCGCAGGTTTTGCCCGCCTGCCCGGCGAGCTCTTTCAACCTCTCCACCCGGTCGATGATTTTGTGATATCCGTCTCCGGAGAAGGTCCCGATAATTCCCTTCCCTCTCCAGTCGGTGAACCGGGTATTTTTGTCGTACTTACCCGTCAGCACTCCCGAAGCAAGCGGGCTGTACGCAATAATGCCGATATGGTTCTCACGGCAGAACGGAACCGTCTCCTTTTCGATCGACCGGTTGACCAGGCTGTATTCCGGTTGCAGGGAAACAATCCGGCCCACCTTGAGACAGGCCTGCATTTGTTCCACCGAATAATTACTCACGCCGATGTGCCGGATCTTTCCTTGCCTCTGCAATTCCAGGAGAGCCTCCATGGTTTCTTCCTGGGGAGTTTTCGAGTCGGGCCAATGAACCTGGTAGAGATCGATATAATCCGTTTGCATGCGTTTCAGCGAATCTTCGATTTCTTCAAAGATGGAAGATTTCTTCGCATTGTGGGAGATCCCTTTCAAAGCTTTCTGGCTCCAGCGCAACCCGCACTTGGTGGCGTAGATCACCTTGTCGCGGACCGGTTTAAGGGTTTTGCCGATCAGCGTTTCCGAATGGCCGAATCCATAAACCGGCGCCGTGTCGAAAAAATTGATTCCGAGATCCAGAGCCTTGCGCAAGGCGCGGGCCGAGGCCGCATCTCCCTCGTTGTTCCAAAAAGGCGCACCGCCGATGCCCCAAGCGCCGAACCCGATCGCCGAAATCTCCAAGTCTGTCCCGCCTAATTTCCTGTATTCCATGCCGCGCTCCCGAGTTGAATAACAATCTATTTTCGCATAAACCTCCCCACCTGAGGGGTTGACTTGCCGTTAGACGAAAAATAACATTAATTGAAGGACTTTTTAAGGGGCATCTGGTTTTGGAGCCCGGGTTGAATGCGAGAGGTTCCTTTAATAGTAATTCAAATAACTGATATGATAGAAACCGGACGTTCATCCCCCCCGAACTTCAGGGGTGGGCCTTAGACTGAAAAACGGAAGGATAATTCACTCCATGCAATCCTTAAGCCGGGTTCTGAGTTATCTCAAGCCCTACAAATATCAGGCTCTGCTGACTTTATTTCTGGCGATTCTCACCACCCTCCTCGACCTGGTGCCCCCGTGGTTCACCAAAATCATCGTAGACCGGCTGGTGGAGGGCGGTTCCAGCGACGTCATTTACTGGACCGTGGCGGGTCTGGTGGTCGTGTACTTCGCCCGTAACTACTCCAACCACAAGCGCATTCGGCTGAACAACAAGGTCGAGCAGAACGTGGTCTTCGATCTTCGATCGGAAATTTACCGCGCCCTGCAGAGACTCTCGCTCAAATTCTTTGAGAACCGGTCCACCGGCGAGCTTATGTCGCGCGTCAACGACGATGTCACCTGCGTGGAGCGCATCTTCATCGACGGCATCGAGCAGGTCGCCACCGCCGTCCTGACGCTGGCGGGGGTCACCCTCATTTTGTTTTACATGCATTGGAAACTTGCCCTCGTGTCCCTGCTCCCCATTCCCTTCCTCGCCCTGGGCGCAATGAAATACACCGTCCGCGCGCACGATCAATATCACATCGTACGCAAACGCGCGGCGCGGATGAACTCTCTGCTCCAGGACACGATCTCCGGAATCCGGGAAACCTTCGCGTTCAATCGACAACTTCACGAGATCAGGCGGTTCGAGGAGCGAAGCCGGGAATACTGCGATGGCACGCTTGAGGTCATGCGGCTCTGGTCCTATTACTCGCCCGCCATGATGTTTCTCGGGTCGCTGGGAACGGTGCTGATCCTGTTCTACGGCGTCGGTCTCGTGAAATCCGGTGAAATCACCGTGGGATCCCTGGTGGCCTTCATCGGTTACCTTGCGTTGTTTTACCAGCCCATCAACCAGTTGCACAGCGTGAACCACATGCTCCAGCACGCCCTCGCCTCGGTGGAGCGCTTGTTTGAAATTGTCGATCAGAAACCCGACGTCGTCGAAACTCCGGGCGCCTACCTTCCTTCCACCAACTGCCGGGGAGCGATTCGATTGGAGCAGGTAACGTTTTCCTATATTCCGGGAAAACACGCCATCGAAAACGTCTCCTTCAAAATTGACCCAGGGGAAACGATCGCCCTCGTGGGGCACACCGGAAGCGGAAAATCCACTATCGTGAAACTGCTCATGCGTTTTATGGATCCCGAATCGGGACGGATCTTCATCGACGAACACCCGATCGCCGATCTTAAAATCTCGTACCTCCGCGAACAATTCGGACTGGTCTCCCAGGACCCCTTCCTCTTCAATGGCACGGTCGCCGAAAATATCCTTTATGGAAACATTGAAGCCGGAAGGGAGCGGGTCCGCCAGGCCGCCCGGGCCGCACATGCGGAAGACTTCATTCTGGATCTTCCGGAGGAATACGACACCCTGGTCGGGGAACGGGGAGTGAAGCTGTCGGGAGGAGAAAAACACCGCATCGCCATTGCCCGCGTTTTTCTTAAGGATCCCCCGATCCTGATCCTGGACGAAGCCACCTCCTCGGTGGACACCCATACCGAATCGCGGATCCAGGAGGCGCTCCAGCAGTTGATGACAGGGCGAACCACGCTGATCATCGCGCACCGGCTGTCCACTCTGGAACACGCCGACCGCATCATGGTCATGAAGGAAGGGAAATGGGTCGAAAGCGGCCTGCACGAAGACCTGATTTCGCGAAACAGCGAATATGCCCGGCTGTTCCGCAACCAGGTTCACCTTTAAACGGAGGGACAGGTAGGGCTGACGGATGAACACCGGCAGGAAATTCGGAGAAATTCCTCTTAATCCCCGTCGGTGAACTCTCCCATACTACGGAATTTTTCGTAGCGCTTGGCGATCAGTTCGTCGATCGAATTGGACATAACGCGCTTCAGGTTGCTTTTGAGGGCCTTTTTCAGGAGGCGGGCGGAGCGCTTGTGGTCCCGGTGGGCGCCGCCGAGGGGCTCACGCACCACTTCATCGATCATGTTAAGCTTCCACAATTCTTTGGACGTCAGGCACAACGCCCGTGCCGCCTGCGCCACTTTCTTGTTGTCTCCCCACAAAATCGATGCGCACCCTTCCGGAGAGATGACCGAATAAATCGAATGCTGGAGCATGAGGATCCGGTCCCCGACCCCAATCGCCAGAGCTCCTCCCGATCCGCCTTCGCCGGCCACGGTGACGATGATGGGAACCCGAAGCCCGGCCATCTCATACATGTTCCTGGCGATGGCCTCGGACTGGCCTTTCTCCTCGGCATTGACGCCGGGATACGCTCCGGGTGTGTCGATAAAAGTAATGACAGGGATCTGGAACTTTTCCGCCATTTTCATCAACCGAAGAGATTTCCGATACCCCGCAGGTTGCGACATGCCGAAATTCCTCCGGATCTTTTCGGCGGTATCCCTCCCCTTTTGATGGCCGATGACCATCACCGTCTGCTGGTCGAGCTTGGCCAGGCCTGCTACGATGGAAGGACCAAACCCTCCATGACGGTCCCCGTTAAGCTCGAAAAAATCCGTAAAAATGTATTTGATGTAATCGAGAGTGTAGGGCCGGTCCGGATGCCGCGCCACCAGGGTCATTTCCCAACCGTTGAGATTGGAAAAGACATCGTGCTTCATCCGCCGCAGTTTTTTGGTGAGTTTGGCGATCTCGTGGGTAATGTCCCCCACGCTGTCATACATATTGGACAGGGAAACCAGTTCGCGGATCTGGTTTTCCAGAGCAAATATCTCTTTCTCAAAATCGAGGATCTGGACCATGGGTTATTGAGTAATCGCGGAAATCGTCATTGCAGGTGAGTTGCGCCTATATTATCACAAATTCCCGATGGAGCAGGTTAATAAAAACCAAATACAGGGTGAACCAGATTTTTAAGTGTTTCCGACTCGGTAAGCGCTCTGGCCCCTTTCCCGCCGATCCGATTCTGACCCAGTTTAAGCGACACCAGGTTGGCTAAAGTCCTGGACCGGGCGATGGCGATGGCACCCTCGTCTCCGATGCTGTTGTAATTGAGATTCAGCCGTTTCAGGTTGCCGAGATTTTTCGATTCAGCCAAGGCAACGGCCCCGGCATCGGTGATCTCGTTCCGCGCCAGATTCAACGAAACCAGACGTTTAAGTTTGTCCGATCCGGCCAGGGCGATAATCGCCGAATCCGTCAGACCGTTATTTTCCAGATCAAGCTCCTCCAATTCGGACACATAAGGAGAATCCAAAAGGACCAGGAGCCCCAGGTTCCCGGTCAGGCTCTGTCCGAATTCATTAAGCCGATCCTCCATGTGCAACTGCCGGATTTTCTGTTGTAGCTGGAAACGCTCATACAATTCGCTTCCTTCTTTTCCCAGCCGATTGTACGCAAGCCCCAGCCTCTCCAGCCGGGACTTGTGGCTGGACTTGAGCAGGGCCACCGCTCCTGTCTCTCCCACTTGATTATAGTTGAGGTTGAGTTCCACGAGATGATCCAGAAGGTTGGACTCTGCCAGTACCTTCGCTCCCTCATCGCCGATCTGGTTATTGTGAAGATTCAGCTCTTCCAACCGGGAAAAGGTGGGGGAATCCGCGAGGACTCGAACTCCCTCGTCGGTAATCTGATTGGTCTCCAGAGAAAGCGATTTCAGGTTTCCAAGATAAGGAGAGGCGGCCAAGGCGGCCAGCCCCTCGTCCCCAATGCCGTTGTTATAAAGAACCAGCGTCTTAACCGTACTCATGATCGGCATGGCCGCCAGGGCGATCGCTCCGGAATTGCCAAGGTTTTTCTCGCGAATACGCAGGACATCTTCGCTGAGTTTAAGCTTCGTCTCAACAAACGCCCTGACTTGTTCGTCGGTCATTCCGGGAGACGCCGTCCCGGAAAATAAAATATAAAAAAAAGACAGCCAAACGGCCGTCCAGCGGGAATTCTTCATTTTGACCACTATCTTTCAGGAAAATGTTGGCCTGATGGAGGTGGTTTCGATATTTTAGAGGCACCCCTCACGGTTTGACGAAAAATCCAAACCTCTCATCCTGAACGCCAGCAAAGAATCCGGCTTGAATTTCCCGCGAGGACTGAATAAAGGACCTGGCAGGAATTTTCAGCGATTTCGGTGCGGAGAACGACATCGAAATCCCATTTCATTCACCTGTGAGAGATAACCTTATATATTTTATCCGGAGGAATCCTGTTTTTCAATTTTGTTCAACCGGTTTTCCATTTCGCGGATTTTTCGGAACAGT
>PCWF01000017.1:12223-12365 GCA_002796165.1 Nitrospinae bacterium CG11_big_fil_rev_8_21_14_0_20_56_8
CAGGGGTTCCGCCATAGGTCTTCCGCGCATCCGGCAGGTGGCCCAACACCCCGGATTTGGCGCCGACGGTGACCATGTCCGCTATGTCGATATGGTCAGCCACACCCACCTGTCCCGCGAGCACCACATGATGGCCCAGAGT
>PCWF01000017.1:12464-13713 GCA_002796165.1 Nitrospinae bacterium CG11_big_fil_rev_8_21_14_0_20_56_8
CCCGATGACCGTCGACTTGAAACGCGCCCGGTCAATCGTGACATTGGCCCCGATCTCAACATCATCGTGAATGTCCACGATGCCGATCTGCGGAATCTTTTCATGGATGCCGTCGACCTGGACATAGCCGAACCCGTCGGACCCGATGACCGTACCGTTATGAATGACGACCCGGTTACCGATCGTCACCCGTTCACGAACCGTTACCTGGGGATACAGGACACATCCCTGCCCCAGCTCCGTGTCCCGGGCGATATAACATTGGCCGAAAATAACTGTATCGTCGCCGATCCTGGCTCCGCCTTCAATCACCGTCAGCGGCCCGACCGTAACATTGCGGCCGATCACCGCTTCCGGCGCGATGACGGCGGAAGGGTGAATACCCTGAAAATACAGCGGGGCGGTATCGTGAAAAATGGATGCGATGCGGGCAAACGCCAGGGAAGGATTGGCACTGCGGATGGCCGGAGTCTTTCCGGAAAGTTTAATGTCGGGAGAGGCAATAATAGCGGAAGCGCGTGTGTCCTGGGCCAGGTTCGCGTAGCGGGCATTGGCGACAAACGTCAGGTCGCCCGCGGACGCTTCTTCAATCCCGGAAATTCCGGTGATCGCCACCTGAGCGTCCCCTACCACTTCCCCACCCACCAAATCAGCCAATTCGCCCAGAGTCTTCTTCATCCGGATCCCATCTCCCGCGCCGGTTCCCCGTATGACGGATTATTCCTTCTTGTTGTAATTGTCATTGAGGACCTTGAGAATCGGCTCTGTAATATCGAGCGTTTCACTGCCGTAGATCAGAACCCGGTCATTGAAGACCACGGAGATCTGTTCTTTCTTGGCGTAATCGCTCACGATTTTTTCGATCTCAAGCAGGATCTCCCGGATCTTTTCATCGCGCTGACGGGTCAGCTCGGTCCGCTCGGACTGGTCGAACTGGTTCAAATCCGCCGTCATCTGTTCGATATCTTTCTGAAGTTTATCTTTTTCTTCAGCCTTGAGCAGCGCGAGTTTGCCCTGGGCTTCCTTGATTTTTTCAACTTTAGCGTCGCGGTCAGCGGCGTATTTGTTATACGCCGTTTCAAGCGTTGCATCGTTATCCTTGGTCTTCCCGTAATCGTTAAAGATCCGGCTCAAATCCAGATAAGCCACTTTTTCAGCGGCAAAGACCGGCCCGGTCAATAACGACAAAGCCACGACGGCCATCATAAATGCTTTTACGGCTTTCATAACACTCCTCCTTCTGGTTGGT
>PCWF01000091.1:0-11810 GCA_002796165.1 Nitrospinae bacterium CG11_big_fil_rev_8_21_14_0_20_56_8
GGCGGAAAGCATCGTGCGCGATCTCCCGGACCGCAAACCGATGACTCTGTCGCGATTGCGGGAGTTCCGGGAGCAGTTGGATCGAGTGGGTAGGGGAGAGGGCACAAGATGTTCTCCTTGCCTGTTTCCCTCGGCGGCGGGCATGCCCATCTCGATCCGGGATTCTTGAAACCCGAGGAAGGAATGTCTCAAAGCATCGTTACATTCGATTGGGAAGATGCCGGGATGGCCGCGGTGGGGGCGGCCGTGTTCCTGTTGACTTATTATCTGATCCGCCGGCGGAGGGGCAGGATGGATCAGCGGGCGGTGTACGATGAAATTCGCGCGCTCGGCGGGGAGTATCAAATGGTTCATGACGTGCTGGCGCTCACCGGCCAGGGCTTGTGCCAGATCGATCCGGTGGTGGTTTCCCCTTATGGAGTGTTTGTCGTCACCTGGAATTGCGCAGAGGGGACGCTTTCGGGAAGGGAAAGGGATTCGGAGTGGGTCCTGAAAAAGGGACGCCGGAATGAAACCATCCGCAACCCGCTTTGGGAGAATCGCCGCCAGGTGAATGCCTTGCGGGATCTTGCCGGGGATCTCCCCCTGTTCTCTCTCGTGGTGTTCGTCAACGCCCGGTTGGGAGGAAACCTGGGGCCTGACGTGGTGACCCTGAGGCGGATGAGGAGTTGGTTCCAACAACACCAAAAAACCGCGTTAAGCCCCGATCGGCGGGAAACCTTTCTGAGAA
The DNA here is from genome assembly GCA_002796165.1 of Nitrospinae bacterium CG11_big_fil_rev_8_21_14_0_20_56_8. Lineage (GTDB taxonomy): Bacteria > Nitrospinota > Nitrospinia > Nitrospinales > VA-1 > 21-14-0-20-56-8. Next base: position 731 of record PCWF01000091.1, read on the forward strand.
CCGTGAGCCGGGCTCCGAAGGGTTAAGATCGCCGTCAGGGGAAACGCGGTTTTTTGAATGCAAACTTTTGGAGTGCCGTTTCTCCGGATCGAGGGGTCAAATCGTAACGTTCAGGTTGTTCCCGGTGAGGCCCGGAATCGGAGTCTGATCGTTGTTGTTTCCGTTTTCTCCCGCCGCTTCGACACCGCCCTTGTCGTTATCACCGTCGTTGTCCGCGTCCTGATTCTGGACGACCGGGGCCGGTTTGGATGCTACCGATTGTACTTGATGTGTGACGCCGGAAGTGGAATTGACTTCCATAAAGCCCCCTGCATTTAATGTGTTTATATTAACCCCACAGCACCTTATGGGATGCAAAGGCGACAAGTTGAATCGAACCCGGGACTAAAAAAAACTGGCTCAAGTCCGAAAAGTGGGGGCGTTGACCGAATGATTTGCCACCGTTTTTCATGGTGGACGATTTATCCGCGAATCAACCGAATCAAACGGTGATATCGATGCTGTGGCCCGTGTTTCCCTGAGGAGTTGGGGCCGCATTTTGTCCCGTTTCCACAGCCGACTGGATCAGATCCAGAGCGTTATTTCCTTCCTGTTTCTGCACGTCCAATGCCGTTTTGGTCACCGCCGCTTGCAATTGCTGGCTGATGCCCGAAGTCGCGTTCAATTCCATGTTTTCCTCCCAAAGTAAGGTTTTCCTTATTGGTCTTTACGGAATAAATCCTGGAAACTTGAGGGCTAATTTCCCCAAAATGAGGGGAAATCGCTAAATTCCGGTTTTTCAATGCCAATCGAATCCGAACCCGTTCCGCGCAAGACCCGGAGGCCACGTTACGGGGTGAAGGGGGCGCGTCCCTGAAAAGAGGGGAAAAGAAAATGAGATCAGTACCTTGACAAGTCGGCGGGGTGCATTAGAATAAGCGAAAATCCGTTTTGATGCAAGGTGGCACGCAATCAAGTTTTTCCCGGTTCGGCAATTGATCCGGCGCCCGTCTTGATGGGCGGTTTCCTGGCCGCCGGTTTTTAGAAGCTCCCATATATCGATTGGAAGGTAAGATGATAAAAACAGTTTTCAGTTCATTATTAGTTCTTACGCTTTTGTGGTCTACCCCGTCCTGGGCGGCGGCGGGAGAGGCATCTCCCGGTGCCTGCGGCCAGCTGGACCTCACCATATGCACCATCGAGATCTGGCTTGCTTACGACAAAGAACCCCTGAACAAGGAAATTCGGGGTTATCTGAAATCCCGGTCCATCAAGGTTTTGCGGAAGACCATCCAATACTGGAAGCCGAAAGGCGGCCATCCCCCCACCAACATCGCCATTGGAAGCGGATTGAGTGTCGAGGATGCGCGCTGGGCCATCGATCTCGCTCTCAAGTACAATGACAATATCGACGGACTGATCCATCAGCGCCTCAATCCCCCGAATTACGTGGCGATCGCCACCTCGGCCTGGGACGAAAAATCGGAGGCCAAGATCTCCCCCGAGCAATTGCAGAGCCTCCGAGATTCCAAACTGACGACCGAGGAATTTCATGCGCTGTACCGGAAGTTGACGGGCGAGGAAGGCCTCCCTGGAAGGTTCTATTGAGTTCCCCTTCAAGCCAGGGGCTTCATCAAGACCGCCGGACTACCTCCTTTCAGTTTGACAAAGCGCAAGGGATTTGATAGAAGCAAGCCTTCGATCTTGCGCCGGGACGGGGCACCTTGTATGTTGCTAACCGATTGTTTTCCGGTAAAATGTTGGGTTGCGACCGGCTGGGGTACGCCTCAGGACCACCCGGGTCCGCCCAGATTAACTCATGAAGGACAAGGATTATGCTGGATCTTGCGTATGCCATGATGCCCCCACCGGAAGGGCAGGAACCCGGGGGCATGGGAGTGTTGGGGATGTTGCCGCCCATGATCATGATGTTTGTGATCTTTTATTTCATCCTGATCCGGCCCCAGCAGAAAAAGCAGAAGGAAACACAAAAGATGCTGGACAACCTCAAGGAAGGGGACAATGTGGTCACCCTCAGCGGGATCCATGGTACGGTTAAAAAATTAAAGGACGATTACGTAATGCTCCAGATTAGCGATCAACCCCAGGCGGTGAGGATCAAGATCAACCGAAGTTCCATCGCTTTGATGAAGGATCAGGGATAACCGGATATGTTCCGAAACCTTCGTTGGAAAATTCCCTTGATCCTGTTCACCGTCCTGGGTGCGGTGTTCCTCGCCTATCCGTTGGAGGAAAAAATCTCCCTCGGTCTCGACCTCCAGGGGGGAATGCACCTGGTGCTTGAAGTGCAGGTGGAAAAGGCCGTCGATACCAGCCTGGAACGCCTGGCCGACGACCTGAAACGCGATATCGGGGAAGAGGATTTGGAAGTGGAAAAAATCTCCCCCAACTTCGAAGACCGTTCCCTCAAAATTGAAATGGTCGATGCGCTCGACGTGCCCCAGGTGGAAAAGATCCTCGATCGCTACCCTTTTTTGAGCAAGCAGGAAGTGGCGGAGCGCAACCTCGTCTACCGTCTCACCAAGGACCAGATCAAGCGGACCCAGGAAAATGCGGTGCATCAGGGGTTGGAAACCATCCGCAACCGGATCGACCAGTTTGGGGTGGCAGAACCTTCCATCCAGGTTCAGGGGGCACGGCGGATCCTCATCCAGCTTCCCGGCATCAAGGACTCGAACCGGGCGCTCAATCTGATCGGCAAGACCGCCCGACTTGAGTTCAAGCTGGTGGACGAGGAAAACCCCATCACCGAGGCTCTCAACGGCGTGCCCCCCGAGGGAAGCGAGATCCTTTACCAGCGGGTGGAGAACAAGGAAACCCATGAAGTGACCCGCCAGCCCTATCTTCTCAAGAAAAAAACGGTGCTGACCGGCGACACCCTCACCGGGGCCGATGTGCGCTATGATTCGGAATTCAACGAGCCCTACGTTTCCCTAACGTTCAGTAGCGTGGGAGCGATGATCTTTCACCAGGTGACCCGCGAGAACATCAAGAAACGGCTGGCCATCGTTCTCGACGGCAATGTTTACTCCGCACCCGTGATCCAGGACGAAATTGCGGGCGGGCGCGCCCAGATCACCGGGCGGTTCACCACCGAAGAGGCGCGGGACCTTGCCATCGTACTGCGGGCGGGAGCCTTGCCGGCGCCGGTGGTGATTCTTGAAAACCGCACCGTCGGCCCCTCCCTTGGGAAAGACTCCATCGAGAAAGGCATCACCTCCATCATCTGGGGAGGAATTTTTCTGGTGGTGTTTGTCATCATCTATTACCGGCTTTCGGGTGTGGTGGCGGTGACCGCCCTGTTCCTGAACCTGGTGCTGATGTTGGGGGCGCTGGCCTATTTCGGCGCTTCGCTGACCCTGCCGGGTATCGCCGGGATCATTCTCACCGTGGGCATGGCGGTGGACGCCAACGTTCTGGTGTTCGAGCGCATCCGGGAAGAACTGCGCATCGGGAAAACGGTGCGCGCCGCGATCGACGCGGGTTTTGCCAAAGCGCTCAGCACCATCGTGGATGCCAACACCACCACCCTGATCGCCGCGGTGGTGCTGTTTCAGTTCGGCACCGGTCCCATCAAGGGATTTGCCATCACGCTCAGCATCGGCATCGTGGCCAGCATGTTCACCGCGGTGTTCGTGAGCCGTGCGATATTCGACTCATCCATGGCCCTTAAAAAAATTACCCGATTGAGTATCTGACCCTATGCAATTGATCAAGGAAACCCACGTTGATTTCATGGGGCAATCCCGGCTGGCCCTGTCTTTTTCCGGCCTGTTAATCCTCATTGGTCTCATTTCGATCTTAATGCACGGAGGTTTGAGGTATGGGGTCGATTTTGCGGGGGGGACCCTGGTCCAGTTGAAGTTCAAAATCCCGCCCGCCCTGGATGACGTCCGCGAGGGGTTGAAATCGCTCGGGCTGGGCGATAGTTCCATTCAGGAATTCGGATCCAAGAACGACATCCTGATCCGCGTACAGCGGTCCGAGGAAGGCCTGCACTCGGTTGGGGACGAGATTCGCAACGGCCTGGGTAAGAATTTCAACAAAGAAGACATTGAAGTGGAACGGGTGGAAATGGTGGGACCCAAGGTGGGCAAGGACCTGCGAAGCAAGGCCCTGTTGTCCATCCTTTACGCCATCCTGGGCATCGTGATCTACATTTCCTGGCGGTTCGAGTTTCATTATGCCATCGCGGCGATCATTGCCCTGGTCCACGACGTGCTGGTCACCCTGGGAGTGTTTTCCCTCCTCAACAAGGAATTTGATCTGGTCGTCGTCGCCGCGTTTCTTACGATCATCGGGTATTCCCTCAACGACACGATCGTGGTGTTCGACCGGATCCGCGAAAATCTTCGCCGGCGGGGGAAAAAATCCCTGACGGAGATTGTCAACGAAAGTATCAACCAGACTCTGAGCCGTACGCTTCTGACCTCGGGCACCACCCTCCTCGTGGTGCTCGCCCTGTTCATCCTGGGGGGAGAAATCATCCACGATTTCGCCTTTGCCCTGCTGGTGGGGATCGCCATCGGGACGTATTCCTCCATCTTCATCGCGAGTGTTTTCCTCACCTATTGGGAAGCTTTCGGCAAGATCAAACGAAAATAAAAGTTCCCCGCAAAATTGGTATTGGCGCCGGAATGAGTCGTGTCCGGGGCCACGCATCCCGAACCAAAACATTTGCCATCCCACGGACCCCGTGGTAAATTCAGGACTCCAAAGCGTTTCATTTCCCATCGGATGGCCCATGAATCCCCAGCTTGAAAAACTGATTGCCCTGCAATCGCTCGACAGCGAATTGGCCGAGCTGAAACAGGCGCAGTCGGCCCTGCCCGGCCAGGTCCAGGCCGCCACCGCCGAGATGGAGGCAAGAAAAAAGGAACAGGAATCCGCCCGCCAGGAAGTCTCCGACCTTATCAAAAAACGCAAGGAGCTGGAGCGCGAGGTCCAGGTGGAAAACGACCACATGGCCAAGACCAAGGTCAAATTGCCCACCGTCAAGACCAACAAGGAGTACAGCGCCATCCTCCACGAGATCGAAGCGATCAAGACCCGGGTTTCCGATATCGAGGACCGGGAATTGGCCGTTATGGAACAGCTTGAGGAAAAGGAAAAGACTCTTCCCCGGTATGAGGCGCGGTTTAAGGAGGAAGAAGCGAAATTCAAGGAGTACAAGGCAAAGAAAGAAGCCGAAGGCGAGCGGTTGGAGAAAGAGATTGGAAGCCTGACCTGCCGGCGCCAGGAAGTCGTTCCCGCCATCGAGCCCGAATGGGTGGAGAAATACGAAAAAGTTTCCCGCGCCCGTGGCGGCTTGGCGGTGGTGCCGCTCAAGGGGATCGTCTGCCAGGGATGCCATACCCAGGTGCTCCCGCAAACGATGGTCAACACCAAGATGGGCAAGGAAGTCCAGCAGTGCGGTCATTGCCTGCGCTTCCTGTACTGGGTTGAAGAACCCGAATCGGAAACTGCAGTGCCGAAGTAAATCAGGTGATCGCCGTCCCGGTCTTCGACCGGGAGGGAGGAAAGTCCGGGCTCCACAGGGCAGGATACTCCGTAACGCGGAGCGGGGGTGACCCCAGGGAAAGTGCCACAGAAAAGACACAGCCCACCCGGCCTCGCCGGCGGCAATGGTGAAAAGGTGAGGTAAGAGCTCACCAGTACCGCTGGAGACAGCGGTAGCTTGGTAAACCCTATCCGGAGCAAGGTCGAATAGGAAAGCGATCGAGGGCGGCTCGTCCGATGCTTTCGGGTTGACCGCTAGAGCCTTCCGGCAACGGCAGGCCTAGATTGATGATCACCACCCCGCCTCCGGGCGGGGGACAGAACCCGGCTTACGATTTACTTCGGCCCTGCGGGTTCCCCTCGAACCCACCCCTTCAAAGGTGGGCCGCCGTCCCTTTTCTACTTTTCCGATTTCAGTTCGTACAGAGTGACTTTATCGAATTGGGCGTGGCCCTGCTGGTCATGGGGATGTTGCATGGCGCCGCCGAGCTGGTGGGCAATGGTTTTGCCGAGCGGATCGTTGTGTCCGTAAACCAGGGTGGCGGTGATGAACCCGGCAACCATTAACAGGGTCAGGATTGGTTTCCACATACTCCCTCCTTGGAATATTCATTGCACGTCAATCTCCTTTTCGGTGGGAGGCGGGATGGGCTGAAGGCATTGGGCCCCTTTTTTTCTTATTCCGCCGTTTTTCAGAAATTTTGATGCGGACCCGGAGCCGATGGGCCGAAAAGCGGGGGGGCGGCTTGACGATTGACCTTCGATCGTAAAGCTTGCGCGGGCCGGGGTTCAGGAAAGGTCGAACTTGAGCCGGAGCTCCTTGAGTTGCCGGGCGTCGGCTTCGGAAGGGGCCTGGGTCATCAGGCAGGTGGCCTTCTGCGTTTTGGGGAAGGCGATGACGTCGCGGATGGAGGCCGCCCCCGACAACAGCATGGCGATGCGGTCGAGGCCGAAGGCGATGCCTCCGTGCGGCGGCGCTCCGAATTGCAGGGCGTCGAGAAGAAAACCGAACTTCTGGCGCGCTTCTTCGGGGCCGATGCCGAGAAGCTGGAACATTTTTTCCTGAACTTCCATCTGGTGGATACGAATGCTCCCTCCGCCGATCTCGTTGCCGTTGAGCACGAGGTCGTAAGCGCGCGCGCGAAGGTGCGCCGCGTGAGCCTCGTCCAGCTTGTCCAGATCCTGATCCCGGGGGGCGGTGAAGGGGTGATGCATGGCCGCCCAGCGATTCTCCGCCGCATCGTGCTCGAAGAGCGGAAACTCGGTCACCCAGGTGATGCCGATTTTACTCTCGTCGATCAGGTTGAATTTGCGCCCCACCGCCAGACGGATGTTGGCCAGCGCATCGGCGACGACCTTGGGAGTGTCGGCGATGAAGACCAGCGTATCGCCCGGTTCGGCGCCGGTTTTTTTCAACAGGTTGTCCAGCATTTCCTGTTTAAAGAACTTGATGATGGGGGACTGGAGCTCGTTCGGTTGCACTTTGATCCAGGCCATGCCCTTGGCTCCGTAAGTTTTCGCCACTTCCGTGAGGTCGTCGAGGGCCTTGCGGGAAAGGGTCTCGGTGCTCTGCTTGATGTTGAGCGCGCGCACCTGGCCGCCGGACTCCAGCACCTGCGCGAACACCTTGAAATCGCATCCCCGCACCGCATCGGCCACGTCCACGATCTCCAGGCCGAACCGCGTGTCCGGCTTGTCCGATCCGAATCGGTCGATGGCTTCCTGATATTTAAGCACGGGGAAGGGGCGTTCCAGGGAGATGCCCACGACTTGCCGGAAAATTTCCGAGATCAGTTCCTCCACCAGTTCGAAGATCTGCCCCTCGTCCACGAAGGACATTTCAAGATCGATCTGGGTGAACTCGGGCTGGCGGTCCTGGCGCAGGTCCTCATCGCGGAAGCATTTGACGATCTGAAAATACCGGTCCATTCCCGCGACCATCAGGATCTGTTTGAACAATTGCGGGGACTGGGGCAGGGCGTAAAAGCACATGGGATTCAACCGGCTCGGGACGAGGTAGTCCCGCGCCCCTTCGGGGGTGCTCTTGGTCAGCATGGGGGTTTCCACATCGATGAAGCCCTGCCGGTCGAGGACGTTGCGCACCACGCGGGTGATGGCGTACCGCTGATGCAGGTTCTTCTGGAGTTCGTCACTTCGCAGGTCGAGATAGCGATGCTTCAGGCGGATCGCTTCGGAGACCTCCTGCGCCTCCCACGGGGAGAACGGGGGCGTCTTCGTTTTATTGAAAATAATGAGATCGTCGATGTACACCTCGATCTGCCCCGTCCTGAGTTTCGTGTTGACCATTCCTTCCGGCCGGGGGCGCACGGCTCCGCGGACGCCGATCACGTAGTTGTTGCGCAGGGACTGGGCCTGCTGGTGCGCGAGCTTGTCGATCTGGGGATTGAGGACCACCTGCGTGATCCCGTGCTTGTCCCAGAGATCGACGAAGATCAGGCCCCCGTGGTCGCGGCGGGTGTGGATCCACCCGCACAGCGTCACCGTCTGGTCGATATGGACATCGGTCAATTCCCCACAATGGTGGGTCCTGCGAAAATCAAGGCTCATGAAGTTACGGTCCGAACGAAGTCAGGTCTGGTTAGAATTGCGGATCCCGGAACCTATCCGGAACGGGGCCATTTATTTTCCCGTGGAAGACCCATCAAAATACTGAAAACCCGATTTTTTTTCAAGGATTTAATTCACCCGCCCCATTGCGGGATCAGGATCGGCAAAGACGGGGGGGGGTGGGAACCGGCTAGGATTGGGAGTGTGGGTCTTCGCAGGGGCTTTCTTCGGTTTCGGATTCAAGAGAAGGTTCCGGAAAATTTTCGGGGGATTCGAATTGCACGCGGGCTTCTTCGTACGCTTGTTCTTTTTCCTTGCGGCGTAGCTGGGCCTCCACCACCATCTGCGGTTTGATTTTGATGGCGACGGGGGTATTCACCGTATTGCAGGACCGGGCGCAGACGCCGCAACCGGTGCAGATGTTTTTATGGATCTCCGGCAGGCCCTCCTGGGTCTGGGTGATGGCGCCGGGGATGGGACAGTCGATCACGCATTGCTGGCAGAACAGCCCGCCATAGGCCGCGCACTTGCTTTTATCAAGGATGGCGTAACCCATCTTGACATCGAACTTGCTCCGGCTGGGCGGCATGACCAGCGCGCCGTCGTCGCAGGCCTCGATGCAGGGCAGGCCGTCGCACATGACGCAGGGAACCTTGAGAGGCTCGATGTAGGGCGTCCCGGCGATGAACAGGCCCATCTTTCTCGGGGCTCGTTTGATGGCGTCTTTGGGGCATGCGTGCATGCACTTGTCGCACCGGGTGCACGCCTGCAGAAATTTCCCTTCCCAAATGGCGCCCGGGGGGCGGATCAGCGCCGGCCGCTTGGTCAGCTTGTCGATGGTGCTGTTGACTTTGTCGATCTTGGTCTGAACGGCGTTGACGGCGGGTTTGGCGAAAAAGTGGAAGCCTTCCCTCAACAGGCCCCGGCGGCTGTACTCGGGATCGTCCTTGGCGGGATCGAAGTCATCTTCGCTCTCCCGCTCCATTTCCTCACCGGAGGTTCCGGTTCGGAATTCGGCCCGGGCGGACCGCAGTTCCTGCCGCACCGCTTCAGCGGCCTGCACGGCGAATGAAGGGGCCGCGGCGTTGGAGGGGGAGGGGTCGGCATCGGGGGTGGCGTTTTCGGAAACGACGGATTCGGGGGCCGTCTCCTCGGTACTTCCGGGGCGGATTCTGGCCCACAGCCGTTTAAAAAATCCCGGTTGTTGCTCCTGCGGTGCTTCCGGGATTATCGACTCGACGCCCGCATCGGCATTCTCTCCGGCATCGGGGCTCCCCTGGTCGTCCCCGGTCCCCTGGGCGGCGCGTTTTTTACCTTTGCGGCCTTCCTTCTCCTTTTTGTCCGACTCGTCGGAATATTCCTTGAGCCGGTCCAGGAAAAACAAATCCCGGCGCGAAACCTCCTTCTGGAGGGCTTCCTCCTTTTTGCGGATCTCCGCCTGCTTGGCCTGGCTGATGGTCTCGGCATCGAGGGCGAGCAGGTCGGGGCGCGGCGCGGCGATGGACTTCGTGTGGTTTCCGCGCTGGTCGGGCGAGATGTGTTCTTCGCTACTTCCGGGCGAGAGCGGGGGAGGAATTTTCTTTCCCTTGAACGCGTCCTTGTTGAGTTTGTAACGAAACTGCATGTGTTGGGTCTTTCCGAATCGGGTTCAGCGAAACTGGCGGGAAATGTGCTCGTAATCGTGCCAGTTCTGCGCATCCGCGTTTTCCAGCATATACTCGTCGGCGGCCAACACCAGCGGGTGTCCCTTGTTCACAAACGACTGAACGGTGGGAAACCGGAGCATGAAAATGCGCGCCGCGTTGATCCCCAGGGTCAAAATGTTGGGGTCGTTCTGGATCTCTTTCAGGATCGCCTCCGCGTTGTCCTCGGTAACCGACTCGAACATCTTCGCGGTCCGCTCCTCCAACTCGGGATGGGCGTCGCAGATGCGCGCGACCTCCACCTGGAAATCCAGAATCCGGCGATAATCCTCCTGATCGTACTCCCCTTCCATTTTACCCTCGTCCCAGGCGGAGCCTTCCGGGGTGCGGTTGCCTTTCTGATCTTTACGTTCAGCCGTTTCACAAAATGCCAAATTTGCTTCGTCCAACATTATTTTTGCGATGGTTTCGGTCGTCGGTATTTGGGGTGCCATGGAACGAAGGGATCTCCTTGAAAAAAATCGCGCCGCCGGATGGAATCGCGCACAAAAAGCGTTTTTTCCCGACGGCCATCAAAACATTCAGCCGGGTTCTTCCGCGCCATCCACCCGCCTTCCCGTTTCATAAAGGAACCCCCGCTCATTACCCCTGGCCATGAGATTGCCCTTTTCAATGAGGGCAAAGACGAGCCGGGGGTAACATCATGAATAATCAGAGGCACCTATCGATTATACCACTTCCGGGACGGACAGGCGTCTTTCCGGCGCTTGCATATTTCGGCGAACCCGCGGAATTCTCGAATGTTCGTTTTTACCTTGTTTTGAATATGCTACCATAAAGGTTCCTTGAGGGAAAAAACGAAATCGACCACCACCGGAATTTGTGAGGATGCCCGGATTATGAAAAAGGCCATGTTGCTGTTTCCGCCGGAATGGGTGCCCACCGCCCCTTACCTGGCCCTGCCCAGTTTGACGGCGGTGCTTCGCCAAAACGGCATCGAGGTGGTTCAGAAAGACATCAACGTGGAGATGTTCGACCACTTTTTCAGCCGCGGCTGGCTGGAATTCATCCGTGCCCGCATTCAGGCGACGCTCAAGGAGTTTCGCGGCAAGGAGCGGCAGGGAATCCTCTCCCCCGAGGAGCGGGAACTCAAGCAGGTCCTCCTCGATTACAGCCACATCGACCTGGAACACCACATCCGGAAAGTCGAGCGGGGGAAGGAGATTCTTCGCGGACCCGAGTTCTACGAGGTCAGCAAGGCCGAGTGGGCGCTCAATGCCTTCCGGGAGGTCATGGATTACATCTCCATCGCCTACTATCCCGCCAGCATTCAGTTTTATCCCGTCGAGAGCAACCTCAACATTTACCGG
>PCWF01000091.1:11827-14700 GCA_002796165.1 Nitrospinae bacterium CG11_big_fil_rev_8_21_14_0_20_56_8
CCGGTCCAGCTCATGTCGGGCATTACCTTTTCCACCCTCATCAAGCAGAAGTACCCTCACATCCACGTCACGGTGGGAGGAAACATCATCACCCGGCTGAAGGACGAGTTCCCGAAAAAGCCCGCGTTTTTCGACCAGGCTTTCGACTTCATGATCTGTTACGAAGGGGAACATTCCCTGGTGCGGCTCATGGAGGCGCTCGACGGCAAGCGCGACATGACCCAGGTGACCAATCTCACCTACAGGGACCCGCAGGGGCAGGTGCGCGTCAACGACCTGTACCAGGAGAGGGTGAGCGAGCTTCCCCCGCCCGATTTCGACGGCTTCCCCTGGGATAAATATTTTTCACCCGAAAAGATCGTTCCCTACCTGGGCACGCGAGGCTGTTACTGGGGGAAATGCACCTTCTGCGACCACGGGGCAGGCTACATCGACCAGTTCCGCGCCAAGCATGCCGACCAGATCCTGAGCGAACTCGAATACCTGCGGGACAAACTCGAGGCGCGCCATTTCCTGTTCACCGACGAATCGTTCCCCCCGGCCCTGTTCAAGAAACTCCCGCCCATGATGGTGGAGCGCGATCTGGACATTTACTGGACCACCCTTATCCGGTTCGAGGCCAGCCTGCTGGAGCCGGAAGTGTGGGACATCGCGGCCCGGTCCGGTTGCCGGTCGCTGTATTTCGGCCTGGAATCGGCCAACGAGCGCATCATCAAGCTGGTCAAAAAGGACACCAGGATCGACGCCGCCATCGTGAACCTGGAGCAGGCGCGGCGCGTGGGTATCTGGAGTCACGTCATGGCCTTTTACGGGTTTCCCGGTGAGACCCAGGGGGAGGCGGAGGATACCCGTAAATTCCTGCTTCAGAACCAGGGCCGGATTCACTCCGTCGAAATGTATTTTTTCGTGCTTTACAAGAATGCTCCGGTATTCAAGGATACCGGCAAATTCGGGATCCACGTTCAGGAAAATCCCGATCACGACCTGGCCCTCGACTTCTACTACAACCCCGACTCCGGCCTTACAATTGAGGAGGCCATGAAGAAGTACGAAAACTTCTACCGCGACGATTTCGATCCCTGGGCTTTGAGGATCAACGCCCGCGAACACGTCTTCCTCTACATCACCCACTTCGGCACCAACGACCTGCCGCAGATCTACGTCAAGAACCAGCCCAGCCACGAACGCGAACTCACTCCCGAACTCATGATGTAACGGCTCGGCTATTGCGGCCGTTCGAATCCGCGGACCTGGATTTGCGGTTCCCCGCTTGCCTTTTTCTTTGCCTCCTCCTCGCGGCGGCGGATCTCTTCCGGATCCTGCTTCTCCAGGAGGAACACGGTGAGGTCGGAATTCACCCGGTTCTCGGGGCACATCTTCAGGTGTTGCCGGTAAAAGGGCATGTTGACGACCGGGTCGCTGTAAAAACAGCCGAGCCCGAAATACGCGAAGAATCCCTGCATGGGCCGGGGACCGGCGAGAAAGAGAAGCCCGCCGGGGGCGAGGGCATCCACCACGTGTTGCAGGATGTTCTGGCAGTTCTCCCGGTCCTGGTAAAACATCATGGGGATCCACTTGAAGATCAGGTCGTATTTTTCCTTGTACTCCTCCGACACATGCTCCCGCTCCGGGAGAAAAGAAACCTTTCGCAGATTATCGAGCTGGTTGCGCGATGCGGCGTAATCCCACAGGAGCTGGGCGTTGCGGTGCGCCAGTTCGGGGTCGCCGTAAAGCACGGTGTATTCGCGTTCGCGGGTGCAGTCCACGCAACCGGAGATGACCATGTCGAGGGTGTGGATCAGCACCTTGCCGACCTTCTCCAGCTTTTCGGGCATGGCGGGCGACATTTCCATGTAATAGAAAAACTGGTCGAGGACCATGGGTTGCAGGGCCGATTCGTCGATCTCGCTGTCGTCTTCGGGGAAGAAGGGCAGGGTGTACTGCATCTTGACGGGGTCGGCCCTGGGCGGGAACCCGTTGAAGAACCATTTCCAGGTGAACAGGTGCTTGGGGCGCTTGATGCGCTCGTACGGCTGGGGAGCGATGTTCCAGTCGGAGTTGGTGGGAACCTCGCGGGAGTCGTCGCAGTCCAGCAGGATGAAATGATTCGGTCCCACCTCGACCTCCCGCTGGCAGGAGGGCTTGCCGCCGCGCGAGCAGTTTTTGTACGGGATGGGAACGGGATCGTCCACGACTGTCACTTTGAACAGATTCCCTTCCTGCACCGTCATCACCAGGCCCTTTTTGAGATCGAAATAACGCCAGGGCGGATTGGGCCTGGGGGTCCAGGTGATCTCGTGCGAGCGGTTCGGATCCATGAAAACGGTCACGAGGTCCTCTCCCTCGGGTCCCTTCGGGACGAAGAAGGCGGAGAAAATATTGAGCGCCTCCTTCGAGGGGTAGGTGGGCAGGCCCCGGTACCTCAAGGGAGGCAAAGCTTCTTCGCACGACTGGTCCTCGTACAGTCCCCAGATGAACTCGAATACCGCGCCGCCCGAACCGGCCAGAGCCGATTGGAACAGTTCGACCACCGGGATCAAGTCGAGCCGGGACCAGTCGAGGGCGCACATGAAGCTCATGAACAGGGGCTTGTCGAAGGTGCCGTCGATCAGGGCGTAGAGGGCGTCTTTCTGGAGCTTCACCTGGTACTTGCCTTCGCCGAGGTGGACCAGGTTTTCGTCCTTGTAAAAATATTTGACCTCGCTGAAGGGCACCCGCCAGGCCTCGGCCGCCTTTTGCCGCAGGTCGTCGAGGGAAAGCGACTGCCAATCCGGCTGGCCGGAAATGTCGATCTGCGTCTGGAAGGTCCGCGCGCGGGGTTTGATGCCCACCCATTGAAGCGAGTCGAGTTGCATGCGCACCTGACTCAGGAC
>PCWF01000113.1:0-17376 GCA_002796165.1 Nitrospinae bacterium CG11_big_fil_rev_8_21_14_0_20_56_8
GGAGTTGACGATTTCTCCACTTCGCCCCTCGGGGCGCAGGTTGAGGTCCACGCGAAACACGTTTCCGTCGGAGGTAATATCGTTGACCGTCCTGGTGAGTAAAAGCGCGAGCCGGGTAAAGTATTCGTGCGTGGTGATCCTGAGGATGGGGGAGGACCCGTTTTCGTCCGGACCGGTCTCTCCCTTGCTCGACGAATAGATATAGATCAGGTCGATGTCGGAACTGAAGTTGAGCTCGCCCCCGCCCAACTTGCCCATGCCCAGCACGGCGAACTCGGCGTTTTTTTCGTTGCCGTCGGCATCCTGATACCGGGGAGCGCCATATTTTTTCCGGCATTCGTGATCGGCGTATTCATAGGCCACCTGCAGGCACACGTCAGCCAGGTGGGAAACGTCGCGGGCGGTTTCTTCAAACTCGGCCTTGCCCAACAGATCGCGCAGGCCGATGCGGATGTATTCCCTCCTCTTGAACCGGCGGAGCAGGGACGGGACCTTTCCGGTATTATATTCCTGCCCCGCCATGCCGTGATACTGCCGCATAAAGTCATCCCGGGTTCGGGACTTGTTCAGGGTTTCGGGACGCATGAGCCAATCGATATGGGACGGGTCGCTGTGCAGGGCATCGGTCAGCAGTTGGCTTCCGGAAAACAGGGTGACCAGGGCGTGCAGAAATTCGAGGGAACCGTCGAAGCGGCTGTAGAAGTGGTCTTTATCGGGAATCTTCGCCGCGAAACGTTCGAAATTCGCGAGCGCCAGATCGGCATGGTATGAATCGGCAACGACCTGAAACAGGGTGGGAAAGAAACGGGGGAACAACTCGGGGAAATGGCAATGCCGGGCAAGAATCGTTACGATATTCCAGGCGGTTTTGGGCTCTGCAAAACCCAGCGCGCGGAGGGGTTCGGCGAGCGATTCGTCCCATCCTTTTCCCTGGTAAAGGCGGCGGCAGAGGTCGGAGATGATTTCTTCCATTCCGTTATTTTATGGAATGTGAATGGCAAAAAAAACCCCCCGGGGGGGAATACACCCCCCCCGGGGGCAAATCTTGACGGGCCCGCAATCATTCGGAATTTTTCATTCCGGCAATCCGCCTGCCCCAAACGTTATACCGGTCATGCATCGTAATAAAGGTGGAACTCGTAGGGATTGGGCCGCAGGCGCATGACGTCAATCTCATTCTCGCGCTTGTAGTCGATCCAACGATCGATCACGTCCTGGGTGAACACGTCTCCCTTGAGGAGGAAATCGTGGTCCTGTTCCAGGGAATTGATCGCACCTTCCAAACTTCCCGGCAGGGTCGGGATGTTGGCCAGCTCCTCGGGACCGAGGGCGTAGATGTCCTTGTCCAGGGGTTCGCCGGGGTCGATTTTGTTTTCGATCCCATCGAGGCCCGCCATCAGCATGGCCGAGAAGGCAATGTACCCGTTGCAGGACGGATCGGGGAACCGGGCCTCCATGCGCTTGGCCTTGGGGCTGGTGGAATACATGGGAATGCGGATCGAGGCGCTCCGGTTTCTGCTGGAATAGGCCAGGTTCACAGGCGCTTCGAATCCGGGCACAAGCCGTTTATACGAGTTGGTCGTGGGCGCGGTGAAGGCGCAAATGGCCGAGGCATGTTTCAGGATACCGCCGATGTAATGGAGGCCCATCTCGCTGAACCCGGCATAGCCGTTGCCCGCAAACAGGGGCTTGCCGTCTTTCCAGATGCTCTGGTGAACGTGCATTCCGGACCCGTTGTCGCCGTACAAGGGCTTGGGCATGAACGTGGCGGTCTTGTTATGCCGCTTGGCGACGTTCTTTACGATGTACTTGAACCACATGAGATTGTCGGCGCACTTGACGAGGGGGGCATAGCGCATGTCGATCTCGCACTGGCCGCCGGTCGCCACTTCATGGTGGTGGCATTCCATGGAAATCCCCACCTGCTCCATGATCTTCATCATCTCGGACCGAATGTCCTGCAGGCTGTCGGAGGGAGACACGGGGAAGTACCCTTCCTTGTACCGGGGCTTGTAACCCAGGTTTGGATTTTCGGAGCGGCCGGTATTCCAGTTGCCCTCGGATGAATCCACAATGTAGAAGGCCTGGTTTTGATCGGATTTGTAACGAACTTCATCGAATACGAAAAACTCGGCTTCGGGACCGAAAAATGCGGTATCGCCCAGGCCGGTGGATTTGAGATACGCTTCCGCCTTCTGCGCGATGTTGCGCGGGTCGCGGGTATATTTCTCCTTGGTGATGGGATCCACGATGTTGCACACCATGCTGATCGTGGGGTGCTTCATGAAGGGGTCCATCACCGCGCTTGCGGGATCGGGAATGACCAGCATGTCGCTGGCGTTGATGGCCTGCCAGCCGCGAATGCTGGATCCATCGAAGCCCAGACCTTCCTCGAACAGGTGTTCCTCCAACTCGCTGATGGGCACGGAAAAATGTTGCCACGTGCCCAGCAAGTCCATGAACTTTAAATCTACAATCTCCGAATGGTGTTGTTTCGCAAATTCCAAAACTTCTCTTGGGGTCATGTTCTACGGGTCTCCTCGATAAATAAAACAGGTTGAACAATACTGGATCACATTTTGGGCAACACTAACTTCAATTCGAAGGATATCGATTCGCTCGTCACCTGCGGGGTCCGGTCACCGGGAGGTACGCTAGATCGCGTCTTCTCCCCGCTCCCCGGTACGGATCCGGACGGTGTCCACAAGGTCGGTCACAATTATTTTACCGTCGCCGATTCTTCCGGTCTGGGCCGTTTTCACGATGGTATTGATCACATCCTCGATCTGGCCATCGGAAATGATGATCTCAAGTTTGATCTTGGGGAGAAAATCCACCACGTATTCGGCTCCGCGGTAGAGCTCGGTATGCCCCTTCTGGCGACCAAATCCCTTGACCTCGCTGACGGTAATGCCTTTGACCCCGATTTCGATCAGCTTATCCTTGACCTCATCAAGCTTGAAAGGTTTAATAATGGCCTCCACTTTTTTCATAAATGTCAGTTCCTTTCGAAGATTCTCGATAAACCGCGCCACCCATCGGGGTCGGCACCATGAACGAATTTCCACCCCACCGGCACCGGGATTGGAGTTTCCCGAACCCATCGGGAAGCACACTGTTATCCCTCATTCTTCCGGTAGTTGTGGCACGTCCGTTTATGGCCCTTTAATTCAACTTTCATGCCAACCTGCGGAAAAACCGACGGGGAAGGAAATGTCCGATTATCCCTTATTTCGCAACACTTTAAGAGGAGAACAGTTTACTATATCACAGGCCGAATGGGATTGCAATTTCCAAGTTTTGCTACAATTTGCATCATCTCAAAAAAAAATGTTCCAATTTTAAGCGGTAAGACCGGATATGGCGCCAGCAACGATTCAGCTTTCGGGATTCCGGCGCGCGCCGCCCCACTCGCCGTGGGGGGCAGAGAGCCGATACGTTCTCATTACGGTCCCGCAGACAGATTTGCCATCGATCCCCGCCTTGCGCCCGTGCGGCTAGCACCCACTCGCCGTGGGGGGCAAATGAGACCTTTGCATAAGTCGGAGGAAGGCGCCGAAAGTGTCGTGCTGAGCTTGTTTTGAGCCTGTCCTGAGCGAAGCCGAAGGAAAGCACAACCGGAGAACGCCCTTCGTCCTTCGACAGGCTCAGGATGACGAGCTCAGGGCGACATATTTGAGTTACGCAAAGCTCTCCTTTACCATGGGCCTTGCGACTCAAAAATCACGACAAATCTTTTACTCATGCAATATCCGGGTCAGGAGCCCTCGCTTCAGGCTTCATCGCATTGCTGGCACAGGGCATTGAGGGATTCTTCGAGTTCCATCTGTTTTTGTTTTAGGGTTTCCTCATCCACCTCGGGGGGAACGTCGATAGGGGAACCGAACTGGACGGCACACGGGTTGAAGGGATAGGGGATGACAAACCGGTCCCAACTGTTGAGAGTTTTTTTGTTTCGGGCGCCGAAGGTCATGGGAATCACCGGGGCGCCGGTGATGGCGGCCAGTTGAAGCGATCCGGGCTGGGCCTTGCACCGGGGCCCGCGCGACCCGTCGGCAATGATGATGATGGGCAGATCCCGGCGCAAAATCCGGATCAGCGACCGCGCCGCGGGAACGGCTTTCTTGTACGAAGACCCCCGGATCACGGAATAGCCCATCCACCGGGACAGCCGCGCCAGCCAGTCTCCATCTTTGCTGGGACTGATCAGGAGATGGTACTGGGGATTTCGCCGCAGATAATAGAACAGGTAAAAGATGCGCCCGTGCCACAGGGTCAGGATGTGACGGCCCGGCAGGTGGCGGGCGAAGTCCTCTTTTCCGGGATCGATCCGCCGCGCGGGGATCGTCCAGCACCACAGGTAGATCAGTCCCATCAGCACCGGGGGCAATATGGAGTCCAGCAATATTCGTTTAAGGATCCGCACGGCGTTCCAGGTTTTGCGCGATACTGCGCGCGACACGGGTCATAACCCCGGGCTCACCCAGGGATTCGCGGAGCCGGCCGAGACGGGACGCGATGTGTTCCCGGCGAACCGGATCCTGGAGAATGGACAGGACTTCCCGCGCCACGCGGTTTCCCGTCACCTCTCCTTGCAGGAGCTCGGGGGCCACCCGCTCCCCGGCCACGATATTGACGAGGCCGAAGTTTTCGATTCGTACCAGCAGTTTGGCCAGGATATAGGTCAGGATATTGAATTTGTAAACGATCACCATGGGACACCCGAGGACGCCGGCTTCCAGCGTGGCGGATCCGGAGGCGACCATCAGGCAGTCGCAACTGTTCATCACGTCGTAAGACCGTCCCGTGACAACCCGCACCCCGAGAGCGGCGGATTCGACGAGGGCACGGATCGGCGCCGGGTCGAGGGTTTCGGCCACGGGCAGGATAAACTGGCAGTCGGGGATTTGTTCGCGGATGGCCCGCGCGGCGTCCAGCAGGGGACCCAGCAGGGAGCGGATCTCGTTCTGGCGGCTTCCCGGTAGAATCCCGACGATGGGTTTTTGGGAATCGAGGCCAAAAGCCTTCCGGGATTCTTCCCGTGTCATGCTGGGAAACACGTGGTCCACGAAGGGGTGACCGACGAATTCCACGTCCACACCGGCCTGGCGGTAGATGGATTCTTCGAAGGGTAACACGACATACATGCGGGTCACGTCCCGCCGGATGTGGCGGATGCGTCCCTTGCGCCACGCCCAGATCTGGGGACTGATGACGAAATACACGGGACAGCCCTGCTGACGGCAATGCCGGGCCAGGCGCAGGTTGAGGGTGGGGTAGTCGATCAGGATGGCGGCAGAGTACTTTTTCGAAACGATCTCGTCCACGAGGGTCCGGTACACTTTGAGGTAGTGGGCGAAATCTCCCAGAAACTCGAACACCCCCACCGCCCCCATGCGATCGATGTCAAAAAGGGTTTCGACTCCCGCGTCGCGCATGCGGTTTCCGCCCATGCCAAAGAATCGGCTTCCCGGCAGGGTTTCGCGGAGGGCGCGCACGAGGCTCCCGCCATGCAGGTCCCCCGACGCCTCACCGGCAACAATCAGGATGCGGGGACCGGAATCGCTCATCGGGATTCAGACGCTGACGATGGCGAGGCCCGCCCGGTCGGCCATCTCCACGGTGCGCTCGCGGTCCACGATCATGACGCGGTCGGCCTCGATGGCCAGGGCCGCGGCGCCGCCGGCGATCAAGCGCTCCAGGGTCCGCGGACCGACGCCCGGGCTGTCATACCGGTAGTCCTGATCGGTACGGCTCACCTTCACGGCCACGCACTTCCCCCGCGAGAGGGCGCAACCGCGGTCGATGGCCTGGTCGGTGCCTTCTACCGCCTCCACCGCGACCACGGTCTGGTTTTTCACGATGAGCGTCTGGCCGATTTCCATGTCGGCCAGTTTGCGGGCGATAGGCAGGCCGAATTCGATGTCGGCGGTTTCCCGCTTCCCGAGTGAATGGCGGGTGAGAACCCCCTTCCCGGGAAACAGTTCGGGCATGAGCGCCTTCTGGTCGAGAAGGGTGAAGCCCTCCTGCTCCAGTTCTTCGATCACTCCCTCCATCAGGGACCGGTCTTCGTGGCTTTTGAGGCGCTTGAAAAATTTGAGCGCACGGAGGTCGAACAGGCTGGGCTGGAATATCACTTTCTTGTCCACCTTGCCGAGGATCATGATCTCCTTCACTTGTTCCTCTTTCATGGTCTTGAACATCTTGTTGGGCCGGCCGATCCCAATGCAATACCCGGTTTCCACAAACGGACTCAACTGCTCGGCGATCTCGGGGGTGAAGGACACCGAAATGATGCGGATCCCCTTCTCGCATGCTTTTTTGACGAAATAGAGAGGAATCTCACCCGACCCTGCAACGAGGCCGATGCGGCGTGTCCCGGTCTGATTCATAAGGGCGCCTCTAATAATTCATCCATTGGCGATCGACCCATTCGCTGACCCTTGATGCTGAAACGGGCCCGCTCCCGGCATCAGGTAATTTTTAGAGGTCCCCATAAGAGGCGGGCCCAGCCCGATCCGTGCAGGAAAACCGGTTCCCGCCCGGGTTCGCCCATCCACCGGGCAGGCGGGATCAGGCTTTTTTGAGGAAATTCTTGTTGAACTGGTTCAGGATGTCCAGAGCGATCTCCAGCGAATACAGTTCGTTGTCCACGGCAATTTTCCTTGGGCTTCCGTTTTTCAGGCAATCCAGGAAATGCAGGTGCTCCAGCTTCAGGGGATTTTCTTTGTGGACGAAAATGCGCTCGACCAGGGATTCCTGTTTGTAGCGCAATTCTCCGCGGCTCAACTGGTGCTCCGAGGTGGACTGCCGATGGACATAGATTTCCTGGTCGGTGTAGTCCAGCACGACATAGGAATCTTTCTGGTTGACGGAAAGGGTGCGGACTTTGTTCTGGGAGGCGCGGCTGGCCAGAATGTTGGCGATGCATCCGTTCTCGAATTCGAGTTGGGCCACCACCAGGTCGTCCTTATTGGAAAACACGGATGCCCCCAGCACATTGATCCGCTTCACCCGGGACTGAATCAGGTTCAGCACGATATCGATATCGTGAATCATGACGTCGAGAACGACCCCGTCATCCTTGATTCGGTCGGTAAAGGGCCCCATCCGCTTGCACTCGACGTAGACGGGATCGGTCACGATCTTGGCCAATTCCTGAACGGCTCCGTTGAAACGTTCGACGTGCCCGATGTGGAGGACCAGGTCGCGGCTGGCGGCAAGGTCGAACAACTCGCGGGCATGGTCGAGGTTGTTGGCGCAGGGTTTTTCAAGCAGGACGTGAACCCCCTGTTCCAGGAAATCCTTGGCGACGGGATAATGCATCGTGGTGGGGACGGCGACGATGACGGCATCGACCACGTGAAACAGGTTTCGGTAATCGGTAAAAAAAGGGACACGGAATTTCTTGGCGATGGTCTGCGCGCGATCTTCGTTGACGTCGGCGATCCCGGCCACCTGGGCTCCGGAAATTTCGGAAAGCACCCCCACGTGGTACTCTCCCATCCGGCCCACGCCCACTACTCCTATCTTGGTGTCGCTCATGGACCCGAGGTCCCTCCCCGTTCGAGTTGGATAGCGTTTCGGCTCATTTGGTGATTCCCCGTTCGGATTCCCGGATGAAGTTCACAAGATATCGGATTTCTTCGAGGTTTTCAATTTCCGCCTCGATTTGCCCGATGGCCTGGCCGGTATTGAGATCGGGTTGTTTCAGGAGGCTGACGGCTTTTTTGAGGGCGCTCCGCACGTTGGGGGCGAAACCGCTTCGCTTGAGCCCCACGGCATTGATCCCCACCAGACGGGCCGGGTGGCCCTCCACCAGGGAAAAGGGCAGAACGTCCTGGTTCAATCCGGCCATCCCCCCCACCATGGCATTTTTCCCGATGCGAATGAACTGGTGCATGCCCACCATCCCCGATATGAAGGCACGGTCTTCCACGAGGATATGGCCGGACAACCCGGTATAGTTGACGATGACCACGTTGTTGCCGATCTGGCAGTCGTGTGCCACGTGAACGTAGGCCATCAACAGGCAATCGTTGCCGACCCGGGTTTTCTGGTTCTCTTTCCCGGACCGGTTGACGGTAACGTATTCGCGGAGGGTGGTGCGGTCGCCGATCTCGACATAGGAGGGGATTTCGAGATTGAAACCCAGAATTTGCGGGTCCCCCCCGATCGCGGCCCCATGGCCGATCCGGCAGTTGTTCCCGATCACCGTCCGCGGGCCGATCTGGATGCAGGAACCGATGTGGGTTCCGGCGCCGATCCGGACTCCGGAACCGATGCTGGTGAACGGACCGACGGTTACGTTTTCTCCCAATTGAGCGGTGGGGTGTATTTCCGCGCTTGCATGCAGGGTCACGTCAATTTCCGGTGTGGTTTAAGCGTTTGAACGGTGTTCTGGGTAAAATTCCCAAAGGAAAGGGTAAGGGGACTACTTTGCGGCCATCGCCTGGAGGGTACATTCGGCGGCCAATTCTTCTCCCACGTACGCGGCGGCCTTGAACCGGAACAGGGTCCCTCTTTGTTTGACCTTCTCGAGCACCATGCGAAGCTGGTCTCCGGGGACGACGGGACGACGGAACTTGGCTTCGTCGATCCCGGTGAAAAACACCGACGGGTCGCCCTCCCGCCCCAATATTTTCAGGGCCAGGATACAACCGACCTGCGCCATCGCCTCAATGATGAGAACCCCGGGCATCACGGGAAAAGCCGGGAAATGGCCCTGGAAAAAAGGCTCGTTCGCGGTGACGTTCTTGATCCCAACGATCCGGTTTTCCCAGTCCGACTCGATCACGCGATCGACCAGAAGCATGGGATACCGATGGGGAATCACTTTTTTAATTTCGCAGATGTCCATCATCGTGGTCGGAATCGCAGGGTGAAAGAATAGCCGAAATTCAGGTCCGGGGGGATCTCCTCCAATGGCCGGGCCGGAATTTTATTTGTACGTCCGGTCATAGGCCTTGATAGCCAGGGGGGTGAGGTCTTTGGCGCTGTCAAAGTACATGAGGGCTTTCTGTTCCAGGATCATGGTGAATTTCAATTCTTTCCCCAGTTTCTGAATCACCTCGACCATTTTCTTGAGAAGGTCTGCCGTCATTTGTTTTTCCCGGTTGCTGAATTCATCGGTCTTGTCTTTGACGTACCGTTCAAAATCTCTTCGCTCGTTGCGGAACTCATTCTCCTTTTCCCGTTTCAGTTCGGGGTCGAGCACCATACCCTGTTTGTTGAGATCTTCCAGCATTTTCGTGATCCGGCTTTCTTTGGCCGAGATAATCTTCTGTTCCCGATCGAATTCCTCTTTAAACGCGCCGGATTGTTTTTTCCATTCGCTGGTGGCGGTCAGAGCCTTCTGAAGATCGACGAATCCGATCTTGAACTCATCCGCAGAAGCGCTAAAGGCGCCCATCAACAGGTAAACCAGGCATACGAGACCTGCGTTCCGGACGACGCGCGCCGCCCTGGACCATTCATATTTCATCCGCATAACTCCCTCTAGGATTTACAATTTAAAAAGCGCTTCCGGCAGAGAAATGGAATTCGGCTTTCTTTTCACCCTCTTTCGGGTCAAGCTTGATGCCATAGGCGAAGCCGATGGGTCCGAACGGACTCAGGAAACGAATCCCGGCGCCAAAACTGGACCGCATTTCCCCCAGATCCATATGCCTGACGGTGGTGTTGAGCAAAGGACCCGAACCGAACACGTTGCCCCGGTCGTAAAACAAAAAGCCCCGGAACGCCTTGGTGAACGGATACTGCAATTCCAGATTGAATAACAGGGATTGGTTTCCCCCGATGGGATTTCCGGATGAGTCTTTGGGGCCGACATCGCGGACGGTATACCCGCGGAGGCTACTCGGCCCGCCCATGAAAAATCTTTCGAAGGCCGGAAGCGTATCGCCCGAGTAACCGTCAGCCCAGTTGACCTCGGCATGAGCGGCAAAGACCAAGCCCGCAAACAACGGGGTATACTTGATCACTTCATACCCGAACTTGACGAAATCCGTCCCACCCAAGGGCCCGCCGGCAATGTCGGATTTTATCACATGGCGCCAACCGTTGGAAGGATTTAAAAAGTCGTCCCGGGAATCATAGGTGTAGGAAGGGGCAATGCGGCTCGTGTTGCGTTTTTCGTTACGCAAAAAATCGGTTTCCTGGGCGGAATCCACACCGCTGATCAATACGTCATCGAACCGGTATTTCAGGGCCACGGATTCGTATTCGGACAGGATGCGTCCCAACCGAATTCCGGCTCCCCGATTGCGGGACCGGAAACTGAAAAAGTCCTGGTCGGTGTTGAACAGGTCCGCCCCAAAGAGAATCTCGGAGTCGAATATGCGCGGATCGGTATAACTGAGGTCAAAATCGCTCCGGATCGAAGATAATTGCGTTATAAACTTCAATTTCTTGCCGGTCCCAAACAAGTTGTCCTGGGAGATGGAGGCGTTGAAGATCAGATTCTCGACGGAACTGAACCCGGCGCCCACGGAGATCGTCCCGGTGGGACGCTCGGTCACGGTGGTGGTGATATCGATCTGATCGGGTTCCTTCCCCCGGCGGGTGTCCACCTTCACATCGTTAAAATACTGCAGATTGTTGATGCGTTGCTTGGTGCGCTTGAGTTTTTCGCTGTCGAACAGGTCCCCTTCCTTCAACCGGAACTCGCGCCGGATCACGTTGTCCCGGGTCCGGGTGTTGCCGAGAATGGTGACTTCGCCCACGTAAACCTGTCTTCCCTTATCGACTTCCAGAGACATGTCCGCGGTCTTGTCTTCTTCGTTGATCTTGCTCTTGGGATTGACGTCGGCATAGGCGTACCCGCGCTGGGAATACAGCTCGGAAATGTTCAACACGTCTTCGCGCACCAGGGACACGTTATAGATATCGCCGGTCTTGATTTTGATGACTTTGAATATTTCCTCTTTGCTGACGGTCTCGTCACCGGCAACTTCCACCTTGCCGACCCTGTATTGCGGACCCTCTTCTACGGGGATGTTGATGTAAATGGCCTTGGCCTTTTCATCGATATCCACCTTGGGATCGAGCACCCGCACTTTAATGAACCCGTTGTCGTGATAAAACGTCTCGATACGAAACATATCGAGCTTAAGCAAATCCTTTTTGTAAATGCCGGAATCATCCAGCCACGATAGCCAGGACGTGGCCTTGGTCTCCATCTTGTCGATGAGCACCTTGTCTTTGAAGTGCTTGTTGCCGAAGAAACGGATCTTCTCAATGGACACTTTGTCGCCGCGGTCGATATGGATGACCATTTCCACCAGGTTTTCCGGCGTCACCTTGGTATCCACCTTGACCTTGACGAAAAAATAGCCTTTGTCATGGTAAAAATTTGAAATTTTATCGGTCGACGAAGCGATCAGGTGTTCGTGAAAGGTAGCCCCCCGCCGTACTTCGTCCTTGATCACTTTCCAGACTTCGATGGAATCGATTTTGTCATCCCCCTCGATCCGAACGTCTCCAATGGCAAGAATTTCCTCCACCCGGAAAACCACCTGGACTCCGTCGGGCGTGGAATGGGTTTCGACCTGGATATCCTTGAACTGGTTCAGGCTGTAAATTTGTTCGATGTCGCGGCGGATTTGGGAACGCGACAGGGGCGTCCCGACCTTGCTTTTGATGTAATAACGAATGGTGGGTTCGTCCACCCGCTTGTTCCCCACAATCTCGACGGAACGGATGGTCTCGCCCTCTTGCGCCAACAGGGAACCCGGCAGGACGAGGGCGAAGAAAAATGCGACCGCAAAAAAGATCGACCAAAGTTTTCGGCAGATATTCGTCATTGGAGGAAAACTAATTGTTATTGATCGAGTTATAGCACATTTTTCTTCTTTTGTTTTTCGAGGCAAAAAAAAGTACTAGGCTTCTGATCTTTACGGTCCAGAAGCCTAATACTTTATATCGTTGAAAATACTAGTATTATTTATTTTTTTCAACCCGATTCGTCAGGGACACGCGTTGAGAGCCCCGGATTTTTCGGCGAACACCAGTTCGTCGTCCTGGAGGCTGACTTCGATGTGGCCACCGTGCTGGAACCGGCCCTTCAGCATTTCATCGGAGAGCACGTCTTCCAGATGTTTCTGGATGGCCCGCTTGAGCGGCCGCGCACCGAAGTTTTTGTCGTATCCTTTATCAGCCAGCCAGCGCTTGGCGGCATCGGTCAGTTCCAGGGTCAGGCCCTGCTGGATGAGTTGCTCGTTGAGCTCCTGAACGCGAATATCCAGAATGTGAATGATGTCGTCGGGATTCAACGGGCGGAACACCACGATCTCGCTGATGCGGTTGAGAAACTCGGGATTGAAGGTCTTCCTCAGATCCTGCTTCAAATCCTTTTGCATCTTGTCATAGGTGAGTTCCTCGTCATCCTTGTGGAACCCGAGGGACGTCCCCTTGTCCAGCATTCTCGAACTGATGTTCGAGGTCATGATGATGACGGTGTTTTTGAAATTGATCACCCGGCCATAGCTGTCGGTCAGGCGGCCGTCATCCATGATCTGCAACAGCAGATGGAATACGTCGGGGTTGGCTTTTTCGATCTCGTCGAACAGAACCACGGAATAAGGCTTGCGGCGCACTTTCTCGGTGAGCTGTCCGCCTTCTTCGTAGCCGACGTAGCCGGGAGGTGCGCCGGTCAGACGGGACACGTTGAATTTTTCCATGTATTCGGACATATCGAGCCGGATCAGGGCGTCGGCATTGCCGAACATGAACTGGGCGAGCACGCTGGCCAGCTCGGTCTTGCCCACCCCGGTCGGACCCAGAAAGAGAAAGGTGCCGATCGGCCGCTTCATGTCCTTGAGTCCGGACCGCGACCGGCGGATGGCTTTGCTGATGACGTTGATCGCTTCTTTCTGGCCCACGATATTTTCGGCGATCTCCTGCTCCATGTTCATCAGGCGCACGCTCTCTTTTTCCTCGATCCGCGACAGGGGGATGCCCGTCATGCTGGACACCACCGCGGCGATGTCTTCTTCGGTGATCATGGGCTCGCTCAAGTCCTGATCGGATTCCCAGGAGTTCTTCACCTGGTCGAGCTTGTCGCGCAGGGCCTCTTCTTTGTCGCGCAACTCGACGGCCTTTTCGAACTGCTGGTTCTCGATGCAGATCTTCTTGTCGCGCACCACGGTGTCGATCTCTTTCTGGATCTTCCGCATTTCGGGCGACTGGGTGATCTTGCGGAGCCGCACGCGGGACCCGGCTTCGTCGATCACGTCGATGGCCTTGTCGGGAAGGAACCGGTCGCTGATGTAGCGGTCGGAATACCGCACGGCGGTGACAATGGCCTCGTCGGTGATCTTGGCCCGATGGTGCATTTCGTAGGGAACCTTGAGCCCCTTGATGATCTCGATGGTTTCTTCCACCGAGGGAGGATTGACGATGATGGGCTGGAACCGGCGCTCCAGCGCGCCGTTTTTCTCAATGTATTTCCGGTACTCTTCAAGCGTGGTGGCGCCGATGCATTGAATCTCGCCGCGCGACAGGGCGGGCTTGAGCATGTTGGAGGCATCCACCGACCCTTCGGCCGCACCCGCACCCACCAGGGTATGGAGCTCGTCGATAAACAGAATGATGCTCTCGTTCTGCACGATCTCCTTCATGATGCCCTTCAACCGGGCCTCGAACTGGCCGCGGTACTTCGTCCCGGCGATCAGGGAACCGAGATCGAGGGAAACCACGCGCTTGTCGAACAGGGTGTCGGGCACTTCCCGCTCGACCACCATCTGCGCCAGACCTTCGACAATGGCGGTCTTGCCAACGCCGGGTTCGCCGATCAGGACCGGGTTGTTCTTGGTGCGTCTGCTTAATATCTGGATCACCCGCTCGATTTCCTTGCTCCGCCCGATGATCGGGTCCAGCTTCCCCTCCATGGCCATCTTGGTGAGATCGCGGCTGAACTCGTCGAGGGTCGGGGTCTTGCCCACTTCCCGCGAGGTCTCGGTGGGTTCCTTGAACATTTCGACGATCTTTTCCTTCACGTCGTCGAAAAAAAGTCCGAAACTGTTTAGCACCCGGCAGGCCACGCCCTCTTTTTCCTTCAGCAGGCCCAGAAGCAGGTGCTCCGTCCCGATATAGTTGTGATTGAGCGAACGGGCCTCCTCCACCGCAAACTCGAGCACTTTCTTTGCCCGCGAGGTGAAAGGGATGTCCCCGATGATCAGAGAATTGGAACTGCGCGGAAGATTCTTCTCCAACTCCTTCTTCAACTGCGGCAGGTCCACTCCGGATTTTTGAACGATCGCGACGGCGATGCCGCCTCCATCTTTAATGACGCCCTGGAGGATGTGCTCCGTGCCCAAGTATTCGTGCCGGTATAGCTCCGCCTCTTCCCGCGCCAGAATGATTACTTTTCGAGCTCTCTCTGTAAATCGCTTAAACATGGTACTTACGTCCTTCGTTTAAAAGAGGTTGCGGTTTCTGCCCCGGATGGTTTGTCGTGAGACAGGTTGCATCGTCTGAAACCCGCAAGAGGGGGTGAAGGGTTCTGTGTTTGGATCTGGTGTTTCTGATCTCTTATTTTAAGCAAAGATACCCGATTATACAAGCCTTTATTTCCCCCGGCTTTTTAGCTTTAACTCTTTCAAATTATTCGGTTTCCCGGATTCGAAACAGGAATGGCAAACACGATGTCGCCCTGATCCGCCCGCCATAGGAGCGCAAGGTAAAATTCCCAAGGTGATTCGGTCGACTGGAGCGCAATCGGAACGTTGGGGCCCTCTACCCCCCACGGCGAGTGGGTGGATCGCCACGCCGCCTGTGGGCGGCTCGCGATGACGAGACCGGGGGCATACCTTTGTGCCCGGTGCCTGTCATGGCGAGGAGGCAGAAAGCCGACGAAGCAATCCAGTACCGGCGGAACGGGCGGACCGGCGGAGCGCCGGGACAGGCGGGCCAAACTCCCAAGGCTATCGTTGCCCAGCCGTCGCCATCGCCCCGTCTCGGAGACCGTTGCGTAACTCAAATATGCCGCCCTGAGCTTGTCGAAGGGCGATCTCCAGTTGTGCTTTCCTTCGGCTTCGCTCAGGACAGGCTCAAAACAAGCTCAGCACGACACTTTCGGTGCCTTTCTCCCACTTATGCAAAGGTCTCTCCGGCTCGGCCCTGCGGCCCTACGCCCAGTAGCGGCTCTTTGCGCCTTTGCGATGAAAACCTGTCCGCAGACCCGGCTCTGCGGATCTCAGCTGTATCCGGCATCTCGATGGAAGCAGACCACCGCCGCGGTGGTGCTCGGGGGATAAAACTCGTGGGAGCCGGTCAGGGTCACCCCGATGTCCTCGGCCTTCAGAATCTCCCAGATCACCCGGTTATTGGCCAGGTCGGTCATGGCGGGATAACCGGGACTGTACCGCTGGCCGTATTTTTCTTTTTTCTGCCCCACCCGCTGGCGCAACAGGTTGTGGATGTACTCGGCCAGGTCCTCGGCCACCCGATCGCTCAAACCCTGCAGGTAAAGGGAGGACTCGGAGTCGTGCTGGTCTTTGAACTGGGCGATGGCAGACTCGACCCGCGACCCCGCGGTGGTGATCTGCAGGCCCACGTAGTCCATCAAGCCCGACTCTTTCGTATGAACGTGCCGGGCGATGGAAAATTTGTCCTTCCTTCCCTTTCCGATGCAGATGGTGAAACGGACCCGCCCGATTTCTTTTCCCGGGGTTTCGGGATCGTAGAGGATCACGTCCTCGCCTTCCGACTGGGCGGGAAGGAGCGCGAACCGGGCACGCGGGACGATCCATTCGTTGGCCTCGGCTTTTTCCACCCATTCTTTCTCCAGCTCCTTGAGGTGCTCGAGCTCCACGCCTTTCTGTTTCCAGGTGGATTGTTTGCCGAATTTCCAATTCAGGGAAAACAGGCTCTTGGTATCCAGGTTGGGAGCCAGTTTGCCCAGCCGAAACTCGACTTTGTGGATTCCGAACCCATCCCGGGGCACTTCGTGTTTCTTGAAATTGACTTTGCGCCAGGGGAGTTTCTCGAGCAACTGGTCCTGTTCCTCGGCGATGCCCTTGGCGCGTTGATACTCGTGGATCAGGCGCCGCCGGTTTTCCTCCATCAGGGGACCGGCGCGTCCGGGATCGGTGAGATCGGCCAGGCGATTCACTCCGTCCATGCCGCTCTCGCAGTAAAACACGTTGTCGAGGATGGCCTCGGTCCGGTCCTGGCCGTGCATGGCCACATACCCGGCGTGCCGGGGGTTGACGGGGGCGCCGCCGATGAGCAGGGGAATGCGGTAACCCTGCTCGGACAGCATGCGCGCCACCGCGATCATATGGTTCGAGGTCTGCACCAGGAGGGCGCTCATGCCGATGGCGTCGGCGTTCTCGCGCCGTGCCGTCTCGATGAATTTTTCCAGAGGAACCTGGACGCCCAGGTCGATCACGCGATAACCGTAATTCTCCATCAGGGTCTTGGCCAGGTCCTTGCCGATGCTGTGGACGTCCTGGTACACCGTGCCGATGACCACCACCCCCTTGTAATCGACGGCGTCGCCGAGATCCTTGCCGCTTTTTTTCTTCATGTACCATTCCAGGAACAGCATGACGTTCCGCATCACGTCGGCGCTTTTGAGAAGGTGGGGCAGGCTCACCTCCCCCCGCCCGAACTCGTCGCCCAGCTCGCGCATGGTTTTCATGAGGTGGGTGTTGACAAATTCAAGCGGCTCGTGCCGGTCGATCCCCCGCGCCACGTCGATCACGATCTTATCCTTGTACGGATAAACCCCGCCGGCCTTTTCGACGGTCCCTTCCTGCTTCTGTTTATACCCGTCGTGGATTTTTTGGCAGATGCTCTCTTCCAGGGGAAGGTGGTCGTAATCGGCTTTTTTGGCGACCTCGCCGGTTTTCTTGGTCAGGGAGATTTCCTCGAGTTTCTCGAATGCCTCCATGTCGCGCTGAAGAATGATCCGCCGCGCCAGTTCCAGGTCTTCCGGGGGAAGACTCTCGACCGGGACGTAGTGCTGGGGATTCAGGATGGCGCAATCGAGCCCGGCCTGGCGCGCCTCGTCGAGGAAAACGCTGGTCAACACCTTCCGCATATAGGGCTTGGAGGCGAGCCCGTTCGTCAGGTTGCCGATCCCGATGGTGGTCCTGAGCCGGGGATCGAGGGCCTTGATGCGCGGCAGGGCCTTCAGGGTCTCCATGCAGAAGTTGAGCCCCTCCACCGATTCGCTCCCGATGGGGTAGGCGTTGACGTCGATCAGGATCTGGTCCGGTCCCACGCCGAATTTTTCCTTTGCCTGCCGGACGATCTCGGCGGCCAGATCGACTTTCTCCTGTTCGGTCTGCGCCGGCCCCAGCGGCCCGTTCACGAGCGCGATGTAAACGGGATGGTGCTCGTGGGTGCACTCCAGCACCGCCTCCAGCT
>PCWF01000113.1:17408-44893 GCA_002796165.1 Nitrospinae bacterium CG11_big_fil_rev_8_21_14_0_20_56_8
ATGGAGTTGACGATCGGGCGGCCGGGATAACTCTCGATGGCGTTTTTCAAGGCTTCCACCGAAAAGGAGTCGAGACACATGGCTCCCTTGAAATCGCTGGTCAGGTGGTGGATGACCTGCGGAAGCACCTTTTCGGTTTCCACGATGTTGCTGTCCATGCACACGTCGATGATGTCGAGCCCGAGATCTTTCACCTGCTCGGCCACCACGTCTTCGAGCTCATGAAACCGGATCCCGCCCTCACGCTCGACCGCATCGCGCACTTTTTTGCTTCCACGCACGTTGAGCCGTTCGCCGATCCGGACCAGCCCCTGCGAGCTGTCCAGCGGTACGGCCTCCTGCGGGCCGGAAAGGAAAACCCGCTCGGGGAGATGCCGACGGGACGGCACGGCGCCCTTCAGCCGCCGCGCCACCGCCTCGATGTGCGCCGGGGTGGTGCCGCAACAGCCCCCCACGATCGAGACGCCGTGGTCGTGGACGAACCGCTCCAGGTGATCGGCCATGGGCCCGGGTTCCAGTTTGTACACGGTGCAACCGTCCTCGGAGAGAGGCTGGCCCGCATTGGGCACGATGGATACGGGATGCCGGCTGAACTGGGCCAGTTTTTCGACGGTGGCCTGCATCAGCTCGGGGCCCACGTTGCAGTTGATGCCGAACACGTCGATGCCCATGCCCGCCACCGCGGTGTAGGCGGCGTGGATATCGGTATTGAAGATCTGCATTTTGGAAAAGGCGTCCACCGTCACCTGGGCGATGATGGGCAGGGTGGTCCCCGTCTCCTCGAACGCGCGCCGGGCGCCGACGATGGCGGCCTTGGTTTCGAGAATGTCCTGCTGGGTCTCGAACAGCAACACGTCCACCCCGCCTTCCACGAGCCCCTTCACCTGGAGCCGGAAGTTATCCACCACCTGGGCGAAGGTGGCGCGTTTCAGGTTGGCCTCGGTGCTCGACAGCACGTAATTGGAAGGACCGATGGACCCGGCGATGAACAGGGGCCGTCCGTCATACTCGGCAGAGGCGCGGTAATCCTCGGCCGCCCGGCGCGCGATGCGCGCTCCTTCCCGGTTGAGATGCAGACAGATGGATGCGGTGTCGTTTCCGCGCAGGTCCAGCCCCGCGGGAATCGCCTGCAGGCCCGCCGGATCGATATTGCGAAAATCGAACTCGCGCAAACGCAGGGGGGACGCGCCGAAAGTGTCGGTCTCGACCATGTGCGCCCCGGCGCGAAAATATTTGTGGTGAATTTCTTTCAGGTCGTCGGGACGCGAGAAGATCAAAAGGTCGGTCAGCATCTTGAACTCGGCGCCCCCGAAGGCCCGGTCGTCCAGGCTCAGGGATTGCACCATGGTGCCCATGGCCCCATCGAGGATGAGCACCTGCTTCTGCAGTTCTTCCTTAAAATTCCATGTCATGGCCGTTTTTTCATTTCCTGAACAATACGGGCCCCGCCCCGGTCGGCGTGAACAACCTTGCCGGTCCGGTGAGGGACAACTGGGTTTCTGTTATGGGAACGTTTTGCGGTGGCGGGCCAACAGCGCATTCCTCTTGGGGTGTCATTCCGAGCCGCTTTGCGGCGAAGAAACTCGCCCGAATCCCTTGACCCGCTTGATTTTGCAAATCAGGCCGGATCCGCCGCGGAGTTTATCCCGCGCTTGCCGAAGGACTCGGGATGACATTTCCGCAGTTTTTCAGCAGATTGCTAGGCCTTCGTCGCCTGCAGGATCGGCAGGACAAGGGTAAAAACCGCGCCCTGGCCGGACCGGGTGTTCACGAGGATATCTCCACCATGCTGTTTAATAATACCATAACTGATGGACAACCCCAGCCCCGTCCCTTTCACCGCCCCCTTGGTGGTGAAAAACGGCTCGAACAGGTGGTCCATGTGTTCGGGATGAATTCCCGGTCCCGTATCATCGATATGAATCTGAACATTGGAACCCGCCACCTCGGTGCGAATCTGGATCTGGCCTCCCCGGTCCCCCATGGCTTCCTCCGCATTGTGGATCAGGTTCAGGATCACCTGCTTGATCTGGTCGGGTACGGCGCAAACTTCCGGCATATTCTCCCCGTAACACCGGCGCAGTTCGATCCCTCGATCGATCAATCGTTTGCGGCTCAGAAGGACCATATCGTCGATCACCTCGTGAATATTGAGCGGACGGATCTGCTCCGAGGAAGGACGGTAAAATCCCTGCAGTTTCTGGATGAGGTCCGCCATGCGGTGGGTTTCCTTGACCGCGAGTTGCAGGAGCCCTTTCAGTTCCTCGTCCAGGTTCGCTTCATCCCCGATCTGCTCCAGAACGTTGCGAATCCCATAGATGGGGTTATTGAACTCGTGCGCCACCGAGCCGACCAGTTTGCCCAGGGCGGAAAGTTTTTCCGAATGCCGCAATTGCTCGTGCGCCAGCTGAAGCTCGGTGGTGCGTTTTTCCACCAGATCTTCCAGGCGGTTGCGGTAATTGTTCAATTCGTCCTCGGTGCGCTTGCGCTCGCCGATGTCATGGGCGACAAAAATGTATTCCCGCACCTGTTGCCCCTCATCGCGAACGACGGCGCCGGATACCAGAACGGGAATGTTGCATCCGTCCCGGGTCGAAAAATATTCCTCAAAGGGTTTAACCGCATCGCCCCCCCCCAGCCGTTGCACGAGAGACCGGCGGAACAGGTCCTGGCGGGCAAAGACCCGGTCCACGCTCTCCCCCAGGAGGCCGGATTCTTCATAACCCAACAGGTCCAGCGCGGACCGGTTCGCCAGCTTGATCCTGCCTTCGGAATCGGTAACGATCAGGGAACTCATCATGGAGGAGACAATGGTATCCAGATAGGTCTTGGACACGGTGGTCCCCCGCAGATCCTGCGCCATTTTTTGGAACGCACGCGCCAGTTCACCCAACTCGTCCTGTTTCAGGAGCGGGACGCTCACGTCATAGCGCCCGCGCCCAATGGCATGGGCCGCCCGGGCCAGCCGTTCGATGGGCTGGCTGAACCCGCGCGCGATCACCAGGGTGATCCCGGCGGCAAAAAGCGCGAGTAGCGTCACCATGAAACCGAACATGACGAGGTGGCGGTGAAAATTCTCCTTTGCCCGGCGGGCTAATTCGGCCTGGCCCGCTTCGATCGTTGCCCGGATCGGTTTCAGGGAATATTCAACCAGTATGCCCCCCAGAAGATCGTCGCCCAGCTTGATGGGAACCGCGATAAAAAATCCCTCCCCCATCGCCTGCATCACCATCATCCCCGTATTCAAAACGTTCCGGCTCAATGGATCGTCCATCCACAGGTCCACCTGCTCATTGGCGCCGGTTCCGTCGTGGACGATCCTTCCCTGGGCGTCAAATACGAACAGGGAAACCACGTCGGCATGTTGCCGCGCCGATTTCATTTTGTTTCCGAGGGTCTGGAGATCGAGGTAATAGAGGGGATCGGCAAAGTCCTGGGCGAGAAACAGGGCAAACACGCGGGCCCGTTTTTCCAACTGGCCCATCAACTGGGTCCCCAGCGCCTGGGAGCTGGAGCGGACCAACTCCTCCAGCGTGTCGCGGGTTTGAAAGTAAACGGTTCCCCCGGCGATTCCCCCCAGCGCCAGAACCAGGGAAAATATGATCCACGCGTATTTGTATCGAAGGCTGACCTTCATTCGGCCGGAACGGCCACCTCCATCCTCACCCGCTGATACCATTCTCTGAGATTATCCAATTCTTTTGCCATATTCTTATCCACCCGGTCAAATTTCAATGTCCGACTGTAATCCTCCAGCATAGACGCGGCCTGGGGATCTTCATGGAGGTGCAGGAGAATCTGTTTGAGCCGGTCCCGGATACGGGGATCCAGGTCCTTGCGCGTGATTTCCAGGGCTCGGGGAATAAGGGGGCTCTGGTAAATGATTTTGAAATTGTCCCGGAAGGAAGTGGGCGTGGTTTGCTCCGAATTCCAGTCCAGATCGCTGAATGCCCCCGCGTCGGCCAGGCCCCGGTGGACCCAGGTGGAAACGGTGACTTCATCCCCATGCGTGAAAAGATAGCCTACCTGGTCTGGCGGGGGACGATCCCCCCGGCTCTTCAGACGAACCAGGCCGATCTCCTTTTGTTTCAGAATCGCCACGGGAAACAGGAAGGACGTGGTCGATCCCAGATCATTGAAAGCCAGCACCCGGCCCCGCAGATCGTCCAGGGAGTGAATTCCGGAATCTTTTTTCGTGAAAAATACCGTCCGATACCGGGCCACGCCTTTTTTCCAGCGAAGCAGGAGGACATCTCCTCCCGCCGCTTCCTGGTAATACAAGGCTGAAAAGGGGGTCTCCGAAACCCAGTCGACCTTGCCTTCCTTCAGGTAACGCACCAGTTCGGCATTGTCGCGGGCCAGCAGAACCCCGCCCCGGCGGATACCGAGATCCCGCATGCGTGAGGCGGCATATTCGGCAAGGGGAACCATGCCGGGATAATGTTTCGTGGGACCCTGGCTGACCCGGCCCAGAACCAGGATCTCGCTTCTCTTTAAGGTACCCTCCTGTCCCGGCTTCAACCCTTTCAGCAGAATCTCCCCGGGCGTAGGCCGCGTCTCCTCCCCGGCCCACGCGCCCCGGGTCAACAGGCACAGAAAAACAAGGGCCGCCATCCCGAACCTGGCCGAAGTCACCTTCGGCTCTCTCCGATCAAAAGAACGCCTGAAGGCGCATCTGGTAAACATTGGAATCGTTGTCTCCGCGAACCGGGTCGGTCATCACGTGAATGTAATTTGCAAAGAGGCGAATTCTGGGATTGAAATACCAGTTGAACGCGGCGGTGATATTCTCCTCATGGCCTCCGCGCACCGGGTCGTCGTTGAGGTCGAGAAAACTGAACCGGGCTACAAGTTCCAGCGCCCCCGGTCCCCCGGGGCCAAAATCGCGGCGCGGTTCCACGTTGCCGAAGATCCCCCTCCGGGCGCTGTAGGGCCGGATTTCCCCGGTCAGGAACCAGGAGACGAAGGCATAGCCCCCGTCGAAGGTCGCGTCCGTCAGGCCGGGACCCTTGCGATCCACATCGGTGCGCATGTATTCCCCCTGCAGGGAAAGCGGTCCGAACACCGCCGCCGCCTCCAGGCCCAGCACGTTAAAACTATCCGTTTTGCCCAACGTCCCTGTCGAGACGAGGTTGGTGGCGGTCACGTGCGATTCGGGACGGCTTTGAAAGATCACCGACTGGCTCTGGTCCTCGGGCACCCGGTGAGTCCCGGCGATGCCGAAATGCACCACGCGGTCCACTTCCGCCACCGGCGCGAAGGTTGCCCGCCCGGTGACCGCATATCCCTCGCCGTCGGCGCGGGCCGCTCCCGCTCCCTCGCCAAACACGCCTGCCGCAAAGGAACTGTTCGCTCCGTGAAAATTCACCGCCGCCCCGATGTTTCTGCCGGGGGCAAACGCGTTGGGAAGCGCCCGCTCCATGAAGGTGATGTACCGGGAACTCGTCAACTCTTCCAGGCTGAACGGCTCCTTGAACTGCCCCACCTGGATGAGGGTGGAGCGGATCCCAGTATACCCGATCCAGGCGTCTTTGACGGAGGTCTTGTCCCCCGCGAAATCGTAGCTGGTTTCCACCCTCCAACGTTCGTACAGAATCGCGGCCAATTCGATGCGTGCGCGCCGGATCTCGGTGCCGTCGCCCAGGTCGCGGTTGTCGTCATATACCGCGCCGTCCACCTGGAGCCGCCCGCCCACCTTCAACTTGAAATCGCCCTCCTCATCACCGAACCGGAATTTACTGCGGTAACGGTTGCGGGCCTTCTCCTCCTGTTTGTTTTTGATTTTTTCATATTGCTCGGGAGTCAGCGTCTTGTTATCGCGAAGGATTTCGAGAAGATCGTCATCCGTCCCCCCCAGCACCGGAGAGCAGAGCAACATCATCAACACCCATCCTGCCGACCCCTGCAATATCCGCATCGTCTTCTTTCCCTCCGTTCATTGTGATAGACGCCCCAAAACCCTCCCGGACCCCTTCACCGTCTTGCAGAAAACCGGGCCCGCCCAGGGTTTCACCGGATATATTTTATATCATGAAACACAACGAATCCGGTGAGACCCCGTTTTGCCGGGGACTGGCTTTCTCCCCTATTTTTATCCGCTGTATGGAAGTTTTCGATATACTGCCCTGTAAAGGAGAGCTTTGCATAAGTCGGAGAAAGGCGCCGAAAGTGTCGTGCTGAGCCCGTTTTAGTCTGTCCTGAGCGAAGCCGAAGGAAAGCACAACCGGAGATCGCCCTTCGACAAGCTCAGGGCCACATATTTGAGTTACGCAACGGTCTCCTTGTAAAAAAGAAAGGATCCGGAAACCCTCATGATGGACCTGTTGCGCAACCCTTTTCCCCGCTCCTTCCGTTTGTGGGAAGCCACCCTGCTTCTGCTTCTGGCGATGACCGTCGGGGTACTTCCCATCGGGGCGGAAACAGGGGAATCGACCTCCATCGTGGAGGGTCTTGAGCTTCGCCACGCGCCCGATATCCAGATCCAACTGTTCGCCCGCGTTCCCGGCGCCCGGCACATGGCCTTCGACGACCAGGGGATCCTGTTCGTGAGCCAGACGCGCCAGGGCCAGGTGTCGGCCCTGCCCGACGCCGGCGAAGACGGCCGCGCCGACCGGCTCGCCCCCATCCTTGAGGGAGCCGACCATCCCCACGGGCTGGCCTTTGCCCAACTGGAATCCGGATACTACCTCTACATCGCCGAAGAGCGGCGGGTGATCCGCATGAAACGGGTGGCCCGGCCCCTCACTTACGATCCGCCGGAAATTCTCATCGACGACATCCCCGGCGGGGGGCATTTCACGCGGACGATCAAGATCAAGGACGGCAAACTCTACCTCTCCGTGGGGTCTTCGTGCAACGTGTGCATCGAAAAGGACCCGATGCGCGCCGCGATCTCGCGGTTCAACCTCGACGGCACGGGCAAGGAAATTTTCGCCCGGGGTCTGCGCAACTCGGTGGGCATCGAGTTTTCCCCCTACACCGGCGAGTTGTGGGGGGTGAACAACGGACGCGACTGGCAGGGAGACGACCATCCCCGCGAGGAACTCAACATCATCCGCGAGGGCCGCCACTACGGCTGGCCCTTCTGCAACGAGGACCGCGTGCCCGATCCCGATTTCGGCGACCGGCACGACTGCTCCCGCACCGTTCCCCCGGCTTACAGCTTCACCGCGCACATGGCCCCGCTCGGCCTGGCGTTCTACACGAACGGGAAGCTTCCGGCGCGTTACGATCACAGCCTGTTCATCGCGTTTCATGGCTCCTGGAACCGGTCCGCTCCGGCCGGATACAAGGTGGTCCGGGTGGCGCTCAACGCCAAGGGGGAGATCCTCTCCGATGAGGATTTCATCACCGGTTGGCTGAAGGCGGATGGCAAACCCTGGGGCCGCCCCGTCGATCTGGAGCGGAGTCCCGCGGGCGATCTGTATCTCTCCGACGATTTTTCGGGCGCGGTTTACCGCATCCGGGGGAAACAGAAATAGCAGATTAAGGGTTTCGGGCAAGATTCTTCGCCGCATTGCGGCTCAGAATGACACCCGAAAGAGTTTTTCGACAATCTGTCAGGATTTCCGGGCGCCGTCACAACCCGGCCCGGGTTTTTTCCTTGCCGAACCAGGCCTCCCAGAAGGTTTTCTTTTCCCGGACACAGCGGAACCCCAGGTCGGCTTTGCGGGCAAAGGGATTGATCCGCTCGCGGTAGGAAGCTCTGGCTTTTTGCCGGATGACTTCTATATAATCTTCCTTCGAAAAATGTCCGACCCCCATGTGGGACAGGCCCCGGATAACCACGAGCTTTTTTTCATAGTCGGGCGAGGTGTAGGTGCTGTCGGGATAGGGGGCGTAATATTCCCAGACCCATTCCCAGGCGTTGCCCACCATGTCGTTGACGCCGAACGGACTGCTCCCCTGCGGGTAACGGCCGACGGGCTGGAGCCCGGACCCCGTTTTCATCCGCGGCGAGGGGCTGATGTTGGCCGCGTGGATGTCGAACTCGTTGCCCCAGGGGTAGATCGAGCCATAGTGTCCGCGCGCGGCCTTTTCCCACTCCGCCTCGGAAGGCAGGCGCTTGCCCGCCCACTCGGCGTAGGCGG
The DNA here is from genome assembly GCA_002796165.1 of Nitrospinae bacterium CG11_big_fil_rev_8_21_14_0_20_56_8. Classification (GTDB taxonomy): domain Bacteria; phylum Nitrospinota; class Nitrospinia; order Nitrospinales; family VA-1; genus 21-14-0-20-56-8. The sequence continues at coordinate 25,499 of PCWF01000113.1, forward strand.
CGGCATCGAAAAAACTCACGTGCGTGACGGGGTAGTCGTCCTGATCGTCGGGAAATTTCGGCCCTCCCCAGTACCGGGGAGGCTTATGGTCGGTGGCCTGACAAAAAATATAAAAATCCTTGTTGGTTACCTCGAATTGGTCGATATAGAAGTCAGGCAGGTACACCTCCCGCTCGGGCGAGGCGTCGGCGAACCAGGGCTTGTCGAGTCCGAGCGCCAGCGCGCGGTTCTGGGGATCGACTTCGTTGGTTCCCATGACGAAATCGCCGCCGGGAATCAGAAGCATGCCCGGCGGCGGAGACTCGCACCCGGCGAGCGCCAGCCACCCCATTAACAGGATGAATACAGAAGGTCTCAATGTTAACCGCCGTAAATGAGGACGTTGTGGATAATCGCTACCAGAAGGTTTCGCTAGGCCAGATCAATTTCGAGGATGGGTTGACCGACTTTTCCATGGGCCCGATTCCGGGAGAACTCGAAACCTCGATCCGGGAAATCGGGATCACCCACCCCGTGACCCTCACCCCCAACGGCGGGGGACGGTACCGCCTCATCTGCGGCCACCGCCGGGCGCGCATTGCGTCGCGGCTGGGTTTCGGGGAAATTCCCGCCGTCGTGTGGGAACCGGCCCCCGACCGGGAAACCATGCTGGCCACCAACATCGCCGAAAACCTCGCCCACCGCCGGTACACCGACGTGGAAAAAGGACGCATCCTCTCCCGCCTGCTGTCTGCCGGGGTGACGGAAGAACAAATCCTCGAAAAGTATATGCCAAAGGTGGGACTGGAGAAGAGTAAAAAATTGTTCCGGCAATACCTGGAAGTGACGGGCCTGAGCGCGGGATTCCAGAAACTGCTTCACGACCTCAACGTTTCGCTCCGGGTGTGGACCATTCTATGCCGGTGGGATACCGCGAGCCGCAACGTGGCGGAGGTGTTTTTCGGCGTGCTTCGTCCCGGAATCAACAAATGGCGCGACCTTCTGGAGCTTCTCGACGAAACCGCCCAGCGGGACGGGTGCACTCCCGCCGACCTCCTGGGCCGCGAAGATCTGCTCGGGATCCTCAACCTCCCCAACCTGTCGCCGCAGGACAAGTACGACCGCATCGCCGAGACCCTGCGAAGCCGCCGCTACCCCGTTCTCACCGACCTGACCCGCAAGGTGGCGCGGCTCCTCGATGAAATGAAGCTTCACCCCGCCACCATCGTGCGCACCAGCCAGACCTTCGAGACCGGGGAGCTCCGCATCGAGCTCAAGTTCCGCACGCGCGACGAACTGCTCGCGCAGATGGAAAAACTCGGCCCCGCCGCCCAATCCGACGCCATGCGCGAGCTCATCGACCTCTACCGCAACATGGATTGAGCGGACGGCAAATCGTAAATTCCGATTTATTGGCGACACCGTATACTGGATTTCAGGCCCCAAGATGGAGGCCACCCGTGACGGGTTTTATTTTCATTGGGGAAATAACGGAAGACACAGGATGGATCGGGAAATTATTTTCATCGTTGAAGAATCTAACAGGTTGCTGAAAAACTCCCAAAATGTCATCCGGAGTCCTTCGGCAGGCTCAGGATAAACTCCGCGAAGGATCCAGACTGAGTAGTAAATTCAAGCTGGACAAGGGTTTAGGGCAAGATTCCCGGAATGACACCCGAAAGAGTTCTTCAGCAACCTGCTCATGAGGGCGGATTCGAAACTCGTGCCCTGGGACACTCCATTTTCACCGAAGCGGAAAATGCCGAGGACTTGAAATCGATGGCCCGAGAGGCCGTCAATTGCCATTTTGGTGAAGAGAACCGGCCTTCCATCATCCGATTGCATTTTGTCCGGGACGAGGTCATCCCGGCATGAAATTGCCGCGGGACCTGGGAGAAATCGTTGCGTAACTCAAATATGTCGCCCTGAGCTTGTCATCCTGAGCCTGTTGAAGGATGACGGGCTCAGGGTGACAAAATCGGGGCTCCTCCGCGCGGCGGGGCAAGGGTTTCCCTGATGTGGGGAAGGGATTTTTGAACCGGCCACCATCTCCGGGCGCGGCGGGCCCGTTCTCAATGCCCCTTGGTCTCGGAGGCGATGCGGTCCATCAGCGCGAACAGGACGCCGCTCAGGACAAAAGCCATGTGGATGACGACCTTCCACTTGAACATGTCCAGACTGGCCGGGCTGGGTTCGGTGGGGATCTCCATAAACGTTTTCAGAAGATGGATGGCGGAGATGGCGACGATGGCGCCGATCACCTTCAGCTTCAGCCCGCTGAAATCGACCTTGCCCATCCAGTCGGGCCGGTCGGTATGCCCGTGAACGTCGATTTTCGACACGAAGATCTCGTACCCGGAGAAGATGATCATCAGCAGGAGCGAGGCGATCAGGGCGATGTCGATCAGCGCCAGGACGCCGATGATGACCTCGGCTTCGGCGGCGGTGACGACATGGAGGCTCAGGTGGATCAGTTCCTGCGCGAATTTGACCAACAGCAGGGCGATGCTGACGATCAATCCGAGAAAAAAGGGCGCGACCAGCCACCGGCTGTTGAAAATCAATTTTTCCAGAATGTGTTCCATATACAATAATTCCAGGTATCCTTGTTAATTCACCCTGCGGCGAAGGGCCCGAAGGCCCGGTTCATGTTCTCAAAAATGGATCATTGAAAAGATGGGGACGCCTTCGAGCTTCTTGCGTCCGCTCAGGAAATCGAGCTCGATCACAAAGGCGATCTCCACCAGTTCCACGTCGAAGTGGGTCCGGACGAGGTCCACCACCGCTGAAACGGTGCCCCCCGTGGCGAGGACGTCGTCGATGATGAGCACCCTCTGCCCCGGCTTCAACGCATCCTGATGGATCTCGATGGCGTCTTCGCCGTATTCCAGGCTGTAGGTTTTCCGGTGCGTCTTGTAGGGCAGTTTTCCCGGCTTGCGGATCATGGCGAAACCCGCCCCCAGGGCATGGGCGAGGCTGGCGCCGAAAACGAATCCGCGCGCCTCCACCCCGACCACCATGTCGATCTTCCGGTCGCGGTAACGGGCGCACAGCGTGCCGATGGTATTCTGGAATCCGTTCGCGTCGCCGAGGAGCGGGGTGATGTCCTTGAAGATAATCCCCTTCCTGGGGAAATCGGGGATATCCCGGATCAGGGCCTTCAGTTCTTCCATTTCGGATGAGCCTCCTTGAGTGGGTTCAGGTTCGGGTTGCGGGCGGGTCGCGCCGCCCGGGCGCGTCGAACGGATAATATTCAACGATTCGGAAGATAAAGCAAGGGATTCTTGGGGTGGGTGTCGTTGCGCACTTCGAAATGCAGATGGGGCCCGGTCGAGCGGCCCGTACTGCCCATGAGGGCGACTTTTTGCCCGCGTTCCACATCGTCCCCCTTGCGCACGAGGTTGCGCGAGTTGTGCGCGTAGATGGTGGTGAGGTGGTGCTGGTGCTTGACGATAACCATCATCCCGTAGCCGGTGGGTCCCCACCCGCTGAACACCACGGTGCCGGGGGCGGCGGCATGGATAGCGGTTCCTTTCTCCGCCGCGATGTCGATCCCGTCATGAAGCCGCCCGTGGCGCGGACCGAACCCCGAGGTCAGGGTCCCTTGCGTCGGCCATTCCAGGAAACCGCGCAGAGGCCGCACGGTGGGCGGACCGGAAGGGGAAGCGGAAGGTTGCTTCGGACCGGGAGCGCGGGCGACCTCCGATTCCTTCTCGGCCGCCGGAGAATCGGCCGCCGGAACGCGCAGGACCCGGCGGGCGCCGGGAATCCACAATCGGGTGCCCGCCCGGAGCTCGGTGGGATCGGCGATCCGGTTCAGCCGCTGGATGCGGTGCAGGTCCAACCCGTAGGCCTGGGCGATCGAATACAGGGTCTGGCCCGGCAGGACGGCGTGGTATACCCCAATGGGTTCATCTTCGAAGATCTCCTTGACATACTGGTACCCCTGGCACCCGGAGAGAAGAAAAGCGGCGCACAAAACCAGAGCGACTGAGGACAATTGTTTTCTGAATGCCATGAAGCGAACCCGCGACCCGATTTGCCTTGAGAAATATTAACATTTATAACATATTGAAATCAAGGTTGTTACGGGTTTTATTCGGATTTGCATGGCAACCCGGAATCGGTTATAAGGAAGTAGGCCTTCACGAGGTAAGAACATTCCAGACATGAAATGGATATCCCTATTGATTATCGCGGGCATGCTGGCCGGTTGCGACACCCCCCCGCCGCCCGACATCTTCGCCATGCCCACGACTTACACCACCGGGAAAAAACCGGCGGCGCTTCTGGCCCGGGACCTCAACAACGACGAGATCCCCGACGTGCTGGTCGCCAACTCGGAAGGCAACACGCTGTCGTTTTACGAAGGCAAGGGAGACGGCACGTTCAAGGACCCGGTGACCATGAACACGGGGCGGGAGCCGATGGCCCTGGAGTCGGCGGATTTCGACGGGGACGGCATTCCCGACATCGCGGTCTGTAATTACGGCGACGGCGAGGTCGCCATCATCCTGGGCCAGAAGGACGGGATGTTCCGGGCCAAAGAGAAGATCAAGGTGGGCCGTCTGCCCATCGCCATCGCCGTGGGCGATTTCAACAACGATCAGAAAAAGGACCTTGCGGTCACCCTGCGATTCGACAAGCTCGCCATCCTGCTTGGGACGGGGACCGGCACGTTCAAGCTGGCCGAGACGTACCAGGCGGCGGGCACCCCGGCGCACGTCATCGTGGGAGACTACAACGGAGATAAAAACGACGACATCGCGGTCGCCCTCAACGCCGTCAAAGCCGGACACATCAAGGTGTTTTACGGCAACGGCGACGGCACGTTCGATCCGCCCCAGCGCATCGAGGGGGGAACCCAGTCTTCCTTCATCACGCAGGGCGATATGAACCAGGACGGCTACCCCGACCTCATCATCTCCAGCACCATGGTGGATAGCCTGAGCATTTTTCTCGGCACGGGCCACGGTGCGTTCCGCCGGGTGGAAGATTTCGCCGGGGAAAAAGGGCCCGAGTACCTCGTGGTAGGGGATTTCACCGGCGACCGCAACCCCGATATCGCGGTATGCAACCGGCGCGACGGTTCGATCTCGATTGTCCGGGGCCGAGGCGACGGGAGTTTCGTCTTCCCTCACTACAACTACCCGGTCGGAACCGGGCCCCGCGCTATGGCGGGGGCCGACTTCAATCACGACGGCCTGCTGGACCTCGCCGTCCTGCTCTACGACTCGCAACTCCTCGAAGTATTCCTCCGCAAGATTGACGTCCCCGAATCCGGAAACTCCTGAATCGCTCCAAACCCGCGTACCGGCCCTGCAACCGCGCCGGGTAGCGGCAAACGGGTGGGAGCCGCACGGACGCAAAACCCAACCTTCAAAGTTATCGTTACCCGCCGATCCCACCCGCCCGGTTGCGGCCTGACTCCACCGGGCGTTGCCGGGGAGTTTTTTTCCCGAGAGGAAGATAATGCCGGGCCGGTGGGGTACTGCGCGCAATTTTGAAAATCCCAAAACTCTTTGCTTGCAGTCGGTTACGGGATCCCGCCGGTTTTGGCACACCTTTTGCTCCATAGGTGGACAGTCAAACCGAATTTTAACCCGACGGGAATCATCGTGGCTACTTCAGCAAACATTCTTGCGATTTTCGCTCCCAAGGCGCCGGTGGAATCAACCCCGCCCCAGGATCATTACAGCGAAAACGACGACGGATTCAAAAATTTTCTGGAAGACGCCATCAAGCAAGGTGGGCCGCCTCAGGAAAATTATTCCTCCCGAAATTCCGACCGGCAGGACGCAAAGTCTCTGGAGCAGAACGCGAAGGTAGCGAAATCTTCCAAAGACGCCCCGGCGCCGGTCCAGAAAACCAAGACCTCCAAACCGGATCCGCAGAATAAGGCTTCAACTCCCGCATCCTCCAGAAAATCCGGAGCGGTTCGCGACGCCAACGATGCGGCCGCCGCGGACCCCGGCGAAGAATTGACCCGGGACCTGGAATCTCTCGATTTGAATGAGGACCAGATCAAGGCACTGCTCGATCTGTTGGCGTCGGGAAACGATGCGGGCGTGGTTCAGTTCCTCCAGAATCTTCTCGGCAACGTGTCCCTTGACGGGGGATCTTCCGTTGAAGGTCAGGACCCGTCGTCTCTGAAGCCGCAGGATTTGCTGGCGCAAATGAAGGAAGACAAGGCCAGGGCCATCGACCTTTTGGTGCAGGCAGGATTGAGCCGGCAGGACGCGCGGGACCTGGTCACGAAGCTGGAGACGGCAAAACCGGTCTCCGGACCCGACCCGGCCCGGACCTCGGCGCCGGTCCCCCAGGAAGACGTGGTGGCTTTAGCCGATTCCAAGGGAGGCAAACCGATCGACGCGAAAGGATCGGGTTCTTCCTCCGCGAACGATCCCAATCGAGAAGGCGTCAAGTCCAACAAGGTGGAAACGGCCGACGGCAAGGCCCCTCCGCCCAAACCGCCTTCGCATCCGGATTCCGAAACGCCACGGGTGACGATCGACAAGCCCGAAGCGGGCAAACCGGCCTCACCTCTGAAGCAGAACGAACAGGGCCCGGAACTGAAATTGGTGGGCGCCGATGCGTCGGCCAAAGGACCGCTCGACGCCGCTTCGCCGGTCAAAAATCTGGCTGGGGTGAAGGGAACGGTCGAGCTCCAGGTGCAGAACGTGGGCTCGGGAACGGACGGCTCCAGCCGAACGGCGGAGGCGGCCAAACCGGTCACTCCGGAATCCATCGCCCAGCGCGGCATACCGGAAACCAAAATCGTCAGTCAAATTCTGGATAAATTTTCCCTGCGCACAGCCGGCAACGGCAACGAAGTCAAGATCAAGCTCGATCCGCCTTCGCTGGGGACGGTAAGAATGAGCGTCTCCACCGTGGGAGAAACGGTTCGCACCACGATCATCGCCGAAAATCATGCGGTCAAGCAGGTCATCGAAAACAACCTCTCGCAATTGAAGGATTCGATGAGCGCGCAGGGCCTCAAGATGGATAACGTGACGGTTCTGGTCGGCGGGGAATCCCAGCAGAACCAGGGGAATCCACACAAGGGACCGGACGACGGACGCTCGTTTTCTTCCGCCTTCCGGCAGGAGGCGCTGAATCAGAAAGCGGCCTCGCAGGAAGCTCCGCCCGAGGGCCGATGGGCCTTTCGCGGGTCGGGAGAGTACCAGGACTCGATCAGCATTTTTGCATGACGATGAAACGCGATTCCGAATAAGTCAACTTTGGGAGAATAAATAATGATCTCAGGCCTTACCCCTTTACCTCAGGATACCAAGCAAACGCAGATCACCAACCCGGCCAGCAAACAGCTGGGGAAAAATGATTTCCTGCGTCTCCTGATCGCCCAGCTCACCACGCAGGATCCGTTGAACCCCCTGGAAGGGCAGGAGTTCACCGCCCAGTTGGCGCAGTTCAGCAGTCTGGAGCAAATGACTCAGGTCAACACCAATCTGGAAGAGATCCAGAAATTCAACCTCGCCCTGAGCAACCAGTCGTCCATCAACCTGATCGGCAAAAATGTGGATCTGCCCGGCAACTCGTTCAACTACACGGCCGGAACCAGCAAGTCGATGAACTTCCAGTTGGGTGAGGACAGCTCCGCGGTGCAGGTGGATATTTTCGACCCGACGGGACAGAAAGTGAAAACCATCGCGCTGACGGACGGGAGCGCCGGTAACCACCAGGTTGAGTGGAACGGGTTGGACAACGCGGGGCAACAGGCGCCCAGCGGCGCCTATACCTTCCAGGTCACCGCCGAGAACGCGGCGGGCAATGCCGTGTCTGTCCAGACGTTCTCCTCCGGCATCGTGACCGACGTGTTGTTCGAGTCGGGGCAGGCCTTCGCCGTTGTGAACGGGCAGAAGATGCCCGTTCAACAGATTTCCCGAGTCAGTTTAAACCCATAGGAGGCCCTTGAAACTCAACGGCCGCCCTGAACTGGCTCCTTGCAATAAAAGATCGGCGAGTGGATTAATCAACTTCTTGAATTATTAAAGGTACTCAAAATTCCAGGAAAGAGGAGAGTCGACCTATGGCATTAATAAGTTCATTATTCACGGGAGTAACCGGGCTGAACGGAAACTCCAAGGCGATGAATATCATCGGTGACAACATCGCCAACGTGAACACCATCGGCTTCAAGGGAAGCAAGGCCGTTTTCAGCGATATCTTCAGCACCATCCTGACCAACGGTTCCGTCACCAGCCAGTTGGGCCGGGGCTCCCAATTGCAGGGTGTCATCCAGTCGTTCAACCAGGGATCGTTCGAAAGCTCGTCCAACGCCCTCGACCTGGCCATCGACGGTTCGGGATTCTTCGTGGTGAACAACGGGAGCGGTAATTTTTACACGCGCGCGGGACAGTTCCGCCTCAACGACGACGGCAAGGTCCAGGCCATCACCGGGGAAATCCTTCAAGGCCACCAGATCACCAACGGGACGGCCTCGTCGACCGTGACCGACATCGACCTCGCGGGGGTGCAGTCGGCGCCCCAGGCGTCCACCGCGTTCACGCTGGGGGCCAACCTGGACACCTCGGCCTCGGCGGGAACGACGTTCAACTCCCCGGTCACGCTGTACAACTCCATCGGCGACCAGTTGCTTCTCAATTACCAATGGACGAAGTCGGCCACCGCGAACCAATGGAACTTCACGCTTTCATCCAGTAAAGGAACGGTCAGCACCGTCAACGGCGCCGCGTTCACCTCCGGGTCGGTCACTTTCAACACCAGCGGTGCGCTGTCATCGGTGGCGTTGAACGGGACCGCGCTGGGTTCTCTGGCGGACATCCCCATCGTGGTCAGTTTCGCGGGAGTCAGCCCGACCGCCGCCGATCTCAGCGTGAACTGGGACATCGCGACGTCCGGGGCCAGCAATGGAAAAATCACGGGATTTTCCGCCGACTCCAACAACAACTCCATGGTTCAGGACGGGTTCACCACGGGGACCCTCGTGGGGCTCTCGGTGACCGGCGACGGAACGATCTTCGGGCTGTTCAATAACGGCCAGACGGAGGACTTGTACCAGATCGCCATGGCCGACTTCCTCGCGCCCTCGGGCCTGACCCGTAAGGGAAGCAACCTGTTCGCCGAGTCCGCGCAATCGGGCCAGCCCATCCTGGGTACGGCCGAGACGGGCGGATTCGGAAGCATCATCGGCAACACCCTCGAATTGTCCAACGTGGACCTCGCGGCGGAATTCGTGACGATGATCCAGACCCAGCAGGCCTTCCAGGCCTCGGCGCGGGTGATCTCCACGACCGACAATCTCCTGACCGAAACGGTCAATCTCGTGAGATAGCCGTAAGCGCCTGATCGCATCTCCAGAATCCCTCTCCCTTACAGGGGAGAGGGATTTTTTATATCCTCTCCTGGCGCCCTTTGCGCCTTTGCGGTGCAAATCGGAGATCCCCGCCTCCATCCCGAAGCTATCGCCATAATCGCACCTCAAAGGATCCGGCTATCCGCCCCCCGCGGCGGATGGGTTTTCGTAGCGTCCCCTCCCGCTCTTTGCTAAATTACCCTAATGAACGAGAGGGAACATTACCAGGAAGTCCAGGCGGCGACCCAACTGCGGTTCAACGAATTGTGGCAGGGCAATTTCACCGCCAACGAGGCGGCGGCCCGGCGCAATCCGGGCGTTCTGGCGCTTCGCGGCAAGTTCAAGGGAGTCACCGCCATCGTGGTGGGCGCGGGACCCTCGCTCGACAAGAACCTCCGCTTCCTCAACCGCGCGCGCGACCATGCCGTGATCGTGGCCAGCGACGCGGCGCTCAAGCCCCTGGTGAGCCAGGGCGTGGAACCGACCTTTGTCGTCTGCCTCGACCCGCAGGAAGAGATCACCAAATTTTTCACCGGGGTCCGCCATCGGGGCATGACGCTCGTGGTCCCGTCCATCGTTCATCCCCGGGTCCTCGACCTGTGGGAAGGCAACGTGGTGTTCTACAACAAACACGCGCCCGACATCCCGGTGCTGGTGGAGATCGGCCGCCGCGTGCCGCACCTGGGGGTTTTGACCCCCGGCGGGACCGTGCTCTCGGTGGGGTACGACCTGGCGTTTCAGTCGGGCGCGAACCCCATCATTTTTGTCGGGCAGGACCTCTCATATTCCGAGAAGAACGTGTACACCCGCGACAGCGCGGGAGGGGAGCAGAGTCTGGAATCCACCCTGGAGCGGCAGAGGGAGAACATCGTCTATGGAAGGGACATCAACGGCCGGAACCTGCCGACCCTGAAGTCGATGCTCGTGTCCAAGCAATGGTTCGACTGGGCCTTCACCACCTGGGAACGGGATAATCCTCCGGATGTCATCAATTGCTCCGAGGCGGGCATCCTCACCGACCATTGCCGGTGGATGTCGCTGAGCGAGGCCCTCTTCCGTTACTGCCGGAAAAAGATCAACCCCTCCTGGACGCTTCAGAAAGCCCTCAAATCGAAACGGTGAACCGGAAAGGGATCGGCAAATCCCCTAAACCTCTGGCGTGCTTTGGATCCAGCCACCGGTCCCGCGGTGGGATTGCGGTCAGCTTTTCGGCTTGGAACCCGGCCTGTCGGCCAGGGTCAGTCAGGCTCTGGTGGCCGAGGAAAGAGAGGGTCATTGGGTCGGGCTGACCTTCTTCGATGGAAAGATGACCGGATTGAAAAATGTGCGGAAGGGGCGACTGCTTTATGAGAGGTGAGACGGCCTACTGCCCACCGCATCGGACAGAGCCCTCGGCTCACGGTAACGGAATGCGGTCCACCGGTCACCCAGCTAATAAAAATATAAACCTCGAAGGCCAGAATGGAAAGCGAAACCAACGACGGATTCAACATAAAGATCGACGACCGGGACCTTAAGGCTGTCCCTGGTGCGTGACGTCAAGTTTATTCCCGGCCGGTAATTTTTTGCGGTTTGTCCGGCGTCAGCGTCTGGATATTCCTGTTCGGGAATATTTTGTTGAATCAGCCTCCTGATCCGGCATATAATTCCCTTACGGGAATATATCTGCGGAAAAGCTAATGAAAATCAAATGCACCACGGAGCAAATCGGTCAACTCATCCGGAAAACGCGTAAATCCCTGAGGTTGACTCAGAAGGATCTGGCGCTGACCTCTGGTACCGGTTTACGTTTTATCATTGATTTGGAAAAGGGCAAACCCACCTGCCAGTTAGCCAAAACCCTGACGGTCCTCAATACGCTCGGGATCAGACTGGACTTGTTTCCTCCTCCTGCCTTGGAGAAGGATTAAAGGATGGCCAGAACGCTTGATGTTTATCTGCACAACCATCTTGTTGGCCATCTGATTCAGAACGATGGCGGCCAGATGGTATTCGATTATGTGAAACGTTGGCTCGAAGACCCAATGGCGATCCCCCTCTCGCAATCACTTCCCCTGCGAAAGGAACGTTTTACAAGAAAAGAATGCCGGGGATTTTTTGCTGGAATTCTGCCAGAGGGAATCAACCGGAAAACCATTGCGGGTAATTTAGGCATCAGCTCTGAAAATGATTACGCTATGCTGGAGCAAATCGGAGGGGAGTGCGCGGGAGCCGTCACGTTTGTTCCCGCTGGGGGGCCCCTTCCCGAAAGAAACTACGGTTGCCGCAAATTAAGCGACGAGGATCTGGCGGCAATCCTTAGAGAATTGCCGCGCCGCCCGCTTATGGCCGGCGACAAGGGTGTCAGACTTTCCCTGGCGGGAGTTCAGGATAAAATTGCCGTTTACGTAAGTGGTGAAAATGTTTTTCTGCCGTTGGGCGGGGCTCCCAGCACCCATATTTTAAAACCGCCCATAGCGCGTTTTAAAGGTATTGTTTTTAATGAAGCCGTTTGCATGCAATTGGCGGCCCAGGCCGGTTTGCCCGCGGCCAAGGTGGAAATACATGGCGTGAAGGGAATCGATTACCTTCTTGTGGAACGCTATGACCGGAAATCGGTTCCTGTTCTGTCCCCTTTGACGTCGATAACATCTTATGCCAGGCGGATCCATCAGGAAGATTTTTGCCAGGCGCTGGGGGTGCCTCCTGAAAGGAAATATCAAAGTGAAGGCGGACCCTCATTAGAACGATGTTTTGATTTGATACGGGAGGTTTCCTCCGTTCCAGCGGTGGATCTCCTGCACCTTCTCGACATTATGATTTTCAATGCCCTTATTGGTAATAACGATGCTCATTCGAAGAATTTTTCCCTGTTATACCATGAGGGTGAAACACTTGCGACGGCAGGCAGGGTCTCCCGTTTAGCGCCGTTTTATGATCTGGTGTGCACTGTTTACTATCCGGAGTTGAGCCTGAAAATGGCGATGAAAATGGGCGGGGAGTCCGTGTCAGACAAACTTTGGCCAAGACATTTTGAAAAGCTGGCCGAAGAAACCGGGCTGGCCAAAAGGGTGGTCGGGCGGGTTCTGGAACTGGCGGAGACGGTGCGGGATAAGACAAGCGCGATTGAGATCGATCGCGAAGTGGCGGGCGAGGTTATTGCCCTTATCAAAAAAAGATGTGAACTATTTATAAAACGTTTTAAAAAGTAAACTCCATGTTTGCGCCGGGCCGGGCCGGATCAGTGCGTTTGCGGTGGGTCTTTGGCGCAACGGAACCCCTGCCACACTTTGAACACGCCGGGTTTCTCGTTGAAGCGGTAGGTGGTGCGCATGTAGTAGGCTTTGTAGTACCAGTTTCCGCCGCGCAGGACCTTGCTGGTTCCGGTTTCCGGTCCCTGCGGATCGCGCGCGGGAGACTCGCCGTAGTAATCGGAGTCGTGCCAGTCGGCCACCCACTCCCACACGTTTCCCGCCATGTGATACAACCCGTAGGGGGATCGCCCGCCGGGCAGGCCGTCCACCGGTTCCATCGCCTTGAATCCCATTTCGCCGAATTTTCTTCGGTAGGTGACGAATCCGTTGCCGGGGAATGCGTTGCCCCAGGGAAAGATGCGCTCGTCGGCGCCGCGCGCGGCTTTTTCCCATTCCGCCTCGGTGGGCAGGCGTTTGCCTTTCCATCGGCAGTAGGCGTCGGCTCCGTACCAGGAGACGCGGTTGGCGGGGTAGCGCTCAAGGCCTTCATGCGGGCGAAAGCGGCCATCCGATTTTTCGATGGTGACGGCGGCCCCGGTCTCGAAATAACGCGGGCTGTCTTCCAGGTGCTGGTTGAGAAATTCCGCGAACTCGGCGGCGGTCACTTCGTACAGGTCGATGTAATAGGGACTCAGAAACACTTCGTGCACGGGTTCCTCGTCGGTATCACCCCAATCCTCGTCGTTTTCGATGTCGAATCCCATAGTGAAGGGCCCTTCGGAAATCGGCGCCATGCCGGGCGGCGCGTCTCCTCCCGCAATCGGTGCATGCGCGGTGCAGGCGAGAAGCAGAAACAACACGATCACGATTCCGCCTTTCTTCATAAAGGTTCGGTGAACAGGGTGGAGCGGGCGGGATCGGGTATTCGATCGTGGGACCCGTCGCAGAAGGGCCGGGATTTGGTTTTAAGGCACCGGCAGAGTTTGTAGGTCCTGGCCGGATCGAGGGACACGAGAACGGGTTCTCCCCCGCCCAGCGTGTGGTGGGAGGCGTCGCAGTAGGGCCAATGCTTCGACTGCATGCAGGTGCAGACGAGGATTTCCTTCTCGCCGGTAATTTCTTCAGGCCCGTTCTTTATAGACATGGCTTCTACCCAAGGTCCTTATGTTCATCCGTGCAAATATAAATCCGGGAAAGACTCCATATTTTCAAAATACACAATTTTTGAAAATATGGAACCTTGTATTTTTGATTTCGAGAGCGGGAAAGGGTCGCGATCAGGCGGTCCGGGAGCCGGGGGAGGGTGTGGGGCCGGCAACGGACGGCGCCGGACGAGGATCGGTTTCCGGTTCGGCGCCGGAAAAGGGCAGGAACAGGGTGAAGGTGGTGCCCTGGCCCACCTGGCTTTTTACGTCAATGTGTCCGCCATTGCGCTGAACGATCTGGTACACGGTGGCCAGCCCGAGTCCCACGCCGTTTTCCTTGGTGGTGTAAAAGGGATCGAAAATGGTCTTGATCTGATCGGGGGGAATGCCGCATCCGTTGTCCGCCACGGTGAGCACCACGCCGGGCTCGGTGGAGGCGTAGTTGACCGACCGGAAGGTCTCGACCGCCGTGAGTTGCACGAGGAGCGAACCTCCACCGTCCATGGCCTGCAGTCCGTTCCGGCACAGGTTCCACACGAGTTGCCGGACCTCTTCTTCATCCGATTGCAGGGTGAGGTGGCCGGGCCCGGCCTGGAACACGATGTCCACGCCGGGGGGGCAGTCCTCGCTGTTTTTCATGAGGGTGATGGCATCCTGGATAATGCCGGTCAGGTCGACCAACCCCATCCGGTGCCGCCGCGGCTGGGAGTAGTTGAGAAAATCGGAAACGATGGAGTTCAGCCGGTCGGTTTCGCGCACCACGATATCCATGAGCTTCTGGTAAACGCTATCCAGGTGGAGTTCGTTCCGGAGCATCTGGATGGAGCCGCTCAGGGAAGCGAGTGGATTGCGGATTTCGTGCGCGAGACCGGCGGAGATACGCCCGATCGCCGCGAGCTGTTCGGCCTGGCCGATTTTTTCCTGCATGTCTTTCATTTCGGTGAGGTCCTCGAACACGCAGATGTATCCCTTCGCCGGTTCCCCCGGTTCTCCCAACCGGCTCAGTTTCGCGCGGATGAAGATGCTTTGTTCACCTTTGCGCGTGCACGGCCCGGAGATCTGCACCGGCATGGCGGGGGGCAGAGGGGGGCGGAACAATTTTTCGAATTCCGGCAGGTCCAGTATTTCGTAACAGGGGCGGTTCAGCGTTTCGGACAGGGCATAGCCGGTGGTTTCCTGGCCCGCCCGGTTGACCGAAGTGATGCGTCCCTGAAGGTCCGTCGTGATGAGCCCATTGCCCATGTTCTGGATCACGCTCTGGTTGAACGCCTGCAGTTCCTGGAGATCGATGCTCGTCATCGCCAGCTCTTCCTTGATGACGAGCAACCGGTTCGAGAGGATGCCGCTCAGGTAGGCCACCGCGTAGTACGAAGCGACGTTTATGATGATGATATAAAATCCGTAGCCTCCCTCGAAGGTGACGTGGGTGGCCACCGTGAACAATTCCACCGGTTGTATGAAATTGAAATATTCAAAGTCGACCAGGAGACCGTACAGGATGCTGGCGCCCGAGGCCGCCAGGTAGCAGGCGGTTCGCGGAAGCATGACGCTGGTCGCGATGATGACGAAGATATAAAGAAAGGATAGCGGGCTGTCGATGCCGCCGGTGGCATACAGCAGGCCGCACACCAGGAACAGGTCGCCCACCACTTGAACGGACGCGTGCAGGCCGAGATAGTTCTGTAACCAGCGGAACAGGAGCGCGTACAGGAGGCAGAGGGAATAGCCCGCGGCGAGAACGACGCTGAGGGGAATGATGGGGCCGGGCAGGCCGACTCTCTGCTCGAATCCGACGATGACCCCCACAAACCCGGTGAGGAAGACCACCCGAAGGACCATGATGGTTTTCACCCGGAGCTGGAGTTCTTTGTCGGGTTTTTGGTTTTTCAGCACCATGGGGAACCCCGGGTGAACCGGCTTCGATGTCGTTTTGAGGAGCGCAAGGCGGACGAAGGACCGAACCCCTCCCGCCCCTTATATGGAAGGGATTGGGAAAGGTCCCGCATCCGGTATCAGATGCCTTCGCCCATTTTGAAAATAGGCAGATACATGGCGACGACGATAAACCCGACAATGACCCCCAGGAACACCATCAGAGCAGGCTCCAGAAGGGAGGTCAGGGCCTCGACGGCGGTATCGACCTCTTCGTCGTAGAAATCGGCGATCTTGGCCAGCATGGTGTCCAGCGATCCGGAATTTTCGCCGACGTCGATCATCTGCACCACCATGGGGGGGAAGATGTTTTCGCGCGAGAGGGGACCCGAGATGTTTTCGCCTTCCTTGATCGCTTCAATGGTATTGAAGACGGCGATCTCCACGATTTTGTTCCCCGCGGTGCGGCCGCAGATGTCCATCCCTTCGATCAGGGGCACGCCGCTGGCGAGCAGGGTGCCGAGGGTTCGGGTGAACTTGGCGACGGAGACTTTTTGCACCAGCGGGCCGGCCACGGGAAGCTTGAGCAGGAGGCGGTCGATTTCCAGCCGTCCCTTCTCGGTGGCGTAGATTTTCTTGATGGCGAAAAACGAACCCACCCCCGTGATGACCATATAGTACCACTTGTAGCGAAACAGGTCGCTGACGTCCATGACCAGCTTGGTGGGAGCGGGAAGCTCGGCCCCGCCTCCGGAGAACATTTCGGCGAACGCGGGGATGACGAAGATCATCAGGAACGCCACGACGCCCACGGCCACGGTGACGATCATGGCGGGGTATACCATCGCGCCTTTGACCTTCTTTTTGAGGGCCTGCGCTTTTTCGATGTATTCCGCAAGCCGCCGGAGGATGGTATCGAGGATGCCGCCCACCTCGCCCGCCTCCACGAGGTTGCAATACAGAGCGTCGAAGACCTTCGGGTGCTTGCGCAGGGAGTCGGAAAGGTTGCCGCCCACCTCGATGTTGCTTTTGACCTGACTGACGACGGCTCCGAAGGTCTTGTTCTCCGCGCCCCGCCCCAGAATGTCGAGGCATTGAACCAGCGGAAGGCCCGCGTCGACCATGGTGCAGAACTGGCGGGTGAACAGAACGATGTCCCGCTCGGTGACCTTCTGTTTTTTGGGTCCGAAAAGCGCGCTCTGCCCGGCTTTCTTGGCCACTTTATCGGGGCGGATGTTTTTCTGGCGCAGTTTGACAATGGCGTCTTTTTCGTCCTCGGCCTCGATTTCCCCGGACTGGACCTTGCCATGAACCCGTGTCTTGTAGGTGAAGGTTCCCATGAGGAATTCCCTGTCCTTTCCCGGCTCTATTTATTTTTTGAGTGATCTTTCAACGTAAACGAATTCATCTGGTTCTGCGCGTTGTCCAGTTCCAGTCCCACGCGGGCGAGCAGGTTGGTGGTCACCCGAAGGCGCTGAACGAGCGCAAGGACGATCGCCTTCAGGTCCTCGGGAAGCTTGCTCACCAACTGGTCGAAGGCTTCCTTGTCGATGATCCCCACCGTCACGTCTCCCACCGCCGTCACGGTTGCGCTCCGCACTTCATCGGAGATGAGACCCATCTCTCCGAACACCTCGCCCTCTTTCAGCGTCCCGATCACGATGTTCTTCTTGTCCACCTTCTTGGTGATGCGCACCTCCCCCTTGAGGACGACATAGGCGTTATTGCTCCGGATGCCCTCGGAGATAATGACCTCCTTGTTCCCGAACCTTTGATGGATGGGCGTGTTCTTGATGTTCATGCTTTCCCCAATGCTTTTAACGTTTCCTTGAAAACTTTGTAGAACGTATCGTTCTCGGCGATGGATTTCTTGAGAATGTCTCCCAGCTTGTCGAAGTCCTTGTCGTTGATGACGACGTTGACGCTGAGATTGAAGGCCTGCATGTTGTTCAGGGTTTTCATGCCGGGTCCGGCCAGGGCGACGAAAATATGCCGGCGGGTGACCATGGGCAACTCGATCAGGCTCTGGTAAAGGGCGCTCTTGTCGAGGGGCACGTTGCCGAAGGTTTCATGGAGCGCCACCAGGTGAAACTGGGTGAATCGCATTTTGTACACCGCCTGTTCGGGAGTGCGCGCGAATTGAATTTTGAATCCCTTCTCCTCAAGGTTATGAACCCAGGCGTCTTTGTTTTTTTCGTCCAGCACGAGGGCGATCCGGTCATGCTCGTCATAGATGACCAGTTCCTGGTCTTCCTCGGATTCTTCCTGCGTGATCGTGAGCTTGGGGGTGTCGATGGTTTTTTCCGGCGCCTCGGCCTTTGCGGGAGCGGGTGGCGGCGCGGAAGCAACGGCGGGTTCCGCCTCCGGCGCGGGCGCGTTCAGGTGCTGGTCCACGCGAATCTTCGATTTGCATCCCGGGCAGGTGATGTTGAACGCCTGGCCCCTGGGAAGCTTGTCATCGGGAATGGTGATGGTTTTCTGGCAACCGTTGCATTTGATCTGCATATCTTCTCCCGCGAGGGTTTACTATGTGGTTTCGCCGTATTCCTCGTCCATGACCAGTTGGTCGATGTCGGTGGTCTTCTCGCCGCGCGCGGCCTTGATGGTGTCCAGTCCGCGGCCCACGATGGCTTTCCGGGAGGCATACGCCAACGCCGTTTCTTCCGTGATCTTGCCCTCCTTCACCAGTTGAAGGATGTTCTGATCGAAAGTCCACATGCCGTACGCCGCGCCATTGCTGATGATCTCGTAATAGGTTTTCCCTTCCGATTCGCCGTTGACGATGGTGTCGCGCACGCGCATGTTGGAGGTCATGATCTCCAGCAGGGCCACGCGCCCGCCTCCCACCTTGGGGAGCAGTCTCTGGCAGATGATCCAGCGCACGGTGTCCGCCAGACGGATGCGGATCTGCTGTTCTTCCTCCTGCGAAAACATGCCGACGATCCGGTTGATGGTCTGCCCGGCATCCACGGTATGCAGGGTGCTCAACACGAGGTGACCCGTCTCGGCGGCGCTCAGGCCGATTTCAACGGTTTCCCGGTCGCGCATTTCACCGACGAGGATCACCTTCGGCGCCTGCCGGAGTGCGGCGCGAAGGCCGCTTGAAAACGCATCGTAGTCGGACCCCAGCTCGCGCTGGTTGAAGGTCGCTTTCTTATGCGGGTGAACGAACTCCACCGGGTCTTCCAGGGTGATGATGTGGATGGACTTGTCTTCATTCATCTTGTTGAGCAGGGCGGCGAGCGTGGTGGATTTCCCGCTCCCGGTAGCGCCGGTGACCAGGATCAGCCCGTTCTTCTCTTCCGCCGCCTTGGCGAACTGCGGAGGCAGTTTCAGGTCGTCGATCGAGGGAATCCGCGTTTCCAGCTTGCGGAGGACGATCGAGTAGTTGCCGCGTTGGCAAAAGATATTGACCCGGAACCGGGCCTTCCCCACCAGAAAATAGGAACAATCGCAGGAGCCTTCCCGGATCAGGATCTCGGTCAACCGCCGGTCGGAGTTGATCAGGTTCATTGCCATGATCTCCGCCTGGAACGGGGTCAGCTTTTCAAACGGTGGATCGATAGGCACCCCGGTCAACTGTCCGGAGCTTTCCACCTGGAAAGGTTTGCCGACCGTTATGTTGAGGTCGGAAATGTTCCCGAACGCCTCCAGCATGGTGGTGAGAATATAGTCGATCTCGGCTTTTCTCATGGTCCTCCCTCAGAAAAATTCGGGGGGTTTCTTAAGGTACTGGACAAACCGCTCCTTGACGATGGATTTGTCGAAGGCGTCCTCGGGACCCACTTTCCCCGCGTTCAAGGCATCGAGAATGGCGTCATCGAGCGATTGCATGCCAAACTTTTTCCCGGTCTGGATCGAGGAAGGAATCTGGAACGTTTTTCCTTCG
>PCWF01000212.1:0-7248 GCA_002796165.1 Nitrospinae bacterium CG11_big_fil_rev_8_21_14_0_20_56_8
CCAAAGCCGAAAACCGGGCACGCAGGGAGATTCCCCTGTTCATGGCCATCCGGGCCAGGGCCCTTTCGCCGCGTTGATGCGGCCCGTCCGCAATTATAGACCCTGACGAAACCGGATTTTACCTGTCGAACCCATGACCAGTTACACTTATGAATTGCCGGAAGAAGGCCGACTGCTATCGCTCCTGCGGCAGAATCTTCTTGCCCTGGGAGATGAATGGAAGGACATCGCGCCCTCCATGCTGGAGGGAAAGGTGGACTACCGGCCTCACCGGGCCAATCCCATGCGGTCGGGTTACCGGTACGTTTACCAGAGGGCAAAACTCGATGTCACTCTGTATTTTCCCGAATCGATCTTCAATCGCCTGTTTGAGGTTTTGAATCCCGAGAAAGTGGAATTGATGAAAGCCGCGATTCAGTCTTCCATCTCCCCCCGGTCGGGTTATTCGGTGAACGAATTCAAGATCAAGGGAATTCTGGATGTCCCGGCGTGACGGCAGGATCGTCTGTCCAGGCCAGATCGAAAGGCCGGTCTGCGCGGATTGTGTCGCGGATGTTTTTCATCCATCGCTGGTAAAAGGCGATATTGTGCAGGGTATTGAGGTGCATGGACAGGATTTCGTCCGCTAAAAACAGGTGCCTCAGGTAGGCGAGGGAAAAATTGCGGCAGGTATAGCAATCGCAGTTTGGGTCCACCGGATTGGGATCGGTTTTAAACCGCGCGTTCCGGATGTTGATTTTCCCCTTCGCGGTAAACAAGGTGCCGTTCCTCGCGTTCCGGGTCGGCATGACGCAATCGAACATGTCGATTCCCATTCCCGATCCCGCCAGCAGGTCGGCGGGGGTACCCACGCCCATCAGGTACCGCGGTTTGTTTTCGGGGAGAAGCAGAGCCGTGTGACGGGCCATCTCCCGCATCAACTCGATGTCTTCTCCCACGCTCAAACCGCCGATCGCGTAACCTGGAAAATCCAGCGCGACGATTTGCTCCGCGCTTTGCTCCCGCAGGTCCTTGAACATTCCCCCTTGAACGATCCCGAACAAAGCCTGCGAAGGAGAACGATGCGCCTCCCGGCATCTCAAGGCCCATCGGGTGGATAGCTTCAGAGAAGCTTCCGCCTCGGCCCAGGTGGCGGGATAAGCCAAAGGTTCGTCGAGAGGCATGATGATATCGGACCCCAGCGAGGTCTGCACTTCGATGGCTTTCTCGGGAGTGAAAAAATGACTGGACCCATCGAGGTGGGACTGAAAGGTGGCCCCTTCCTCGGTCACCCGGGCGAGTTTGTTGAGGCTGAAGATCTGGAATCCCCCGCTATCGGTGAGAATGGGACCGTTCCAGTTCATGAACCGGTGCAGTCCGCCCAGATTCTGGATGATCTCATGCCCGGGCCGGAGGTACAGGTGATAGGTATTGCCGAGGATCACCTGGACGCCGCAGGAGAGTAAATCCTCCGGAGTGAGTGCCTTGACGGTGGCCTGGGTTCCGACCGGCATGAAGGCGGGGGTATCGATGGTTCCATGGGGCGTATGGATTTTTCCCAATCGTGCCTGTGAATGACTGTGAGAACGGATCAATTCGAATTTAAACACGGTTTTTCGGAGCGGGGCTTTCTTCCCGGAGGGCGAGAGGAGAAGACTCGTCCTCTCCCCGGGCGAGGTTAATGGTGAGCCGTTCGTTGGGAATAACGAACCCGTTTTCGTTGCAGATCTGGACCAGGGTTCCCTGGATTTCCCGTTTCAATTCTTCATGGAATTCCGCACATCGGCCGTCGAGATGGACGATCACCGCCAGATTCAACGCGCTGGAATCGGCGTGATCGAACGTCACCGAAAGACGGGAAAATTCGGGAGCGGAACCCTCGAACCGGGGGTGTAACTTTTTACGGAGTCCCGCGGCGAACAAGGCGGGGATTTCGTTGCAGATTTTATCCTGAAGCGAATACTCGAGGCGGAACTCGATGCAGTATCGAAAGCCGTCCGAGAAATTTACCGGATTCTGGTGGAGAAAATCGATGGTGGAAAAATATTTTTTGGACCCACCTTTGAGTACGAGAACCACTTGTTCCAACGTCTGGTTTTCCACGCGCCCATAGCTTCCGTCGGCCAGGAGGACCCAGTCGTTCGGGCGGGTGGGAAACCAAGGTTCACCCGGAAAGACCGGCCGGGAGTGGAGACCGATCAACTCGCTGACCTGGAGTTTGATCTCTCCGCCCTGGAGGCGTTCGTTATTCAGGGTGGCGAACAGACCGATATCCACGACCTGCCAGGGAATTCCCTGCCAGATGATCCGTTCCCCTTCGCGCACCGTTCCCAGGTTGAGGATGAATTTGATTTCCTTTAAAAATTTGGGAATCCATTGACGCGAGGTCCAAATCCCGAGGAGCAGGATCATCACCAGCACGCTGATAAGTAGCCAGTCGTTGAAGAAAAACAGGCAACCCATTGCCGCCGCGAGGCAAAAGGTTATGGCGAACAGGTTGTACCCGGCGGAAAAAAGCTTGCTGAAACCTGGGCTGAGGCTGGAAAGCAACCGGGTTCCCACCACCCACTTCCGGATTCGCGTGAGGATCCACCACAATCCGAAAAAGGTGAAGCCGGTCACGATCAGATTTCGGCCCCGGTTCTTGAAAAAATTCCTGATTTCATCGGTCACCGTTTCGATGAGAGACTTGTCCGACGAACTGAGCCGCTCTATATTCTCCCGGTTTTTTCTGATTTTGAGCTTGAGGACTTCCGGATCATATTTGGGAAGAAGGTCCTGCAAGCGTTGCAGATAATTGCCATCGGCGGCTTTGCCTCCGGTGTTGCTTTCCAATTGTTTTAATTCGAGCAGATGCTTGTGGGCCAATTCATATTCCGGGATCTGGGCTTCCATGACTTCGGTTTGATATTTCAGCGCGTCGATGGTCCGGGGTTTTTCCGTCATCTCCCGGATGGATCTGAGGATCGGCAGGGTCAAATCTTCCAATTCCTTGAACCAGTCGGGCTTGCCGGTTCCTTTGGGACGGGTCGATTCCAGGTTGAGCCGGGTTGCCATGGATTCAAATTCCTGTTCCAACCGATCCTTTTGCAATTCAAGTTCCTGGGCGAGCGCTGTGCTTTCCGGGGTGGCCGGCTGGGACATCAGTTCGCGAATGGCCTCATCCAGAACCTGCTCTTTCTGCGCTGTTGCCACCAGGTGATTACGAAGGGTCCTTGTTTCCTCCGCATTCAGCGCGTTGTCCTCGGCCCGGACCGATGTCGAGAGAAGACCGAAGGTGGTCACGATAACCGCGAGGGAAATGCCGGAGGACCGGAGGAATGAACAGGGGAAGGATTTCAATATCTCAGGGGCAAACCACTTTCGAGTTCGGATCGAAAGCATGCGGAACGAGGCTCCCGGCGCAGGAAAAATGTTGAGCGAACATTTTAACACTAATCGAATCGAGGGGATCTCAAAAATCCGGTTCGCCCAAACGCGGAGCGTGGCAACGACGGAACCCGATGACGGACGAGTCATTCATGTGAGTAATTTTTCCATCAGGGCCTTTTGCACATGCAGGCGGTTTTCCGCCTGATCGAAAACGATGGAGCAGGGGCCATCCAACACGTCCGCGGTAATTTCGAGACCGCGGTGTGCGGGAAGACAATGCATGACGAGAACTTCCTTTCCCGCGGCGTTCACCAGGTTCTGATTGATCTGGTAGGGCTTCAATCGCTCGATTTTAGCCTCGCTTTCTTCCTGCCCCATGCTGACCCAAACGTCGGTGTAAATCACATCGGCGTCCTTGACCGCCCGGTAGGGATCCTCCAGAAGCTCGATACGGGCCGAAGTTTCGGGGAGGTCCTCTTTTTTCAACTGGTACATACCGGGACAGGCGACCGACAATTGAATGTCAAAGATAAGGGTCGCCATGGCCCAGGAATATGCCACATTGTTTCCATCCCCGACGTAAGCCACCTTGATCCCATCCACCTTGCCCCGTTTCTCACGAATCGTGAACAAGTCGCACAGCACCTGGACCGGGTGGTTGAGGTCGGTAAGCCCGTTGATGACCGGAATGGTGGCATGCCGTGCGAGAGTTTCCACCTTTTCGAACTCGTAAGTCCGGATCATGATGCCGTGCAGGTAACGGGAGAGAACCTGGGCGCTGTCCTCGATGCTTTCGCCGCGGCCCAATTGCATTTGCCGGGAGTCGAGCAACAGTCCATGACCGCCGAGTTCGAACATTCCCACCTCGAACGAGATGCGGGTCCGGGTGGAATGTTTTTCAAAAATCATCCCCAGCGATTTGCCTTTGAGCGGTTGGTGGGGGATGTTCCGGACCCGTTTATCCTTCACTTCCGCGCTTTTTTCGAACAGGGCCTCGAACTCGTCGCGTGACAAGTCATTCAATTTCAGGAAATCGCGTTTCATGGTGAAAACTCTACGATTTGAGTTTGCCAAGACTCACTTTCATCGCCTCGATCAATCCATCGATTTCTTTTTTAGTCACGATGAGAGGCGGAATGAATCTGAGGATCCTGTCCTGAATACAATTGATCAAGTATCCCTGGCGCATGCAATCGAACACCACCCCGGATCCGGACTGATTCAGTTCCATAGCCAGCATCAATCCCATTCCCCTTACCTGCCGAACCATGGGGAACTGGGCGGCGACCTCAATGAGCCGTTCGAGAAAGTATTGTCCGGTGCGGACGGATTTTTCCAGGAAACCTTTTCGTGTCAGGACCTGAAGGGAAGCCCGTGCGGCCGCGCAGGCGAGTGGATTTCCGCCGAAGGTCGCGGCATGGGTTCCGGGAACGAACGTGTCCATTACTTCCCGGGTTCCTCCCAGCGCGCCGATGGCCACTCCGCCCCCCAGCGCCTTGGCCAGGGTGATCAGGTCGGGGGTGACCCCAACCTGTTCGTAGGCAAACAGGGTTCCCGTTCGCCCAAAACCGGTTTGCACCTCGTCGAAGACCAGCAGAATCTTGTGCGCCTGGCAAATCTTCTTCAACTTTATGAAATAATCCGGCGCGGCCAAATTGACGCCCCCCTCTCCCTGGACGGGCTCCACCAGCACGGCACAGGTTTTTGCCGAGACGGCTTTCTCCACCGCTTGGGGATTATCAAAGGGGACGTACTTGAATCCATTTAACAACGGAGCGAATCCGGTGTGGAATTTTTTTTGTGCCGTTGCCGACAAACTGCCCAGGGTTCTCCCGTGGAAGGAGTAATCCATGGTGATGATCTCGTGTTGTTTTTTGCCCCGGTCGTGGAAATATTTCCGCACCAGCTTGATGGCGGCTTCGTTCGCCTCGGTCCCGCTGTTGCAAAAGAAAAACTTGTCGGCAAAACACACCTCGGCCAGATCCGCCGCAAGCTCCGCCTGGGGTTGAATGTGGTAGAGGTTGGAGACGTGAAGCAGGAGGCCGGCCTGCTTGCGGATGGCCTCTACCACCGCGGCATGACAATGGCCCAAATTGTCCACCGCGAGTCCGCTGACAAAATCGGTGTATTGTTTGCCCGACCGGTCCCACAATTGGGTGCCTTTTCCCCTCACCAGGGCGATCGGGTACCGTCCATAAGTGGAGGCGATGTGTTTTTCGGTAAGTTTTACGATGTCCTGGTTTCGTTTCATCTGCGTGGATTCAAAAATGGGAAAGTCGTAACTTTATCATAATTTTGCGGTGGAAAATATGTTAAAAACGGGCGGGAAGGTACCGGAACGTGGGTTTGACGGCGGATCCTTCCCTGTGTTGTCGGAGTGGTATTTTCGAGGATTGCTCGATCCTGCCCGCAGTTGTCGGGATGGTATTTTTGAAGGTGGCTCGATTCTTCCTCTTGCGGTTGGAGCACTCAATGGGCTCGCGTCAACTGTTCCTGTTCTCAATAATCCCGTTTTGTCATTTTGTAATTCGCATTTTGGCCCAGGACCTGTCCATCGATACCGATGAATGGGGGATTCTCCTTGCCGGGCGGTTGCTTCTCGATGGCCATCTTGCGGGAGATCCCAATAAAATCCTGGAACTGGGGCTGGGAATGGTCCTGGGAGGAATGGACCGTCCCGAAGGATTTCCCCTTCTTGCCGCCGTTTTCGGCGCCCTCACCTGTTCGGGTTTATATGCCCTGTTGACGTTGTTTTGCAAGACACCCGGAGCCCCGGTCCTGGGATGGGGGATCGTGGTGCTCTCTCCGGTTTTATACTGGCAGGTGCTGAGCGCCAACAGCCTCGTGTTCGCCGCCTGTTTTTTGATCTGGTCGCTTTATTGTTATTGCCGTTCCCGTTTTGTGGGTGGCTGTGTTCTCCTGGCTCTCGCGGGTCTTTCCCGGCCCGAGCCGTTCATTCTCCTGATTCCCGTAATGGGGATGCTTGGGTGGAGGTTAAGGGAGGGGAAGGGGCTTGGTCTTCTCAGGGGATGGGGATGCGTGGCCTTGTTAATGGTGGCGCCTGCCGCGTGGCTGGTGTTCAACTGGGTTCAGAGCGGGGACCCCTGGCTCAGTTTTAAGGGAGTGCAGGCTTACAATCGGCCGCTTCATGCCGGGTTCGGTTTGGGAGATTTTCCGTCCCTCCTGTACCGGCTGTTGCGGGAATATTATTTCCAGATCCCCGCGGCCCTGGGGTGCGTGGCATCGCTTTTGTATTTCCTTCCCCGGATCCGCGAACTGATTTTCCCATACGCTTATCTGTTGTTCACCCTCCTCGGTTACGCCCTTCTGAGTACCCGGGAGGTGGTGTTGATCGAGCGGATGCTTCTCCCGGTTTATTTTTATCTGGTCTTTTTCATGGCGTTATTGACCGACCGGATCTCCGGGTTTTTTGCAGGGGAAGCGTCGAAACGGGGTTGGAGTATGGCCCTTGCGGTCCTCCCCTTGTGGCTGGTGCTGGCCCTCAACCTGAATTTTGCGCAACATCGGGAAATAGGGAACATTCTCGAATACCATGCGGGATTCGACCGGGACATCGGCCAAGTGGTTCGCATTCTGGAACGGGATCTGGAACAGGGCAACCGTGTCGTCCTGCTGGTTTCCGCCCGGCGGGAGTCGATGCTCCGGTATTATCTCTATGATCGGAAAGCCCAGGTTTCGATGACGACTTACACCGGTCTATTTCGGGACGGGCGGAACTTGCGAAAGGATAAGGTCAACTGGGTGGTATATGCGCCCAACGACCTGTTTCCCCCGCAGATGGCGTTTTACAGTTTCGACCTTTTGTCTCCGGAGGGGATGACCCGGCAATCGTTGAAGGTTGTGGCGAAGCACGTGTTGTCGGATAACACCCAATTG
>PCWF01000212.1:7261-11866 GCA_002796165.1 Nitrospinae bacterium CG11_big_fil_rev_8_21_14_0_20_56_8
ATGCATGATCGGGGTGAATGAATTGGATCCAGAAAAAGAAACCGGTTTTCGATGGTTGCGAGAGTGGGCCGGGCTGGGACTGAATCTCCTGTTTCCCCAGCCCTGCGTGTTTTGCGGCGGCGATCGAAACGGAGGCGGGGATTATTTGTGCCGCCTGTGCCGGGAGAATATTCGCTACATCCGGAAGCCCTACTGTTTTCGTTGCGGAATCCCCGCGGAGATTTCCTATGAATACCCATCGGCCGACTTCGAATGCGGTGCCTGCCGGACCTCCCCGTTCGTTTTTGACCGGGCTCGTTCCCTGGGGATTTACACGGGAGAGTTGAAAGCCTTGATTCATCATTTCAAGTACCGCCCCCAACCGGGCGTCATCCGGGATATTTTTTACCTTCTTTCAGGGTATTGGGAAGGCGAGGGGGTGGAAAATTACGCGGGTTTCCGGGTGGTCCCGGTCCCCTTGCATGTCCATAAACTACGCGCGCGGCAATTCGACCAGGCCTACCTTATTGCCCGGGAAACCGCGAGATGCCTGGACCTTCCCCTGGAGAGCGGCGGACTGGTTCGGATCAAGGAAACTTCGACCCAGGCGAAACAGTCGCGGCAGGACCGCACCCGCAACATCATCGGTGCCTTCGAGCCCGGACCGGGCGGTGCGATGGACGGGATTCGCGTGCTCCTCGTGGACGACGTAATGACCACCGGGGCCACCGCGAATGAAGCGGCAAAAGTTCTCAAGCGGGCCGGGGCGGCCAGAGTAGACGTTTTCACCCTCGCCCGGGCCTGACCGTCCGGGAATAAAATTCAACTTACGATCAACCGGAAATTGGGATAAAATTTGCCGGGGGGAATCTCTAACTACCCAAAGGAGGCGTTGTGAAGGTTAAGGATCTGATGACGAATGAGGTGCTGACGGTTTCTCCCGACGACGATCTGGACCGGGTGTTTGTTCTGTTCAATTTCGAAAACATCCGCCATCTGCCGGTGATGGAAAAGGGGAAGTTGGTGGGGATCCTGTCGGACCGGGATTTGAAAAAGGTACTGGGGCCCCGAAAGGAAGTCGTCAAACGTAAAGATGGGGCGACGGTGACGATCTCCACGCGCAAAGTGAGGACGATCATGAAGCGTGGGGTCATGACCACCGGACCGGAGGAACGGGCGGCAGACGCGGCGGCCATCATGGCCAAACGGAAAATCGGCGCCTTGCCCGTGGTTCAAAAAGGACAATTGGTCGGCATCATCACCGCGACGGACATCCTCAATGCGTTTGTCCAGCTTTGCAAGCGGTTTGAATCGGTGGATCTGGAAGCCGTGGCCCGATTGATGACCGACCTTGAAAGATTTGGAAAATTGAAAAAACACTCCTGAGAGGCGGCCGCACGAGGGGGCAAATCGACAGCGTCTCTGCCCCCCCTCCGGGCTCCCGGAGGGGGGGGCGGCGTAAGCCGTATCCCTTACCTTCATGAAGCTTGTGGCGCGCCCTTGTGGGTCAACGCAAACCCATGGTCACCAGATACCACGCGATGATACTGGCCGCGTAACCCGCAAAGATGGCCGGTGTCCACTTCAGGTGGGTCATGAATGTGTAATTCTTGCGATCAACTCCCATCACCGCCACGCCGGCGGCCGATCCCACCGAAAGCAAACTTCCCCCCACCCCAGTGGTCAGCGTGATCAGGAGCCATTCATCCAGGCCCATCGAGGGATCCATCTTGAGAACCGCATACATGACCGGGATATTGTCCACGACCGCGGAGAGAATACCGACGATGATATTGGAGATCGTGGGCCCGATGGTGTCATAGAGGATATGGCTGACCAGAGCCAGATGACCGAGGTACTGCAGGGCTCCCACGGCGGTGAGTACACCGAAGAAAAACAGCAGAGTGTCGAACTCCACGCCCTCGACTTTCTTGAAAATATCGAACCGGGGATGGCTTCGCCGGTCCTTGTCAACTCCCAGCTTCTGGAGAAATTCCCGCTCCCCCCATCGCTTCAGATAATACCCCCAGAACATGAGGAGTCCCAAGCCCAGCATCATCCCCAAAAAGGGCGGCAGGTGGAGGAACTGGTGGAAGCATACGGCGGTGGCGATGGTGCTGATGCCCAAACCCACGATGACCTTGGCGCCGGGTTTGAGCTCGATGACTTCCTGGGCTCCATCCGGTTTTTCATTGGGGATGAAGGGAAACATGATGAGGGCCGGAACCAGCCAGTTAACAATGGAGGGAATCATGAGATAAAGAAATTCCAGGGTGTGGACTTTTCCGGTGGTCCATACCATGAGCGTGGTGATGTCTCCGAAGGGGCTCCAGGCGCCGCCGGCGTTGGCGGCGATCACGATATTGACGAACGCGGGCACGATGAAGGCCCGGTTACCCCCGCCGCAAGCCATGGCCACCGTGGCCATCAGCAGGGCGCTGGTCAGGTTGTCCGCCATGGGAGAGAGCAAAAAGGTGATGAGCCCCGTCGCCCAGAACAGCTTGCGGAACCCGAATCCCCTGCGCAGGAGCCGGGCCCGGAGCGCCTTGAAAATGTTGCGCTCGTCCAGGGTGTTGATATAGGTCATGGCGACCAGGAGGAAAAAGAACAGTTCGCCGATTTCGGCAATCAGCTCGGTAACAAATTCGTGCGCGTGGCCGCCCCCGTGTTGTTTCTCATAAATCCCGATCAGAGCCCACATGAGACAACCGATCAGGATGACCGGTTTGGATTTGCGCATGTGGATTTTTTCTTCCAGAACAACGAGGGAGTAGGCTAACAGAAAGCAGATCAGGCTGACGTACCCCACCCACGTGCTGACAAGACTATGCATGGAATTCGATCCTCAGTTAGTGATAGTGCGTTCTCAAGAAAATTATGGGGTTCGCTTGGCCCCAAAGGAAACAATTCCGTCTTTTCCGATTTGGGCGTAATTCTGTTAGATCCATGATAAGGGGGGTATCCCAGAAAATAAAGGTCATTTGTTTCTTTAACGGAGGAAATTAAAAACACTGGAAATCCGGATCTTAAAAATAATCCCGGCGGGCAAGGTTTCAACGAAGGCCGGGGGGGACCCGGGGGGCGGGTGGGAGAAATGCGAATGGGCTCCGGTAAACTTTGCCCTTCCGGTCTTATTTTCAAAAGGCGGAAGAATTTATGATAACGTTATAATAATTAAAGGGTTTCTGGTCTCTTTGCGGCATGCAAATAAAGTTGACTGTAGGTAAATTTATGTTAGTATTTCACTAGCAGAAATTAGGATCTTTTTACTAATCCACTCTTTTGAAACAAGAGGATTTGTCCGTTTCGAAGTATTTTTCCGAAGCCAGAGATTTCATCGAAAAGGGAATCCTCGATTTTTTACCTGACGCCGATGGCTATCCTGAATCGATTCACAAATCGATGCGATATAGCGTCCTCGCCGGGGGAAAAAGACTGCGGCCCATTCTTGTAGTTGCGGCGGCCGAAGCGGTAGGAGGAGACCGGCGTTCGATCCTTCCTTTTGCGGTCGCCGTTGAATTCGTCCACACTTACACCCTGATTCATGATGACCTTCCTGCTCTAGACAATGACGATCTTCGGAGGGGGAAACTAACAAATCACAAAATTTTTGGGGAGTCTGTTGCAATTCTTGCCGGGGATGCGTTACTGACCCGGGCGTTTTACCTGATGACGCATGGTGCCTTGATGGACTCCATTCCGGCTGGCCAGTTGTTGCGGGCGGCCCACGAGATGTCGGATGCCCTGGGTACCGCGGGAATGATCGGTGGGCAGGTGGTCGATTTGGAGTCTGAGGGCAAACCCATCGATCCTGAAACCCTGGAATATATCCACATTTATAAAACCGGGTTTCTGATTCGGGCCTGCATCCGTTGCGGGGCGATTCTGAGCCAGGCGGATCCCGTGCAATTCGCCGCACTTTCCCGTTTCGGGGCTCATATCGGGCTGGCATTTCAGATTGTGGATGATATTTTAGATATTGTTGGTGACCAGGGAAAATTAGGAAAGGATATCGGGAGCGACATTGATAAAGAAAAAGCGACCTACCCTGCTTTGTATGGTCTTGAAGAGTCCCGGCGTAAATCGGAACAGCTTATTGAGGAGGGAATCGCCAGTCTTGAAATTTTTGACCAACGAGCGGACCCACTGCGTGAGATCGCCCGTTTTTTTGTCCAACGAACTTATTAAATGAACTGGGTAAACCCATGAGCAAGTTTTTGGAGCATATCGAACATCCCCGGGAAATTAAAAATATCAAACGCGAAGACCTTCCCGTTCTTGCCGCTGAAATTCGGGAAATGCTCTTGCAGACCATTTCCAAGACCGGGGGACATCTGGCCTCGAATTTGGGTGTCGTGGAGTTGACGATCGCACTGCATCATGTGTTCGATAGCCCCACGGACAAGTTTGTCTGGGACGTCGGGCATCAGTCCTACGTCCATAAACTTTTAACGGGAAGGCGGGATCGGTTCCATTCCCTGCGCCAGTACAAGGGACTGAGCGGATTCACCCGGCGTGAAGAAAGCGAACACGACCATTGGAATTGCGGCCACGGCGGCACGTCCATTTCCGCGGCGATCGCTTTTGCCAAGGCCCGCGACCTCAAGAAGGAACATAACAAGGTCA
>PCWF01000212.1:11877-15931 GCA_002796165.1 Nitrospinae bacterium CG11_big_fil_rev_8_21_14_0_20_56_8
GCGGGCATGGCCTTTGAGGGACTCAATTATACCGGTCATGCGCAAAGCGATATGATCGTCATCCTGAACGATAACGAGATGTCCATATCCGCCAATGTCGGCGGCATGTCGGCGCACCTGAGCCAGATCATGACCGGTCAGGTAATGATCAAGATTAAAAAGGAAATTGACCAGTTGCTCCTCTCCATCCCCGGCGTGGGCAAGGAAATTTCCCGCTACGCTCATCGCCTCGACGAAGCGATCAAGGGAGTGTTCATTCCCGGCCGGCTGTTCGAAGACCTTGGATTTCGATATATCGGCCCGGTGGATGGCCATGATTGCGGAAAACTGATTGATGCCCTTCAATGCGTCAAGGAACTCAAGGGACCCGTTTTGGTGCACGTCATCACCCGAAAAGGAAAAGGATATGAAGTGGCCGAAGAAAAGTCCGATGTCTGGCATGGCGCTTCCCCCTTCGATATTGCAACGGGACAGTTCCTCAGCCAGAAAAAGGGCCATCCCAAGTACACTTCCGTTTTTGCCGACGCCATGATCCAGTTGGCTGAAACCGATGATAAAATTATCGGCATCACCGCCGCCATGCCGGATGGAACCGGAATCAGCAAGTTCGGCAAGTTTTTTCCGGACCGTACGTTCGATGTGGGCATGGCGGAACAGCACGCGGTTTCCTTCGCCGGTGCGCTGGCCCTTGAAGGGTTCAAACCCGTGGTCGCCATCTACTCCACATTCCTCCAGAGGGCTTACGACCAGGTGGTCCACGATGTTTGCCTGATGAACCTGTCGGTTACCTTTGCCATGGACCGCGCCGGGATCGTGGGAGAGGATGGAGCCACGCACCAGGGGCTGTACGATATCGCGTATCTCCGCACGCTACCCAATATGGTGGTTATGGCGCCGAAGGATGAAAATGAGTTGCGGCATATGCTCAAGACCGCAATGGACTATCCCGGTCCCGCCGCCCTCCGGTATCCCCGGGGAGAGGGGTTGGGTGTGACGGTCGATCCCGAAATTCAGGCTCTCCCGATCGGCAAGGGAGAAGTTTTGCGGGAGGGATCCGATCTGGCCATCGTGGCCTACGGGCACACCGTCCAGCCTTGCATGGAAGTGGCAACCCGGCTCGAGGCGGAAGGAATCTTTGCAACGGTTATCAATGGCCGGTTTGCCAAACCCGTCGACCGGGACCTCATCCTCAAGTACGCGGATTATTGTGAACGCATGGTCACGGTGGAAGAGCACTCGGTTCAGGGCGGATTCGGTTCCGCGGTTCTCGAAGTGCTTCACGAAAGTGGGAAACCTACGGATACGGCCATCAAATGTATCGGAGTGGGCGACCTGGTGGTCGAGCACGGTGCCCCGGCCCTCATCCGAAGAGACCTCGAAATCGACGTGGAAGGGCTGTACGATAGAATCTTCGCCTATGTCACACAGGAATTTGAACCCATCCACACTCCCAACGGTAAAAAACCGTTTCCCGGAAGCGGAAAAAAGAAGTATTTGGGAGGTGGGAAAAAGGATTTTCGTGGCGGCAATGGCCGAATGCGCCAAATTAAAGCCAAGCAGTCCGTGAATGGGTAGATCCTCCCAAATCCAGCGCACCACCAGCGAAACGGATATCAACGTTGCCATTGATTTGGACGGGACCGGTGTGGCCGAAGTCCATACCGGCGTCCCTTATCTGGATCACATGCTGTCCCAACTGGCTCGTCATGGTTTGTTCGACTTGACGGTCAAGGCCACGGGCGACCTCCATATCGATTCCCATCACACCGTGGAAGACATGGGGATCGTTCTGGGACAGGCGTTCAGCAAGGCCCTGGGGGACAAGAAAGGCATCCGTCGTTTTGCCGACGTACAGGTCCCCCTCAATGAAGCGCTTGCCCAATGCGTTGTGGATATCAGCGGACGCGGGTTTTTTGTCTTCAATGTGGACCTTCCCAAGGCAAAGATCGGGTCCTTCGATGTGGAACTGGTACCCGAATTTTTCCAGGCGTTCGCCGTGAACGGAGGGATTACCCTCCACATGAACTCCCCCTACTGGAGCAACCTCCACCATATCACCGAGGCCCTGTTCAAGGCATTTGCAAGGGCGCTCGACCAGGCCTGCGCCCTGGATCCGCGTAACGCCGAAGTTCCGTCCACCAAAGGCCGCCTTTGATGATTGCCGTAGTCGACTATGGCATGGGGAACCTGAGGTCCGTTCAAAAAGCCCTGGAAAGGGTGGGGGCCGAGGCCGTGGTGACCAGCGATCCTGCCCGAATCCTCAATGCCCGCTCCGTGGTCCTTCCCGGCGTGGGTGCCTTTCGGGACTGCATGGCCAATCTGGAAAAGTTGAACCTCCTGGAAGTGGTCCGCAAATCCATTGAAAAGGGAAAGCCTTTTCTGGGAATTTGCCTGGGGCTTCAGGTCCTGTTCGACCAGAGCGAGGAGTTCGGCCGCGTGCCCGGGCTGGGCATCCTTCCGGGGGAGGTGCGGCGTTTTCCCGACAACCTGCGACCCAATGGGAACGGGTTTCCCCTGAAAATTCCCCACATGGGGTGGAATACCGTTTCCCTTCGCAAGCCGAATTCTCTCTTCGAAGGGGTCCCGGACCAGTCTTACTTTTATTTCGTTCATTCCTATTATGTCCTTCCCCGCAATCCCGACATGATTGCCACGACGACCGATTACGGCATCGAGTTTGTTTCCGGGATCCAGCATGAGAATATTTTCGCCTTCCAGTTTCATCCCGAAAAAAGCCAAAAACTTGGCTTGGCTCTCCTTGAACGGTTTGCCCGGCTACAGTAAAAATCGGGTCCGACCCGCTCCCTTATTCCCTTTGCCGCACTCTAAGTAGAGTGGGACCCATCAGGGACCCGGATGCTGGGGTTATTTGTCCTGGAGCGTAAACGTGCCAAGCCTATTTTCTGTCCGGGAGAGCCGGTTTGTCCGGGGCCTGGTATTCATCGGCATTACCACCCTGTTCTGGGGCGTCCTTCCCATATTTCTCAAGGCGGCCCTGAAGGAGTTCTCACCGGAGACCATCGCCTGGTTCCGTTTCACCTTTGCCTTCGCCGTTTTGTTTGTGGTGTTGGTGTTGACCGGTACCCGGTCACTCACCCTGTTACGCATTCCCCCTGGGCTGGCGCTGGTGGGAGGGGTGTGTCTTTCCGGAAACTACCTGGCGATGACGATGGGAATCCATTTCAGCGGACCTTCCAACGCGGCGATTCTGATCCAGCTTGCCCCGGTGCTCCTGGTCGTGGTCGGAGTTTTTGTGTTTCACGAAAGCCTCGCACCGCTTCAGGTCGTCGGGATGCTGGTGGCCGGCCTGGGGTTGTATCTTTTCTATTCCGATCAACGGGCTCTCGCGCTTAACGCCGCCTTGTATTCCTCCGCGAGCCTGATCATTATCGTTGCCGCGGTGGTCTGGGTGGCTTACATGGCCTGCCAGAAAAAACTGAGCCCCCTGCATGGGGCGCAACACCTCAATTTCTGGGTCTATGGAACGGCGATGGTAACCCTGGCGCCGTTTGTGCCGTTTGCTGAATTTTCCAATCTGCGTCCGGGCAATTTATGGGTTCTGGTGTTTTTGGGATTGAACACCCTGATCGCATACGGCACCCTGGCGGAAGCCGTTAAATATATCCCCTTGTCCATTATCAGCGTCGTCACCGCCCTCAATCCCTTGATCACCCTGTCCGGAATGTTGCTTCTTGAAAAAATTCAACCCGCATGGCTGGACCCGGAGAACATTTCCCTGATGGGTTACCTGGGAGCGTTG
This sequence comes from Nitrospinae bacterium CG11_big_fil_rev_8_21_14_0_20_56_8, assembly GCA_002796165.1. GTDB lineage: Bacteria > Nitrospinota > Nitrospinia > Nitrospinales > VA-1 > 21-14-0-20-56-8. The sequence continues at coordinate 15,638 of PCWF01000212.1, forward strand.
ACGGCTATCGGAGGGGTGGTGATGGTGGTGAGCCGGAGAAAGCCCGAAGGAGGCGGGGGCCCTTCGTCATGACCCCGCAAAGGTGGGGGGAACCCCGGCTTATTTGATTCCGGTGATCACTCCCGTGGGAATCGCATCGACCCGAAAGTGGCGGATTCCGGAAATCCCCAACTCCTCAAGCCACCGAATCTTTTCGGTAACCGGGTGCGAGCGCCCATCCTCGGTCAGTAAGGCGATGCGCAGGTTGAACAGGGTGTCCTCCGGGGGCGAGGTTTCGTCGTCGTCGGTGCAGAA
>PCWF01000226.1 GCA_002796165.1 Nitrospinae bacterium CG11_big_fil_rev_8_21_14_0_20_56_8
TCCGCAGGTTGTTCTCTCCCATGAGAAGCGCCTGTTCCTCTCCGGTCTCCACATCTTTCAAAACCAGCGTGCCGGTTCCCGAGGGCACACAAAACCATTCCACTTTCCGGGTGTGATAGTGATTGCCGCGCACCTTGCCGGGCCGGGCCACGGAAACGTGGATCTGCCCAAATCGAGCGGAATGTTTCCCGACGAACTCGCTTCCCAAAACCTCGACCAGCCAGCCGCGTTCGTCGCATTTTTTCTCCAGATCGCGGACCTCAAAATCCTTCATGCGCGTTTCCCCCTTTCCTCAAACCATTTCAGGGTGAGCGGAATTCCCTTTTTGAGAGTCATTTGGGGTTTCCAATCCAGTTGTTTCCGAAACCGGGTGGAGTCGCAGAAATAATCCGCATCGCCCGGGTCCGCATTATTCCGGAATTCCAGCTCGACATCAGGGTAGACCCGATTGATCTCCGCGACAACCTGTTTGAGCGAGTGGGCCTTGCCATAACCCAGGTTGAACACTTTCAGCCGTTGTTTTTGAAGCCGGGTTCCCGCCAGGACCAGCGCGCCGACCACGTCGTCGATGTAAACGAAATCCCTTTTTTGCGATCCGTCGCCGTCGACGGACAAAGGGCGGCCCTGCACCGCCATTTCGCACCACGTGGCGATAACTGAATTGTAGCGGGGGCGGCATCCGGGACCATAAGTGTTACTGGCGCGTAAAATCGTAAGAGGGCGGCCCGAAACACGGAGGAGGTTTTCCGCGGTATGTTTGGCGATTCCGTAGATCGTGGACGGTTCCACGGGGGAAGATTCCCTGAGCCCTTTCCCGTGTGACGGTTGCCGATACACTTGCATCGATGAAATGAAAATGATGCGGAGGGAAGATTTGCCCCATTTCCGTGCCGCCTCGGCCAGGTTGGACGTGAACTGGATATTTCCGGAGAGAATCTCGTCCACCGTTCCCCGATTGACCCCCGCCAGATGATAGATCACGTCCGATTCCTGGACCAGCTCCCGAAACGCCGCCGGAGCCGGGAGACCCGAGGGGTCCTTGCGCCGAAACCGGATCAACCGGATCCCCGGAACAGTCGTCAGCGCCGCCGCGAGGCTGGAGCCGATGAAGCCCGATGCGCCGGTCATACCGACGGTCAGGGACTGGGATGAGGAAGGAGACGAAATCAAGGGAGACTTCGAGCCGGGATTTCTTTGCGGGCCAGCGGGTGGTTCCCCCAGGCCCGGTACCATTCGATGGTCCGCTTTAAACCTTGTTCCAGCGCCCATTGCGGGGACCAGCCGGTTCGCTCATGAATGAGGGAGTAATCGGCTTCAAGTGACATGAGATCGGCGGAACGCCCCGGGCGGTTGATAATTTCCGACTGAGACCCGGCAAGATCGCGGATCATGCGGGCCAGAGTGTTAATAGACGTCTGTTTGCCCGTGCCGATATTGAATACGTCCCCGGCATACTGCTTGTCCCGCGTCATGACAAGAGAATACGCCCGGACGGCATCTTTCACATACTGGAAATCCCGCGTCTGCCGTCCGTTGTCGTGGATGAGGATCGGCTTGTCGTTCAGAGCGCTCAGGATGAAACGGGACACCACCCCCGCGTTGGACGAAATATCCTGGTTTTCCCCATAGGTGTTGAAATTCCGGATCACCACCACGGGATATTTATACCACTCGTGCATGGCTTTGCAATGCTTTTCGGCCGCCAGCTTGGTCACCGCGTATATGCTTCGGGGAAGCATGGGGTGGTGGATGTCCATGGGGGTGTAAATGGGATTGCCGTACACCTCGGGGGAAGATGCATAGACCATCAGGGGCCAGGTGCGGCTGTGCAGGAGAACCTGCATGAGCCGGAACGTTCCCCACTCGTTGTTCCTGAAATACGCGTCGGAGTATTCCATGGACTCGGGAATGGAGATGTAGGCCGCCAGGTGGACGATCGCGTCGAGATCCATGGAGTCGATTTCACGGGAGGTGAGATCGTAAAATTTCCTGCGGATCAGCCGGAACTTTTTGTCAAACTCCGGCGAAGGGATGAAGGGATCCGGTTGAAAATAGGATCGGGAAAAATCGTCCACCCCAATGACCTGATCGACATCGGGTCGCCGCACCAATTCGTCCACGAGGTGAACACCGTACAATCCCGCCGCACCCGTTACCAGAATCTTCATACGCCCCGCTCTTGTCCCGAACAAACCCTTTGGGGCTCCACCCCGGTCCTGCTATGCTGAATGTTCATGACCGGTCCCCGGTTAAAGGTCAGGGTCTCAATGGACCTCCTGAGACCCATCCCCGATTAATTTATTGACGGCATTCTGGTGGAACAGCTTAAGCGAATTGGCTTGAAAATGAAGAAATTGACCTGTTTGTGGAATGTGGCGATCCTGATTGGGATGGGGGTCTGGAGCCCCCCGGCGCTTGCGGCGGAGCCTGTCTTCAAGCAGGCCGCCCCCGGATACACCTATGTCTTTCCACGGGATCTCGGGTCGCACGACGATTTCCGCATCGAGTGGTGGTATTACACGGGCAATCTGGAGGACGAGTCCGGCAAGGGATTCGGATACCAGCTCACCTTCTTCCGCGTGGGGCTGGAGGGAGCGGAGACCATCGCCAATCCTTCCCGGTGGAAGGTGGACCAGGTGTATTTTGCCCACCTGACCCTCACCGATCTTGCGGGCGGGAAGTTCTACTATTTTGAAAGGGTCAACCGCCCCGCTCTGGGCATCGCCGGTGCGGAACAGGACGGGCTCCGCGTCTGGAATGAAAACTGGACGCTTCAGGGGGATGAGTCCTCGCACAAACTTCGGGCGCTCGAAGGGGGCACGGGATTGGACCTTACGCTGGTCCCCCTCAAGCCTCCCGTGTTTCATGGCCGGGACGGAATCAGTCGAAAAGGGCCCGATGCGAGGAACGCCTCGCATTATTTTTCCTACACGCGCATGCGGACGTCCGGAACGCTCTTCATCCGGGAACGGGCCTACACCGTGAAGGGAACCAGCTGGATGGACCACGAGTTTTCAGGCAACCCGCTCAACGATACCCTGGCGGGCTGGGACTGGTTTTCCCTCAAACTGGACAACTCGACCGAAATCATGCTCTACCAGTTGCGCCGCAAGGACGGCGGAGTCGATCCCTTCTCCAGCGGCACCTGGATCCCGGCTCAGGGCCCGGCCGGTCACCTGGAGAAGAGGGAATTCACCATTGCGCCCCAGGGAACCTGGACCAGCCCCGAAACGCGAATCGTTTACCCGTCGGGCTGGGAAATCCTTCTCCCCGCTTCCCAAACGCAACTTACCATCACCCCCGATCTGGACAATCAGGAACTGGCGCACCTGCGGTCCATCTCCGCATCCTATTGGGAGGGGAGCGTCACGGTAAAAGGAACGATGAACGGCCAACCCGTTCAGGGTAAGGGTTATGTCGAACTGGTGGGATACGGCAAGGGGCTCAGGCAGGAGCTTCCGGAATGAGCAGGCTGAGGCAGGAAATGCCCCCGTCGGCTTTTTCGAATTCGCTGATATCGACCTGGATGACCTGATCGATCAAATCCTTCGCCCCAAGCCGTTTGGCGACCTTGGCGAAGCCTTTGGTCATGATGAGGGTTCGGTTTACCCGGATGCAATTGGCGGCGCGGCGATCTTCGGGCTCCAGTTGAATCTGCCAGAAATCCTTGAAATATTTCGATTCCACATAAGTGGGATCGAGCAGGATCAAATCTTCCCCCAGGTAACTCACCCCGCTTTTCAGGTGCAGGCCGTTTTCCACGGGAACCGTCACAACCCGTTGGGGAACCATGCTTTTGAGGGCTTTGGCCGCCTCCCGGTTAGTGCGGCGGGACAGACCGACGAAAAGGATTTTAGGGGTCAGGAGGAGATCGCCCCCGTCCAGAGTGGCGCCTTTAGGAAGTGTTTTCAGAACGCGGTGGCCGCTCACGATTTTTTCCGCCGATTCCACTTCTCCCTGCCGCGAGGGTTCCTTCAGGGGACAGGCGAGCGCGAAATCGTCGAAAATAACCAAGGTGTCCTCGATGAAGCAGGCATCCGGATGGTCTTCGAGGGGAGTCAGGGATTGCACCCGGGCTCCCGCCTGCTCCAGGGCTTCGGCGTATTTTTTGTGTTGCTTGAGGGCCTTGGACAGGTTGATCGAGTTCCGATCGGGATGGCTGGAGAGGGCCTCCACGAGGCGCGGGGTTGGGGGTCGAATCAGGGCGGTGAGGTTTCCCATATTTGGCCGAGGCGCGGAATCAGTCGAGGGTCGGGGTGTTCATGAGCCGCGAGAAGTACAGCATGGAATGCAATTTCCTCAGTCCTTTTAATATCTTCATGGTGGCTTTGTCGGGTCTGAGGCCGGGCTTGGTTCTTCCGGTCTGGGCGATATATACGATGGCATTGACGAGAATGAAATCGTGCCGGTTCACCTTCATAATCTTGCGGGCGTATTCCTTGGGATACTGATAATACTCATCCAGTTTAGGCAGGAAGGACTCGTCCATTTCGTAAAGGATGCCTTCCATCATGCCCGCGTTGTTGGGCGTCGGTTCGATGTTGCTCCATCCCAAGCCCTCCGGAGCGTCCGGAGCCGTCGGAATTTTATTGAAAACAAGACGGTAAGCCGAAAGCGTGACGCTGATTTTCGAGATGTATTCAAATCCCTTGCTTTTGAAATAGTCATCGTTGACCAGCTTGCCGTACGCAAAAAAATGAATTAAATCAGGCATTTTGCAACTCCGGGCTTTTGCTTCACAGAGGGTTGGGGCTTAAAAAATGAATTGCCGAAATGAACGACCTGAAATCGAGGCAAAAGTGTTGCCGGTTGGATGGAATTTGTGATAAACTTTTTTTGAATTTCATTCCAACACGCCGATTCTTCCAACATCTTATCAGGCCCTTCTGGAATAGAACTTTGTTTTCCCGTGGTATCGACGGCGTTTTTTTGGGGCCGTTCGGAGGGTACCTAATAATTGCGATTTAATAAAGGAGTTTTTTATGGCAAGCAACAAAGTGGTTAATTTTTCCGACGCCGAGTTTGAGCAATCCGTTCTCCAGGCCAGTAAGCCGGTTATGGTCGATTTTTGGGCGGAATGGTGTCAGCCTTGTAAAATGCTTGCCCCCACCATTGATGAGTTGGCCGGTGAATACGAAGACCGCGTTCTGATGGGAAAACTGAACGTGGACGACAACCCCTCAACGGCCACCCAGTACGGGATCCGAGGGATTCCCACCTTGTTGTTTTTTAAGGATGGAAAAGTGGTTCAGCAGATGGTGGGCGTAAAGTCCAAGGCCGAAATCAAAAAAGTCATCGAGGAAGACCTTCTGGCCTCGTCGCAATTTGCGTAAACGGGACGGCCTGCTCCACTCGATCGGATAGATCATATTGTTCCAAAGCCACCGGGAGTTTACTCCCGGTTTTTTTTTGTCTTTTTAGGGGCAATTCGAAGTGAAGCCGAGGCCGGACGTGGCTCAGGCAGGCGATTTTTCCAAGGTGCTGACGGCCCTGAGCCCGAGGGTTTCGATCATATCCAGATCTTTTTTGGGATCCTGGCCCTTGGTGGTCAGGTAATTGCCACCCAGGATGCCGTTGGCTCCCGCCGCGAATAATTTTTCCTGCTGTTCTTCAAGCACTTCCTCGCGGCCCCCGCAAACGAAGAGATCGATTTGCGGGAGGACCAGCCGAAGCAGGGCAATGGTCCGGAACGCATCGTAGGGTTCCATGTAGTCCATGTGGTCCAGCCCGGTTCCTGCGAGGGGTTTAAGGAAATTGACCGGCAGGGACTGGGTTCCCAGATCCTTGATCTCAAACGCCAGTTCCACCCGCTGGCCGAAACTTTCCCCCATGCCAAAAATTCCGCCGACGCAGACGTGGAGTCCGGCTTCCTGCGCGTTTTTCACCGCGTGGATCTCGTCCTCATAGGAGTGGGTGGTTACGATATTGGGGAAATGGCTTCGGGCGGTTTCCAGGTTGTGATGGCACCGGTCGAGCCCGGCCTCCTTGAGTTCCTTCATTTGTTCCGCGCTCATCAATCCCAGGGAACAACAGACCTCCAGCCGGGTTTCAGCTTTGATGCGGCGGATAGCCGCCTTGACCACCTCGACTTCCTCCCGGTTATCCAGCGCCGTTCCCGAAGTGACGATGGAAAATTCGTTGGCCCCGAATCCTTCGGCTTCTTTGGCGGCGGCAACGATTTCATCCACCTTGAGGAGTGGATATTCTGGACTGTCGGTCTTGAATTTTCCCGACTGGGAACAAAAGGAACAGTCCTCCTGACACCTTCCCGCCTTGGCATTGACGATGGAGCAGATCTTAACGTCGTTTTTCTTGAAATGATCCCGAACCCGGTCGGTTCCCTCAAACAGGAAGTCGAGTTCCTCCCGTGACAAGGATTCCATTTCCAGCGCCTGTTCGCGGGAGATTCCGGCCCCCGAAAGGGCGGCGTGAATCATGCTGTCGATCAGTTCTTTTCTCATGGTTTCCTTTTTCTATAATACGATTTCAAAATATTAACACAGAAGGAGAAGGGATAATAACGGTTAAACCCGGTTTCATTCATAATTCAAAAGCCGGGTCAAGGCTTCGAGGGAGGACACCGGCGGGAGGCAGGTCCCGAGGCGGCAGACCCAGGCGGTGGGTTTGCCATCGACCGTTTTCCGCCCCGCGAGAAGAGGAACCGCCGCGGCCTTTGACGCGATTTCGTCTTCATAGCAGAAGGCGAACACGGCATTGGGATAAAAACCGGTGCGAATGGCCCGGCGCAGGATCTCCGTTTCCGGATCGTTGTGCTTGCCGATCACGGCGACTTCCTTGAGCCCGCCCAGGTACAGGTGGAGCGCTTGGAGCATGGAGGACGAATTGAGGCCCCATTCCATCAGCTCTTCGTGGAAGGCACAAAAGATTTTTTCCGCCCGTGCAATGCATGCCGGGTCCGCCAGAAGGGCTCCCAGCCGCAGGAGCGCGAGGGCGGCGTTACTGTTGCCGGAGGGTTCCACTCCGTCATATCCCGATGTTTGGCGGACGATGAGGTTTTCCCCATCGATCGCCGTTTCATAATAGGCGCCGTCCGAGGCGAATTTGTCCTCCACCCGGTCCATCAATTCCTTGGCCAGGGAGACATAGCGGACGTCGCCGGTCGCCTCGTAAAGGTCAAGGCTGGCCACGGCGATCGACGTATAGTCGAACAGGTAGCCATCGTATCGCGCCTCTCCGTCCCGATACCGGCGGAGGAGTTTCCCGTCCCCGGTGCGCAGGCGCAAGAGGATGAATTCCATCGCCCGCGCCGCCCGGCGGATTCGTTCCGGGTCGTCGAGCACCCGCCCGGCCCGGGCCATGGCGCCGATCATCAATCCGTTCCACGACGTGAGGATCTTGTCGTCCCTCAGCGGGCGGATCCTGAGACTGCGTGCCTCAAGCAATTTTTTCCTTCCCCGTTTCACCTCCTCGCGCGCCATGTCTTCCGGCAGGCCCAGCTTCCGGGCCAGCGCGGGGAGGGGGGTGGTGACGTTCAAAATATTTTTCTCTTCGAAGTTTCCTTCCTCCGTCACGTTGTAGTAGGGAATGACGACGCTGGCCGTCTGCCGGCCGAGGAGAGATTCGATTTCCTCCCGGGTCCAGACGTAGAATTTTCCTTCGACTCCTTCGCTGTCGGCGTCCTCGGCGCTGAAGAAGGCTCCTTCCGGAGACGTCATATCGCGGTCGATGTATTCCATAATATCCCGCGCGTAATCCGCAAAATCGGGGTCCCCCGTGACCTGAAAAGTTTCGATCATCGCGATAATCAACAGGGAATTGTCGTACAGCATTTTTTCGAAATGGGGCACCAGCCAATGGTAGTCGGTACTGTAGCGGGCCAGCCCGCCCCCGATCTGGTCGTAAATGCCTCCATCCTTCATGGCCCGCAGGGTGCCTTCCACCATGGCCCGGCTGGCCGGGTCCGCCGTGCGGTGATAATGGCGCAGGAGGAGAGACAGCCCCATGGAAGGGGGAAACTTGTTCTGTTGCTGGAACATGAACCCGTGGTTCAGTTTGTCGTAGTGTTCGCCGTACAGGCGGACGGCTTTGTTCTCGCCTTCAAAGGTCAATTCCTCGACCGGCCCCGAGGCGGGTTGACGGATGGACATGTTCCGTACCGCCTGGATGATCGCCTTGCCCTGGCGGGAGATTTTTTCCTGTTCGTTTTTCCAGGTGTTGGAAAGGAAGGCCAGGACATCGCTGAACGACGGCAGGTTGTAGCGGCGCACGGGGGGGAAATAGGTTCCCCCGTAAAAGGGGATGCCCTCCGGGGTAATGAACACGTTGAGCGGCCATCCCCCCTGCTGGCCGAGGGCTTGCAGGGACTGCATGGAAATGCTATCCACGTCCGGCCGTTCCTCGCGGTCCACCTTGATGGCCACAAAGTTCTCGTTGAGTTGGCGGGCCAGCACCGGGTCCTCGAACGACTCCCGTTCCATCACGTGGCACCAATGGCACGTGGCGTAACCGATGCTGACGAGCAGAGGCAGGTTTTTGTCCCGCGCAAGCTGGAAGGCCTCTGGCCCCCACGGATGCCAGTTGACCGGATTGTGCGCGTGCTGGAGCAGGTAGGGACTTTTTTCGTGAATCAGTTGATTCGTATAGGGAGCCTTGTGGGGTGTCATGATCGCCGGGAAAACGGTTCGTTTCGAATGGTTGTGGGACCGGAGCGTGATCGGGGATGGCGGTTCAGCGGCATAACTCCCGGAGCCGGTCGAAATAATCCGGAAATGATTTGTTGACGCATTCCGGATTCCTGATTTTGACGCCCGGAATCTTGAGTCCGGCCAGAGCGAAGCTCATGGCCATGCGGTGGTCGTCGTAGGTTTCGATTTCCGCGCCCCGGTATTGTTTTGCCGGGCGGATCACCAGGAAATCTTCTCCGGCTTCCACTTCCGCTCCCAGGCGGGCCAGCTCATTTTCCAGCGCCACGATGCGATCGGTTTCCTTGATTCTCAGGTTGCCGATGCCGGTGATTCGCGTCGGTCCCTCGGCAAACAGCGCGGTGACGGCCAGGGTCTGCACCGCGTCGGGCATATGATTCATATTGATGGCAATTCCGTGCAGAGGGTTTCCAAGGATGCGGATTTTTTCCGTCCCGGGTTCCACCCGGCACCCCATTTGTTCCAGCGCCGAGAGAAAATCCCGGTCCCCCTGAACGCTGTCGGGATTGAGATGGGTGACCGTCACGTCGCCCCCGGTCACGGCGGCGGCGGCGAAGAAATAGGTCGCGCTCGAATAATCCCCCTCGACCAGGTAGTCCCGCCCCTGGTACCTTTGGCCGCCCGCGACGCGAAACTGCCGGTAGCTCTCATTTTCCGCATGGACACCGAAGGCCCGCATGATGTCGAGTGTGATATCCGCATAGGGTTTGGAGGTAAGGTCCCCGTTGATGGTGATGGTCGTCGGGGCGTCAAAATAGGGAGCCGAAAGGAGGACGGAGGTCAGGTATTGACTGCTTTTATCCCCGGCGATTTCGGTGGCTCCCCCGGGCACCCCGCCGCCGTGGATTTCCAGCGGAGGACAGCCGTTGTTGCGTACCGACCGGGCCTGGACTCCCATGCGGATCAGGCAATCCAGAAGGTCGCCGATGGGCCGCTCCTGCATGCGCTCGTTGCCGGTCAGCCGGGTGGTGCCGGGAGCGAGGGCGGCAAAGGTGGTCAAAAACCTCATGGTGGTCCCCGCATTGCCCACGTAGATTTCCTTTTTTGGGACTCGAAGCCTGCCCCCCGTTCCCTGGACCAGAAATTCGTCTCCCTCCTGTTTCACGGGAATGCCAAATTCCATCAGGGCCTCGTTCATGAACCGGGTATCGTCGCTGAGCAGGGGATGGGTGAGCCGGCTCACCCCCTCCGCCAGGGCGGCGATGAGAAGGGCTCGGTTGGTGTAGCTTTTGGACCCCGGGCAGGCGACCGTGGCGGTTATTCGGGGAGTGGGTACGATTTCGATCAAGGGGCTTACTTTCGGTTTGGGGTTTCTGCGCGCCGTAGTTATAGCATTTTGGGCGGCGGAAGTTCAATTTCCGCTTGGGCCGGAGTTTTTGAAAATGCGGGAGAAGCCTCTCTGGAAGATATCCCGGGAGGGCCTCGGCCCACGGAGCCCGTATCGAGGCGGCTTCGGAAGCCCTTTGAAACTTTCTCCTCCCATCAGTCGTTGTTTATCTTACCGGATTTTGTTACCATAAAGCTCCCCGAATCCGGGACGCTGTCTAAACCCCTTTTTTACTTGGGGTTCTCGCTTCTGTATGGATAATACCGAGAAGAATAAGAAGGATGGAAAGGGCCGTCTTCCCTGGTGGAAGCGGCTGGGCCGCTGGTGGGCGGAAACGCCCGAGGCCGAACAAAGGCGGTTGAAGTCTTTTCTTCCGCTGATTGCCTATACCATTGCCTTCGTTTATTTTGTGATCTGGAAATCCATTCTGGACACTCAGTACCGCAATCGAACCAGTTCCGCGGTTATCCAGAACTGGTTTGGGAACGATGACCCGGCAACCATCGCCATGATCGAGCAGAAAAAAGCCATGGATGAAAGTTTCAAGGAATTGCGGAAACGAGTTGCCGGTGGCCGCTGAATTCGATATTTTTTTATAATGACGGGTGCAGAGTCTTTTTTTTACCGGCGATACCGGTGCCTCCACCCGAATTTTCCCCGGCAGGTTTATGAAACGTCTGGTTTACTGGTTTAATTTCTTTTACCTGTTCGGGCTGGCCCTGTGGGTCGGCGGGATGTTTCTTCTCGGCATCCTGGTCGAGGTCATGGTGAGGGTCAATCTGAAGGAAGATGCGCTCAAGGCCAGCACCATCATGAACCGGATCATGGATGTGTTCAACGTTCACATCATCTATTCCTGCATTGGGCTCATGCTGACTGCCGAGCTGGTCCGGTTCCTGGTGGCCCGGTACGGCAAGGCGGGATATCAGCTTGCCCGGGTCACCCGGTGGCGATGGACCCGGGAAACGGTGCTGGGGATCATGATCGTTCTCGCGCTTTACATGGGGAGCGTTCTTCGTCCCGAAATGCACGAGGTGGACCGGGCGAAAAAGGCCAATCCGAGCGATGTCCGGCTCCAGGTCCGGTTCGACCGGTTTCACTCCTGGTTTGTCAATATATACACGGTTAACATGATCCTGGGTTTGTCCCTGTTTTACATACATGGAAAGGAAATGGCTCGCTTCCGGGAAGACGGGCCGGATTCCGGATCGTAGTGTCGACCACTCCTGTTTTCCCGCGCACCATTGCTCAGGGTAGATGTTAAGGCGTTTGACGGCAGTCATATCCATACCCCTTGCTTGTCTGGTTTCGCTTCTATTATTCTTTTCTCCCGTATTCGCGAAACACGTGGAGGGTGAGCATCCCGAGGAAACCCGTACGGGAGAAATCTCTGAAGGGGCCCCGTCGAACCTTCCAATTCGGGATGTCACCAATATGGTCCGGATCCCCGCCGGGCGGTTCCGCATGGGGTCCAATTTCGAGGAGGTAAAGAAATATTATGCCCAGTGCAAGAAAGCGGATCCCTCCTGCGCGCTCTGGTGGTTCGACGATGAAATGCCCAGCCACCTGATCTACCTGAAGGATTACTGGATCGACATGTTCGAAGTGACCAACCAGAACTACCTCGAATTTGTCCTGGCCACGGGACACCGGCCCGCGCTGGACGATACCTGCGATACCGACAAGTGCAGGGAAGGCAACCTATGGAAGGAAAATTCCTTCCCGGAGAGCATCCGCCACCAGCCGGTGACCCAGGTGAACTGGCACGATGCGGATGCCTATTGCCGCTGGAGAGGAAAACGGCTCCCCAGCGAGGCGGAATGGGAAAAGGCCGCGCGCGGGCCCACC
>PCWF01000030.1 GCA_002796165.1 Nitrospinae bacterium CG11_big_fil_rev_8_21_14_0_20_56_8
CATGACAACTCGAGCCTTTCCGAATGTCGTCCTGAGCCTTTTTTAACTGTCATCCTGAGCTTGTCGAAGGATCTGGCCTGAGCGAAGGATCGGGACTAATTTGCATAATCAAGCTGGACCAGGGGTTCGGGCAAGATTCTTCGCCCTTCGCCAGAGAGCTTTGCGTAACTCAAATTTGTCGCCCTGAGCTTGTCGAAGGGCGATCTCCGGTTGTGCTTCGACGGGCTCAGCACGACACTTTCGGCGCCTTTCTCCGACTTATGCAAAGCTCTCCCTTCGCCAGGGAGGCGGGGGCCGAAACAGTGCGATAGCAACGGATGCGAAACAATAGCATTGGGAGTTTAGCCTTGCGCTCCTGCGGCCAGCAGAATGACACCCCAAATTGTTTTTCAACATCCGGTTAGATAATCGCTCCCATGGGATTATTGAAGGACTCGGTGGGTACCGTTCTCTCCGTTCCTCATTTCACTCCTTCCTGAAGCGTTTCAGATAATCCAAATTCCGCCGCACCCCTTCCATTCCCGGATTGAGTTCGAGCGCCTTTTCGAAGGCGTGGACGGCCTCGTCGATCCGCTGTTCCTTTTTGTACAGGGTTCCCAGGTTGTTGTAGGCGTCGGCATAGTGCGGGTCCAGTCGCAGGGCTTCGCGGTAGGCGGATTCGGCTTCTTCGAACCGGCCCCGGATGAAATACAGGTTTCCCAGATTGCTGTGCGGAAAACTGAAGGCGGGGTCGGTGTCCGCCGCTTCCCTGAACCACCGCTCGCCCGCGTCGTAATTTTTTTCGCTCACTTGCGCGTTGCCCAGCACATTCAGGAGCGAGGCGCGAACCCTCCTGTTTCCGGGATTGGAGCGCAGTCCCTCCTCCGCGAATCCCGTGGCCGAGTGGGTCTGACCCGATCTGAGAGCGGCGATGGCCCGATTCAGAAAATCTTCAGACGGCGTATCTCCCCCGGACGCGGTGACTCTTGCAGGGGTCCGCGCGGGCGCCGGGGAGATTTTTTTCCGGTTGCGGGTGCGCCAGATCAGGAATCCGGCCAGGCCGGCCAGGATCAGGGTCACGATAAGGGTTAGAGGGTGAGTTTCCATGGTGTCTTCGCAAAATTACTGTGGTTCGAACCCTTTATAATTTCAGGGGTTGGTTCTTGGCAAGGTAGAAATTCAGAAAAATGCCCCCGGGAGCAATGGGCGGGGAAAATTGCGCCGGAGAGGGGGGCTGGAGGACGGGGAATTTCCCTTGTTTTGCCCGTTGAAAGGGGATAAACTGTGCAAACTCAATAGCTTTTTTTCGACCCTGATCTGGAAGCCGGAGCGGCCTTGGGGGTTGGGGACCTTTTTGGAGGATTAATTTTATGATGGGGATTGGTTTTCCGGAGTTAATGGTCATTCTGGTCATTATCATGATTATCTTCGGAGCGGGAAAATTGCCGGAAATCGGGAGCGCCTTCGGCCGCAGTATCAAAAACTTCAAGACCTCCATGAAGGAAGCCCAGGAAGAGGACGAGAAGGTCGAAGAGGCCAAGGCCCAGGATGCGAACGCCCCTCAGCAACTCGAAGATACCGCCAATATGACGGATGAAGAACGGGCGGCTCTGGCCCGCCAGAAGGCCCAGGAAGAGGGCGAGGCCAAGGACCGCGCCATGAAGAATGCCGCGCAGGCGTTTACGGATTCTCTCCCGCGCAAAGGGTCTTACGATTTCGCCCAGGACCAGGAAGATCAAAAGGCCAAAAAAGCTTGAGAGGTTCTGCCCGGCGTCACCCCTGGACCTGAGAGCAGATATCTCCCCCCTAGGGGATTCCGGTCGCTTCGGGTTATCCCGTGCCGGGCAAAAAAATTCCCCACGGAAACTTCACTTGGTTTCCATCCCGCCATCGATTTGAAAAAAGTGGGGAGGTTCGGGGGGAAAATCAATAGGACCAGGGTTCGCTCAAATTGTCCGCTGTCCAGACGGTCAATCCATCCACATCCTTGTAAATCCCACAGGTAAACAAATTGAAGGGATCGAAGAACCGGATCCCTTTTTTATCGTCGAGCTCGAAGTTTACCTTGTCCTCCTGGAGCGGATTGGCCTTACATTCCAGGAATTTCTCCGCATTGACCCCCGACAAGTTGAAGATTTCCTCCATTTTATCCGGGGGATATTCGTTGGTTTCCACCAGGTCCTTGATCTTCTCCATGATGGTTTCGACAGCTTCTTTGCTCAAGTGGTGCATTTTCACGGCGTCACCTTGTCATGTGGCTCGATAGGGTATGGAAAATTATTTTCGATGGGTGCAATTATACACCCAACTTCCGTTGCATACCAAACTTGCGCGAGGCGGCGGAAAAGGGCGGAAACGGGTTTCCGCATTCAATGCTGGGTGAAGTACAGGATGGGGTCGGGAAAGATTCCCAGTCCGGCGGTGCCCACCATGGCGATGACGACCACGAACACGGTCATGGGCGCCAGGCTGATCTGGAACTCGCCCTCGGGTTCCTTCATATACATATAGACTATGACTTTCAGGTAGTAATAGAAGGAGATCACGCTGTTGAGGACGGCCAGGACCACCAGGGTCACGAAACCTTCCTTGATGGCGGCGCTGAAGATGTAAAACTTCGCCACAAAACCCGCCAGGGGGGGCATGCCTCCCAATGAGAGGAGAAAGACGGACATGCTGATGGCCATCAGGGGATGTTTGTAAGCCAGGCCGGAATAGTCCGCGATTTCCAGCATTTCATTTTCCTTCCGGCCGATCAGGATCACGATACCGAAAGCGCCGAAGATCATGAAGGCGTATGCGAGCATGTAGAACACCAGGCTGGAGCTACCCAGCGAGTTCTTGGCGATCACCGCGATCAGGATGTAACCCACGTGAGACACGCTGGAGTAAGCCAGGAGCCGCTTTATGTTGGTTTGCATGATGGCCCCGACGTTGCCGATGAACATGCTGAGGACGGCGACAATGCAGAGGAGCGATTCCCACGAGGGGGAGAGAACCGGCATGGCTTCTGCAAACACGCGGAAGAAAGCCGCGAACGCCGCCGCCTTGGGCCCTACCGCCATGAACGCGGTGACGGGTGTGGGGGCTCCGTGATAAACATCCGGAGCCCACATGTGGAAGGGAACGGAGGCGACTTTGAATCCGAACCCGATGATCAGGAGAACGATTCCCATCAGCATCAGGGGTTTGGAAGCGATCTGTTCTTCCCGGATCAATTCCGCGATGAGGCCGAGCTTGGTGGTTCCTGTGGCTCCGTAGACCAGGGTCATGCCGTAGAGGAGGAATCCCGTGGCAAAGGCGCCGAGCAGGAAATATTTGAGCGCGGCTTCATTGGATTTGGGGTCCGACCGGCGAATCCCCGCCAGCACATAGAGACAGATGGAGACGATCTCGATTCCCAGGAAAATCATGATCATGTCCGTGGAGGACGCGAGCAGGATCATCCCCACGGTGCATAACAGGATCAGGCTGTAATATTCTCCCATCCGGATTCCTTCGCGCTTGTTGTAGTCGATGGAGAGCAGGATGGCCAGGGCCGAGCTCAGGGTGAAGATCATGATGAAAAACACCGAGAGTTCGTCCACGACGTAGCTGTCGTTGAAGGAATGGACGGGCAGGTCGAACTTGGCAAATGCGCTGATCGCGGTCATGAGCAAGCCGACCAGGCTGATGAAGATCACCAGGGTTTTGTCTCGTTTCACGTAAAGGTCCACGAGAAGGACCATCATCGCGAAGACGCTGAGCACCAGGACCGGGGCCAGGCTTACAAGGTCGACTGTTGGAGATGGAATGTGTTCCACTTGCGGGTTCCGTCCTTAAAATTTCGGGTTTTCTTTTTCGCGGTTCAGTTTTTTCTGAAGCTTGGCGATTTCGTCTTTTTGGATCAAACCGGCGTGCTCATTGTGCTGAGCCCCGGGTTTGAAGTTATCGGGTCCCACCTGCTTGATCAAATGCGCCACCGTCGGCTCGAAGGTCTTGAGGAAGGGCTTGGGATAAAAGCCGATCCAGAACACGAGGATGATGATGGGGACCAGGGTCACCATTTCCCGGAGGTTGAGGTCGGGAAGGTTGGCGTTTTTCGGGTTCTTGAGCTCCATGAACATGACGCGCTGGAACATCCACAGGATGTAACAGGCGGCGAAGATCACGCCGCTGGTGGCGAATGCCGCCCAGAGGCCGTTGACCTGGAAGATTCCCAGCAAAATCAGAAATTCCCCTACGAAGCCGTTGGTTCCGGGCAGGCCGATGGAGGACAGGGCGATGATCATGAAACAGATGGCGTACTTGGGCATCTGCTTGGAGAGCCCGCCGAACTCGCTGATCAAACGGGTATGGCGCCGGTCGTAGATCATGCCGACGAGCAAGAAGAGCGCCCCGGTGCTGAACCCGTGGTTCAGGTTCTGGAGCAGAGCCCCCTGGATCCCGTAGTGGTTGAAGGCAAAAATTCCCAGCATGACGAAACCGAGATGGCTGACGCTGGAATAGGCCACGAGTTTTTTCAGGTCCTCCTGGACCAGGGACACCAGCGCCCCGTATATGATCCCGATAATCGAAAGCCAGGCGATATAGGGTAAAAAGACGTTGCAGGCGAACGGGAACAGCGGAAGGTTGAAACGCAGGAACCCGTAAGTGCCCATCTTGAGCAGGACCCCGGCCAGAATGACGCTACCGGCGGTGGGCGCTTCGACGTGGGCATCGGGAAGCCATGTATGGAACGGGAACATGGGCACTTTGATCGCGAAGGCCAGGAAAAAAGCCATGAACAGCCATTTCTGCGTGGCCAGGTCCAGGTTCAGATGCTCGGTGATATACATCAGGTCGGTGGTGAAGATGCCGGTGGCCTCTTGAATATGGAAATAGATCCAGATGATGGCCACCAGCATGAGCAGGGACCCCACGGCGGTGTACAGGAAGAATTTGACTGCGGCGTAAATTCTCCGGGGGCCGCCCCAGATCCCGATGATCAGGTACATGGGAACGAGCTGGAATTCCCAGAAGGCGTAGAACAGGAAGAAATCGAGCGCGACGAACACGCCCAGCATGCCGGTGGAAAGCGACAGCATGGCCATCATGTAAAGCTTGATCTCTTTCTTGACTTCCCACGACGCAATAATGGAGATCATCGTGAGGAGGGTGGTCATGACGTAAAGGAGCAGGGAAATTCCATCGATCCCGACATGATAGTTGATGCCCCAGGAGGAGATCCACGGAACGCTGAACTCGAACTGCATCAAGTGGGTGGTGTTGTCGAAGTCGGCCCACAATTGCAGGGAGAGTAGAAAATCGGCGACGGCAAAGGCGAGCGCGGTTTGTTTGATGGCGCCTTCCTGTTCCTTGGGCATGAAGGCGAGAACGATCGCGCCGATCAGGGGCAAAAATGTCAGAAACGTCAGAAACATTACGGTCTACTTTCCATGTGCCGGTTCAGTTGATCAGAAAGCTTTCAAAAAAACATGATGAACAACAGCATGATAAAACCCAAAACCATGAACAGGGCATAATTGCGGACAAACCCGGACTGCACCACCCGGGCCTGCTGGCCGCACCAGCCCAAGATCTGAGCCACGCCGTTCACGGCGCCGTCGATCCCCTGGGCATCGCCTTTTTTCCAAAGCAGAAGGGACCCCTGGATCGTGGGTTCGACGAACGTGGCGTCGTAAAATTCGTCCACTTCGTATTTATTTTTGACGAGATCGTATCCCCATTGCCCCTTGATCAATTCGTCGGGGAGTCCGGGTTTCTTGACGTAACAGAAATAGGCCCCGGCAATTCCGGTCAAGGCCACGGTGAGGGACAGGAGCATGAGGGAAATTTCGATCCAGATGTTTTCCTCGGGTTCGATAAGGAGCGCTTCCCAATGCGGGGCGTGCCGTCCCACTTCGTGGAGCAGGTGCTTGGAGTGCTCGAGGGTCGAGGCCATGTCGAAATGGAGAACGGGTTCAAGCCAGTTGTGCAGGGCATGCCACCCATGCACGAGGGGAATGCCCAGAAGGCCGCCGAAGGCGGCAAGGCCCGCCAGAATGACCAGCGGAAGGGTCATGACTTTGGGAGATTCATGCGGATGTACATGGGGATCGACGCGGGACTCGCCCCAGAAGGTCATGAACACAAGACGGAACATATAGAAGGCCGTCAACAGCGCCCCGGTCACGCCCATGCCCCAGAGGATTGTGTTGCCATCCATCAGGGCGTGGTAGAGAATTTCGTCTTTGCTGAAGAATCCCGACAGGGGGAAGATCCCGGCGATGGCCAGGGTGGAAATCAGGAACGTGATATACGTGACGGGCTGATGTTTTTTCAAGTCCCCCATCTTGCGCATGTCCTGCTCGCCGTGAAGGCCGTGGATCACGCTTCCGGATCCCAAAAACAGACAGGCTTTGAAGAAGGCGTGGGTGACCAGGTGAAAGATGGCGGCGGTGTAAGCTCCGACCCCGCAGGCCAGGAACATGTACCCGATCTGGCTGACGGTGGAATAAGCGAGGACGCGCTTGATGTCGAACTGGGTCATGCCGATGGTGGCGGCAAAGATCGCCGTGCCTCCGCCGATAAATGCCACCACGGACATCGAAAAGGGCGCCATGTTGAACAATACGGAGCACCGCACCACCATATACACCCCCGCGGTGACCATGGTTGCGGCGTGGATCAGGGCGCTGACCGGGGTGGGGCCTTCCATCGCGTCGGGGAGCCAGGTGTACAGCGGAATCTGCGCCGACTTTCCGGTCGCCCCCACGAAGAGGAGCAGGGTAATGATGGTTACCGGCTCGGCGCCCAGGATCAGTTTTTCCGGCGCGGCGTGGAACACTTCGGTGTAGTCGATGGTTCCGAACAGGTAAAAGATGTACATGATGGCGAGCAGGAACGCGAAGTCCCCCACCCGGTTCATCACGAAGGCCTTGGTTCCGGCGTCGCAGGCGGATTTTTTCTCGAAATAGTAACCGATCAGGAAGTAGGAGCACAGGCCCACGCCTTCCCAACCGATGAACATCATGAGGAAGTTGTTGCCCATGACGAGGAGCAACATGGAAAACATGAACAGGTTGAGGTACGCGAAAAAGCGGTAGTAGCTGTACTCGTCGTGCATGTAGCCGATGGAGTATACGTGGATCAGGAACCCGACCCCGGTGACCACCATCATCATGACCATGGATAGGGGGTCGATCTGGAATCCGAACGCGGCGTTGAAGTCGCCGGCCGCCATCCAGGTGAACAGGGTTTGCTCGAACAGGCGTTCCTCGGCGGGGGTGAACAGCAATTGCCCCAGCATGAGCAGGGTGACGAGAAAGGAAAACGCCACGGTTCCACACGCGACCCATCCCACGGCCTTCTTTCCGATCCGGAGACCGAAAAAACCGTTGACGATCGAGCCAATCAGGGGAAACAGGGGTACCAGAAATGCTAGATGAAACATCTTACCTCGCGTTTACCACTTCATGATGTTGAACTCGTCCAGGTTGACCGTGGGCTTGTTCCGGAAAATGGAGATAATGATCGCCAGGCCTACCGAGACCTCCGCGGCCGCAACGCACATGACCATGAAACTGAACACCTGCCCGGTATGCAGGTTCATGTAACGGTCGAACGCGATGAGGGAAATATTCACCGCGTTGAGCATGATCTCAATGCACATAAACACGACAATGGCGTTACGGCGCACCAGGACACCCAGAACGCCGATGACGAACAGGGTGGTGCTCAGTACCAGGTAATGTGACAGGGGAACCGTGCTTTCCATAGTCAATCATCCATCTTGGATTTTGCCAATACCACCGCTCCGATCATGGCGGCCAGCAGAAGAATCGAGGCCACTTCGAAGGGCAGGACGAAATCGGTAAACAACGTGGTGCCCACTTTGACGGTGGTGCCGAACGTTTCCTGGATCGGGGTGGGGGAATCGAACTCGCCCCCGCCGGTGATCTCGGTCATCTTGTAAAGGATGCCCACGACCAGAACGGCTCCCAGGCCGGTGAGCAGGGTGTTACCTTCGCGGGTTTTCCAAACGGTGTCGTCACCCTTGAGGTTGAGGAGCATGATCACGAACATGAACAGAACCATGATGGCTCCGGCGTAAATGATAACCTGGAGAATGGCGATGAAGTGGGCGTGCTGGATGGCAAACACCGCGGCCAGGCCGAGCATCATGCCGATCAGGCACATGGCGGAACCGATGGGGCTTTTGTTCAGGACCACTCCCAGCGCCAGGAAAACGCAAAGGGTTCCGATGGGATAAAAAATCAGTAGTTCCATTTACCGTACATTCTCCGGGTAAACTCGATCCGGTCCTTGAGTTTCTCGATCGGGACGGAAAGTTGTTGCAGGTTGTATTTCATCTTGGAGCGGTCGAGCATGGAGATTTCAAAATCGTCGCTCATGAAGATGGCCTCCTCGGGGCAGGCTTCTTCGCAATTGCCGCAGAAGATGCACACGGCGTAATCGATGGTGAACTCCTTGGGCCAGCGCTCGACCTCATTCTGTTTTCCGGTATTCTCTGCGGGAATGATGTCGATGCAGTATGCGGGGCAGGCGGCTTCGCAGAGGCCGCAGGCCACGCAGTTGTGGCGGCCCTTCTCGTTGACGGCAAGCACGGGCCGGCCGCGGTAAGCGATGGGCAGTTTGGCCATCTGCTCGGGATAGTACACGGTAAAGATTTCCCGGTCTTTTTTCTTGCCGAGAAAGAACGGGATGAATCCGAACAGGTTCTTGAAAAAATGGCGGGAAGTGATAATTATTCCCCGAATCACCTCGGGAAGATAAAGCCTTTCCCACCAAGTCAATTTGATATTGCGACTGACGGTGTAGGCCATGATCGGGTCTCCTATTTAACTGCCAGTATCACGATCCCGGTGACCAGGATGTTGGCCAGGGAAAGGGGCAGTAGTATTTTCCATCCCAGCTTCATGATCTGATCGTAGCGGAAGCGCGGAAGCGTCCAGCGGATCGTCATCTGAAACCAGATGAAGAAAATCACCTTGGCGAAAAACACTCCGACATGGATGAGCATGACGATGAGGTTTGCGCCCGTGGTGCCCAGAATGTGAAACCATGAAAGAAGCGTCTCCGTGGTCAGGAATGGGATATGCCACGCTCCGAAAAACAGGATGGTCACGATCGCGGCGATGGTGACCATTTCGATAAATTCGGCCATGAAGAACATGCCGAACTTCAGGCCCGAATACTCGGTAAAATAACCGGCCACCAGTTCGGATTCGGCTTCCGGGTTGTCGAACGGGATCCGCTTGTTTTCCGCGATCGAGGCGGCGAAGAACATGAAGAACCCGACCGGCTGAAGAAAGATGCCCCACATCCAGAGACTTTCCTGCGCGGCTCCGATTTCGGTCAGTTTCATGGTTCCATACACCATCAGAACGCCGACGATGGTAAGCCCCATGGTGACTTCGTAGGAGATCATCTGGGACGCGACGCGCAGGGACCCGAGCAGGGACCAGTTATTATTGGAACTCCAGCCCGCGATGGCATAACCGTAGGTGGCCAGGGACGCGATGGCAAATACGAACAGCAACCCGACGTCAAGATCGGAGACGACCAGGTTGACTTTAACGCCGAACAGGTCGTACACGCCCCCGAAGGGAACGACGGCAAAGGTGACGATGGCCGGGATCAGCGCGATGATCGGGCTCATGGTGTGGAGAACCCGGTTGGCCCCGTCGGGAATGAAGTCTTCCTTGGTGAACATTTTGAGTCCGTCCGCCAGAATATGGAAGAGCCCAAGCGCGGTGAAACCCATGATGTCGGCGCGATTGGCGCCGATGCGGTCCTGCATGATGGCGCTCTGCTTGCGTTCCACCCAGGTCAGGATGGGGGCGAAGAAGCCCACCGTCACGAACAGAATGAACCCGATCTTGACCAGGGTAACGAATAATTCTATCCAGTTGATATCGAACATAAGGGTCTAATTCAGAGGCCCGATCAGGGGTTGACGCTTGTTAACGGGATAATCCTTCCTGAGAGGGTGCCCCTTGAATTCGTCGTAAAGGAGGATCCGCCGCAGGTTGGGATGCCCCTCGAATTTCACTCCGTACAGGTCCCATGCCTCCCGTTCGTACCAGTTTGCGGTTCTCCACAGGGGAGTCAGGGAGGTTACGGTGCAATCTTTTTCGTCCACGGGCAGTTTGATCCGTAGCCGATGGTTGTGTTTCGTGGAATAGAAATGGTACACGACTTCGAAACGCTGGCTCTTTTTGCGCATGTAGTCGACGACGGTCAGGTCCATGAGCATGTCAAAAGCGAGGTCGGGGTCGTCGCGAAGAAATTCGAAAAAGGCCAGCCCGGCTTCCTTATTGAGTGTGACCGTCTGGTCCCCGCGGAAATTGTGGCTGTCGAGGACCTGCACTCCCTTGCGGGCGCACACTTTATCGATGATGTAGGTTTCGCTTTTATCGGTCATGCTAAAACGAAAGGGGAGGGATCACGGGAAACTGGAACGCGGGTCCCCCCCACGGTTTCAGGCCGGGAGCCATGACGGGCTTCTCCATCAGGGAAGCGTCTTTGACTTTCAGGCCGGGGTTCATTTGCTAATGTTCATTCACTCCCAATCCAGCCCGCCCCGGATCCACACGTAGGCCAGGCCCACTCCCAGGATGAGGATGAAAAGGAACATTTCCACGAGGCCGAAAACGCCGAGACGTTGAAACAGGATAGCCCAGGGGAAGAAGAATACGGCTTCAATATCGAACAGCACAAACAGTACGGCGACGAGGTAAAACTTGACGGAGAAACGCTGGCGCGGGGAAACGAGCTGGCTCTCGCCGCATTCGAAGGGCTCCATTTTGTCGGGAAACTGGTGTTTGGGGCCAAGAATGGACGTGAGAAGTACCATTCCGCAGGCGATGGCGGTGGCCACGAGCAACATGATTCCGGCGCCGATATACTGCTCTAGCATATCCTCCCCTCAGGCGGCTTGGTTGTCGCCTGTTGCGTTCGGTTTTGACCTGACAAGACGAACCGGAACGCGTTATCGAACCGCGTCCCGAAAACCCTTATATTTTAAGCGCAAATCCCTTCCCGGCCTAGCGCTAAAACCGGGGAAAATCCTTTTGATTTCCCGGCAAATAGAGGGGCGATAGTACTCTATGGGCCGGCTTTTTGTCAATGGAAAAAGCGGTTGAAATTTCACAATTATCCGGAATTTTTCAGGGGCCGGGAGAGGGTGGGAAGAGGGGCCGGGAGGGGGCAAAAGGAAAGGCGGGAACTCGGGGGCGGATGGGGGCGGGAAGGCGGAGGAAGAAGGGGAGAACGGGGCAAAAAAAAACCCGCCGTTTCCGGCGGGTTTCGAAATTTGATCCGGCCTCGTCCTACTCTCCCACACAGCTACCCGTGCAGTACCATCGGCGCTGAAAGGCTTAACTTCCGTGTTCGGAATGGGAACGGGTGTGACCCTTTCGCTATCAAGACCGGAAAAACGCGTTTTCAGGACAATTGAATTCGTTTGAAGTAGATTGAGAGAAATTAAGGTCAAGCCGCACGACTGATTAGTACCGGTTAGCTGAACACATTACTGTGCTTACACATCCGGCCTATCGACCTCGTAGTCTTCGAGGAGTCTTTAGCCTTCCCGAAGGAAGAAGGGATATCTAGTTTTGGGGTTGGTTTCCCGCTTAGATGCTTTCAGCGGTTATCCTGACCGAACATAGCTACCTGGCAATGCAGCTGGCGCCACAACCAGAACACTAGAGGTTCGTCCACTCCGGTCCTCTCGTACTAGGAGCAGATCCCCTCAGATATCCAACACCCACGGAGGATAGGGACCAAACTGTCTCACGACGTTTTAAACCCAGCTCGCGTACCGCTTTAATGGGCGAACAGACCAACCCTTGGGACCTGCTTCAGCCC
>PCWF01000186.1:0-147 GCA_002796165.1 Nitrospinae bacterium CG11_big_fil_rev_8_21_14_0_20_56_8
ATTTTGCGGTGGATCTCCGCTCCTCGCTCCGCAGGTGGAGCCGGCCCGAAGTGCGGTTCAACGACACGGGTTTTCGTTGTGCCAGGGACGATATCAAGCCCGGGAAATCCGGTCAACGATAGACGTGGGAACCATGAAACCGAGACG
>PCWF01000186.1:179-13539 GCA_002796165.1 Nitrospinae bacterium CG11_big_fil_rev_8_21_14_0_20_56_8
TCCTCAAACCCTACGTCTCCGACGTGGATGCGCGCGTCTTCACCCTGAAAAATCTGAATCCGGAAGTCATCGGTGCCGCGCTGGCGCGTTACAGCCGGGCGCCGACCGGATTCAAGGAAACGGTGGCGCGGGAATTCCTCAATCCCGACGGAACCCCCAACGAAGTGAAGGGGACCGAGCTCATCGACCGCGTGGTCAACAAGTTCGGGGACGAATCGGTGGCCGAGCTGGCGGTGGCCCCCCTCTGCATCGAGGAAAGTTCCAACCTGGTCACCAAGATCATCGAAGATTGCCGGATCGGCGGGTCCCCCATCGAAGAATCCACCCGATACGTCCTGTACGATCAGAAGAAGGATGGATTCTGGCGGTACGTCCGGCCCCGGCGTATTTTGGAGTCGGGCCTGGGCGAAAAATTTGTCCGGACCATGGACTTTATCTTCGATACCTATGCCGCCCTGGTGGACCCCATGCAGGAGTTGTTTTCCCGCCGCCTGCCGGAAACGGAATTTGAGATCGAGGTGGAGCGTGAGGGCCGGCCGGTCCGGGCCCGCCTTGCGGCGCTGGAGTCCGACGACGAGCGGAAGGCCCTGCGCATCGCCTACCGGTTCACCATCCGGAGCGCCGCCTGCGACGTCATCCGCTGTATCCTTCCCGGTTGCACGCAGGCCAACGTGGGGCTGGTGGGAAACGGCCGGTTTTACACCGGCCTGATCTCCAAGCTCCTGTCCAGCGAACTGGAGGAAGCCCAGCACCTGGGAGAAGCCATTCAAAACGCGCTGAACCATCTGATCCCCACCTTCATCAAGCGGGCCGGTCCGCTTCCCTACCAGATCGGGAATCATCGCGGGATGCGGCGGCTGGCTACGGACCTGTTTCGGGGTATCCCCGCGGAAGCCGCGCCGGAAGTGGATTTACTGGAGGACCGCCCGGAGGATTTTCAGATCAATCTTCTGGCCGGCATGATCTTCCCCTATGTCGGGCATTCCACGGTCCAGATCCGCAAACGGGTCGCCGCCTTGCCCGAGGAGAAGAAGAATGAAATTTTCGCAACGTATGTAGGGGACCGCAAATCAAAGCGCGATCGGCCCGGGAGGGGACTCGAATTCGGCTATCCCATCAACTTCGACATCATCGCCGGGTTCGCCGAGTACCGC
This sequence comes from Nitrospinae bacterium CG11_big_fil_rev_8_21_14_0_20_56_8, assembly GCA_002796165.1. Classification (GTDB taxonomy): domain Bacteria; phylum Nitrospinota; class Nitrospinia; order Nitrospinales; family VA-1; genus 21-14-0-20-56-8. The sequence goes on from PCWF01000186.1 coordinate 1,334, forward strand.
GACCTGCAACGCCACCGCATGCTGACCCAGCAACGCCAGGACCTGGGCGTTGCGCTCGGGTATTCCATTCCCGGCGAGATTGAGGAAATCGGCAAGCACGACGTGGTGCGCGAGTGTTTCGAGCGGGCCGAGGATCTGCACGGCGACCTGATGCGGGCGGGATTCGAGCCGGAAGCGCAGTACGCCGCCCTGTTCAATCACTTCATTCGCTGGAACATGGGGATGAATCTCCGCGAACTCGGGCACCTCACCGAACTGCGCACCCAGAAGGCCGGTCACCCCAAGTACCGCCGCACCGCCCAACTCATGGCGCGGCTTTACCTCAAGCGGCACCCCGATTTGGAGCCCGTACTGAAGTTCGTCGATTACGCCGACTACGACCAGGGCATCACCCGCGCCGAACAGGAAGCCCGGACGGCAAGAAAAAGCCTCGCCACCGGCGTCTTCGACGACATGGATTGAACGTTTTCCCGTCTTTCCTTTATTTCTCTCCCCGAAGCCCCTTTTGTTCCGGATCGCCTTTTCAAAGATTATTGGGTCAATGAATTAACTATTAGTTAATATTATAATTGACTGAAAGTAATGTTGTGATATCTTTGCTTTATGTACGAACTGGTGTTTTTGAAGCAACCGAGGAAAAAACTGTTCTCCCTGTCCAAAAAGGTTTCCCGTTCCATCATTCAAAAAATGGAAGAGATCGCCAAAGATCCTTACAAAAAAAATAATAACGTTGAAAAATTACAGGGAGTGGAGGGGTTTCGATTGAGGCAGGGTGACTGGCGGGTCATTTATAAAGTCGAAAAGGCCGTAATCACGGTAGTGGTGGTTAAAATCGAATCGCGGGGGGAGGTGTATAAAAAATGAATTTCCCGGTCAAATGGATCTACGACGAAAAGGGAAAACCCGAGTCGGTCGTTTTGTCCAAGGAAGATTATGCAAGGCTTTTGCGGTGCAAGGAAGACCTGGAGGATATCCGGGCGCTCAAGCAATATGAAGCCTCGCGCGAAGAGGGTTTCCCCGCCGCAGTGGTGAAACGGCTCGTGGACGGGGGAAACCCGATCCGGGTGTATCGGGAATTCAGAGGATTGACCCAACTCAAATTGAGTCAGAGGGTCGGGGTAAAACCGTCCTATATCACTCAACTCGAAAGCGGTAAAAGAAAGGGGACGGTCCAGGTATTAAAAAAAATCGCCGCCGCCCTGGATCTCGATCTGGACGATCTGGTGTGAAGCGGCACCCCGAGATGGAGCCCGTGCTGAAGTTCGTCGATTACGCCGACTACGACAAGGGCATCACCCGCGCCGAACAGGAAGCCCGGACGGCAAGAAAAAGCCTTGCCACCGGCGTCTTCGACGACATGGATTGAATTTTTACGCGCAGGCGGGAAGCCGAAAAGCACTCTCGGGTGTCATTCTGAGCCGTAGTGTGGCGAAGAATCTTGCTGATGTGCTTGACCCGTCTGGCTCTCAAGAAGAAATCATAGGTGTGGGGTCAAATCTCTGTTTGACTGCAAGAAACCGGGGGGTGTCACTCCCCGGCGCGTTTCCTGTTTGAACATCACGCGGGTTGAAATTTTTTGACCTTGGCGGCCGTTCCTTTTTTCCCCACGCGCCAGAGGTCATAATTCATTTGCTGGCGCAACCAGCTCTCCGGGCTACCCCCAAAGGCATTCGAAAGGCGGACCGCCATATCGGGAGAAATTTCCAGACGGCTTCATTTGTATCTGGTAAACCTCTCCTTGGCGGGACGTCACAAAAAAATCAGCCGCCTCACCGGACGGTGGCACCTTATACGGGTAGCGCCTGCAAAAGGTGCGCTACAGCTTTTTCAGAAATTCTTCGCGTGTGATGCCAAGGTCTTTCTTGATGATTTTGGTGAGAAGACCGGGGCCGATCTCTTCGCCCGCGTGGTGGGGGATGACGGTGGTTCTGCCGTCGGGATGCTTATAGACGATGTGGCTTCCCGTAGTGTGGCCGTAGGCAAACCCGAATTTCTCGACTATTTTGGCGAGTTCCTTTCCCGACAGCCTGGGAAGCTTGGGCAAGGCTCACACCTCAACGCGCTGGACGCCGACAAACTGGCTGGTGAAATCGGGCTCGGATTCTGTCTCCAGATACGCTTTGATGGCTTCCCGGGTGCGCTCCATCAGCTCGTCCATTGACTTGGACTGGGTGTGGCATCCCGGCAGTTCCACCACGTCGGACACGTACCAGCCGTCCTCGTCTTTTTCTATGATGACCGTGTATTCTTTTGCCATGACAGAGACCCGTCTTTCGGGGGTATTTAAACGTTTGTACCGCCTGCAGTATCGCTATTATCCCATACATTTGCCGGATTGCAATGGGAGGGGCAAAACCACAACGTGTGCAGAGGGAATTCCCTCATGAGGATCGGGTCGTGGGGTCAATCTCGTGGGGTCAAAAATCTCGTGGGTAGTGGGGTCAAAGTCGTGGGGAGAATCGCGGGGAGTCGTGGGGTCATGTCGTGGGGTCATCGTGGGTCGTGGGGTCAAATCTCTGCTTGACTGCAAGTGATTATCTGAACATCACGCGGGTTGAAATTTTTTGATTCTGGCGGCGCTTCCCTTTTTGGAGACGGGTTCCGCAACCGATTACAGATCCTTGGGAGAAATGGACCAGAGCTGGATGTCCAGGCGGTGGTGGCGGATCAACCGTTTGAGCCGAACCCAGTACTTCCAGTCGTTTTTCTTTTCCAGGATCAATACGATCCCCGCCCGTTTCCCGGTTTGCTCGGCATAATGAAGCGCCTGGCCCACCGCTTCCGCCCACTTGGGGCCGAAGTCGACCTCGACCGCATACTGCGCCGTGAGGCAATCCACCCGCGTGCGGTCCTTCTGGACTATTTCACGGATCCCGCCGTTCTCCCGGCACCATTTTTCCTGATAGTCCTTCTCCGGATGTGATTTTCGACTTTCCGAATTCGAAGGGGATAGTACGATCAGGGCGAAGGCTAAAATTGAAGTAACATAACAGTTTGGTTTCATGATTTTTAAAAAATTTAAAAAGGGTTTTTTGTAGTCTGAGAATAGTATGATTCCGTGTAGGGAATAAGTATACAAAAATATCTCGATTCGGATATTGGTGCAGAGGGGTGGGGTTGCGCTATTCGGAACGAAGGTTACCTTGAATTTTTTCGGGGCGGGACGTATTGTGAAATCATCTGGCTCTTTTCCCTCTGAAACCTCCAGGAGGTTTTTATGACGCCTACGATCGCCGCCATGGATGGCAATGAGGCGGCCGCCTACGTGGCCCACCGGACCAACGAGGTCATCGCCATTTATCCTATCACCCCCTCCTCCCCGATGGGCGAGCATGCCGACGCCTGGTCCTCAGAGGGAATCTGCAATATCTGGGGCGGGGTTCCCAGCGTAACGGAGATGCAATCGGAAGGAGGCGCGGCGGGCGCGGTGCACGGGGCGCTCCAGGCCGGGGCGCTCACCACCACCTTCACCGCTTCGCAGGGATTGCTGTTGATGATCCCCAATATGTACAAGATCGCGGGGGAACTGCTTCCCACCGTGTTTCATGTGGCCGCGCGCACGGTCGCGACCCACGCGCTGTCCATTTTCTGCGACCACTCCGACGTCATGGCCGCCCGGCAGACCGGGTTTGCCATGCTCGCGTCCTCCTCGGTTCAGGAGGTGATGGATTTCGCCCTGATCGCTCAGGCGGCGACGCTGAAATCCCGCATTCCTTTCCTGCACTTTTTTGACGGATTCCGCACTTCGCACGAAATCGCCCGGATCGAGGTCCTGTCTGACCCGGTGATCCGCGGGATGATCGACGAGGCGTGGGTGCGAAACCACAAGCTCCGGGCAATGAGTCCCGACCATCCCAGCCTGCGGGGCACCTCGCAGAATCCGGATGTCTTTTTTCAATGCCGGGAGGCCTGCAATCCGTTTTACGCCGAGGGTCCCGGCATCGTGCGGGAGATGATGGACCGCTTCGCCAAACTCACCGGGCGCAAGTACGGTCTGTTCGATTATTCCGGCCATCCCGAAGCGGAACGGGTCATCGTGGCGATGGGTTCGGGAGCGGAAACGGCGGGCGAGACCACCCGGTTTCTTGCCGGGCGCGGGGAAAAGGTCGGAGTGGTCCGGGTGCGTCTCTATCGTCCCTTCGACGTGAAGGGATTTGTCGAATGTCTTCCTCCCACCACGGGGCGGATCGCGGTTCTCGACCGGACCAAGGAACCCGGCGGGGTGGGAGAGCCGTTGTACCTCGACGTGATGGCCGCGTTGGCGGAGGGTGTGGCCGAACATCCCGGCCGATTTCAGAAATTTCCCCGCGTGACCGGCGGCCGGTACGGGCTTTCCTCCAAGGAGTTTACTCCTTCCATGGTCAAGGCCGTGTTTGACGAGTTGGGAAAAGACCGGCCGAAAAATCACTTCACCGTCGGCATCCGCGACGATGTAACGCACACCAGCCTCGATTTCGATCCGGAGTTTTCCCTGGAACAGGACGGAGTGGTCCGGGCCATGTTTTTCGGTCTGGGGGCGGATGGCACCGTGGGGGCCAACAAAAACTCGATCAAGATCATTGCCGAGGAGACGCCGAATTTCGCGCAGGGCTATTTTGTTTACGATTCCCGGAAAGCGGGGTCGGTGACCATTTCCCATCTGCGGTTCGGTCCGCGGCCCATCTCGGCGAGTTACCTGATCGAGTCGGCCAATTTCATCGGTTGTCACCAGTTCAATTTTCTGGACCGGATCGAGATGCTGGACAAGGCCGCGCCCGGCGCGACCTTCCTCCTCAATTCGCCGTATTCCGCCGAGGAGGTCTGGGACCATCTGCCCTGCGAGGTGCAGAAACCCATCCGGGAAAAGGGCCTGAAATTTTACGTCATCGACGCCTACGGCGTGGCCCGCGAGGCGGGAATGGGCCAACGCATCAACACCATCATGCAGACCTGTTTCTTCTCCATATCCGGCGTCCTCCCCCGGGAAGAGGCGATGGCGTCCATCAAAAAGTCCATCGAAAAAACCTACGGATCGAAAGGACGGGAGGTGGTGGAGAAAAATTTCCAGGTGGTGGACCGGGCCGTCGCCAACCTTCACCCGGTCGAGGTTCCCGTGGGAGTCGGTTGGCGCGGAAGACCGGCCCCGGTGCCCGACATCGCGCCCGATTTCGTCCGGCGCGTGACGGCGATCATGCTGGCCGGCCAGGGGGACCAGCTTCCGGTGAGCGCGTTTCCGCCCGACGGCACCTGGCCCACGGGCACCGCGCGGTGGGAAAAACGCAATATCGCCCTGGAAATCCCCATCTGGGATTCCGGAGTCTGTATTCAATGCAACAAGTGCGCGCTGGTCTGCCCCCATGCGGCCATCCGCGTTAAAGTGTTCGATTCGCCCGCCCCCGGCGCGGCGCCCGATTCGTTTCTCCCCGTCGATTACAAGGGGCCGGAGTACGCCGGGAAACAATACGCCGTCCAGGTCGCGCCGGAAGACTGCACCGGGTGCGGGGTGTGCGTGGATGTGTGTCCCGCGAAAAACAAGAGCGTGCCCCGCCTCAAAGCGATCAACATGTTGCCCCACGCCGAGCATGTGGACCGGGAGCGGGTCAATTACGAGTTTTTTCTCGGACTGCCCGACCCCGACCGCGAATCGGTGCATGTGGATTCGGTGAAGGGACCGCAGTTCATGGTTCCCCTGTTCGAGTATTCCGGCGCCTGTTCGGGTTGCGGCGAGACGCCTTACCTCAAACTGTTGAGCCAGTTGTTCGGCGACCGGCTCCTGATCGCCAACGCCACGGGTTGTTCCTCCATTTACGGCGGCAACCTGCCGACCACCCCCTGGACGACCAACGCCGAGGGCCGGGGACCGGCCTGGGCCAACTCGCTGTTTGAGGATAACGCCGAGTTCGGGTTGGGGTTCCGCCTCGCGGTGGACCGGCACCAGGACCAGGCCCGGCGATTGCTGACCGCTCTGGAACCGGAGTTCGGTTCCGGCCGCGTCCGCCAGATTCTCGAGGCCCCGCAGGCGACGGAGGAGGACATCAAAATCCAGAGGAACCGCGTCGCGGATCTCAAAGAGCATTTGAAAACCAGCAGGCAGGCCGAAGCGGAGCGTCTGGTTCCCCTCGCCGATTACCTGGTGGACAAGTCGGTCTGGATCGTCGGGGGAGACGGGTGGGCGTACGATATCGGTTTCGGCGGACTCGATCACGTTCTCTGGTCCGGGAAAAACGTGAATATCCTGGTTCTGGATACGATGGTCTATTCCAACACGGGAGGGCAGATGTCCAAATCGACTCCCCTCGGCGCGGTAGCCAAATTCGCCGCCGATGGGAAAGGAGTTCCCCGCAAGAACCTGGGCCAGATGGTGATGGCTTACGGGCATTGCTACGTGGCGCAGGTGGCTCTCGGCGCGCGGGACATTCAGACCGTCAAGGCCTTCCTCGAGGCGGAGCGGTATCCCGGTCCGTCGATCATCATCGCCTACAGCCAATGCATCGCCCACGGAATCAACATGACGATCGGCATGCAACACCAGAAGGCCGCGGTGGAGAGCGGGTTCTGGCCGCTTTACCGGTACAACCCGATGAACCTGGCGAAGGGGGAGAATCCGCTTCACCTCGACTCCAAATCGCCGCAGAAAAAACTGCGGGATTTCATGAACATGGAGACCCGGTTCCGCGTTCTCGGGTTCATGGACCCCGATCGGCAGAGCGAATTGCTCGAGGCCGCCGAGGCGGAATCGGCGCAATACTGGGATTACCTGGAAAAGCTGGCCGGGTTGGATTTTTCCAATCAGGTTGCAGGGGGAACTCCGCAGTCCAAATCGGAATAAATTTTCTGAAGGATACACGGCATGGATCTGAAAACGACTTACCTGGGATTCGAGTTGGAACATCCGTTGGCGCCCTCAGCATCTCCTCTGACGGGAGACGTGGACATGTTGAAGATTCTGGAGGACAACGGAGCTTCGCTGGTGGTTCTCCATTCCCTGTTTGAAGAGCAGATCGAGCACCACCAGAAACTGTCCGAGCATTTCATCAACCTGGGCACCGAGTGTTTCGCGGAATCCCTGACCTATTTCCCTCCCCTGGAGGAACTCGATCACGGTACGGAGGAGTACCTGGACCTGGTGCGCCGGGCCAAGGAGGCCCTGTCGATTCCCGTAGTGGCCAGCCTGAATGGTTCCCATTCCGGGGATTGGACGCATACCGCCCGGCTCATCGAGTCGGCGGGCGCGGACGCCCTGGAATTGAACATTTATTATCTGGCCATGGATATGGAGGAGACGGGCGAAGCGGTGGAGCGCCGGTATCTGGATACCCTCAAGGCGGTGAAAAGCGAGGTCGGCCTTCCCGTGACGGTGAAACTGTCGCCGTTTTTCAGTTCACCGTCCCACATGGCCCACCGGTTGGTCGAGGGTGGGGCGAACGGGCTGTCCCTGTTCAACCGGTTTTATCAGCCGGATATCCTGATCGAGGAGCTGGAGCATTATCCCCACCTGGAATTATCCGATTCGCGAGATCTTCGCCTTACCCTGCGCTGGCTGGCGGTACTTTATGGCAGGATCGCCTGCCCCCTGGCCGCCACATCGGGAATCCATACCGTGGAAGACGTGGTGAAGGCGGTGATGGCCGGGGCCTCGGTCGCCCACCTTTGTTCGGCCCTGCTCAAAAACGGGCCGGGCCATATTAACTCATTGAAAAAACAACTTTTGGAATGGATGGAATCGCACGAGTATGAATCCCTGGGGCAGATGCGCGGTTGCATGAGCCGCATGAATTGTCCCAATCCCGCCGCCCTGGAACGGGCAAATTACATGCGGACCCTCTACAGTTGGTGAAGGGAAACTCCGGTCCCGAAGAATTATTGTTTCGGGATCGGGAGATTTTTGTTGAACTTCTTTGGGATTCCGCTATCATTTCCAATTACATTTTTTCAAGCTAACTCCAAATAAAGGCTATCGAAATGAGGATTGGTGTTCCCAAAGAAGTCCATGCGGGCGAACGGCGGGTGGCCATAACCCCCGAAGTGGCCAGTCAGCTCATCAAGCTCGGTTGTGAAGTCGTGGTTCAGTCCGGCGCGGGAGTGTGGGCCCATTTTTCCGATTCCGCGTTTCAGGAAGCGGGCGCGAAGGTTGTGGCCGACGGCCGGTCGATCTGGAAGGACAGCGATATTATTTTAAAGGTACGCGCGCCGCAGTTCAATCCGGACCTGAATACGGAAGAGGTGGATCTGCTTCATGAGAAACAAATCCTGATCTCGTTTCTCTGGCCGGCGCAGAATCCCGATTTGTTGAAAAAATTGTCGGAGAAAAAAGTTACCGTCCTTGCCATGGACAGCGTGCCGCGCATTTCCCGCGCGCAGAAGCTGGATGCGCTGAGTTCGATGGCCAACATTGCCGGTTACCGCGCGGTGGTGGAAGCGGCACAGCATTTCGGCCGGTTTTTTACCGGGCAGGTCACCGCGGCGGGCAAAATTCCCCCTGCGAAGGTGCTGGTGATCGGTGCGGGCGTGGCCGGGCTGGCCGCCATCGGCGCCGCAAAAAGCATGGGGGCCATCGTGCGGGCGTTCGACACCCGGCCGGAAGTGAAAGAACAGGTCGAGAGCATGGATGCGGAATTCCTGCTCCTCGATTTTGAAGAAGAGGGTTCGGGCGTCGGAGGTTACGCCAAGGTGATGAGTAAGGAATTTATCGAGGCGGAAATGGCGCTTTTCGCCGAGCAGGCGAAGGAGGTGGACATCATTATCACCACCGCCTTGATTCCCGGAAAACCCGCGCCGGAATTGATCACCTTGGATATGGTCAAATCCATGAAAGACGGAAGCGTGATCGTCGATCTCGCGGCGGAGCAGGGCGGAAACTGCAAGTTGACCCAGGCGGGCAAGGTCGTCCTGGAGCATGGCGTGTCCCTCATCGGTTACACGGATCTCCCCAGCCGCCTGTCCGCCCAGTCCAGCCAGTTATATGGAACCAACCTTCGCCACCTGTTGACGGAAATGTGCCCCAAGAAGGATGGTCAGATCGTTGTCGATATGGAGGACGAAGTGGTGCGCGGCGCGACCGTGGTGAAGGAGGGAGAAATCACCTGGCCCCCGCCGCCGCCCCGGCTGTCGGCGGCTCCAACAAAACCCGCGGCGGACGCCAAGGGGGTCAAGCCCGGAGAAAAGAAAAAGGAACAACCCGCCTGGGTGGGCCCCGCCATTGCCTTTACGTTGGGCGGACTCGTCCTGTTCGGACTGGGTGCGGTGGCCCCGACGGCCTTCATGGCCCATTTTACCGTGTTTGTGCTGGCCTGCTTCGTGGGTTACATGGTCATCTGGAACGTGACCCCCGCCTTGCACACCCCGCTCATGAGCGTGACCAACGCCATCAGCAGTATCATCATCATCGGCGCCATTCTGCAGATCAGTTCCAGTGAAAATATTATCATGTGGGTGGCCGGATTCGCGATCACGATCACGGCCATCAATATCGCAGGCGGATTCGCGGTGACGCGCCGCATGCTTGAAATGTTCCGGAAATAGGAGGCGAACAGTGAACGGTCTCGTAACCGCCTCTTATATCGGGGCGACCATTCTTTTTATTCTGGCGCTGGGTGGATTGAGCCACCAGGAAACTTCGCGGCGCGGTAATTTCTTCGGCATCATCGGCATGGCCATCGCCCTCGTGGCGACAATCGCGGGGGTTACGGCAAACATTGCCCTCCTCGTCGGGGGGTTGGCGGTGGGGGGAAGCATCGGCCTGGTTCTGGCGCGGCGCGTGCAAATGACGCAAATGCCCGAGCTGGTCGCTATCCTGCACAGCCTGGTGGGGATGGCCGCCGTCCTGGTCGGTTTCGCCAACTTCATGGACCCGGAAAGCCATTTCACCGGGGTCGAATTGACCATCCATGATGTCGAGACCTACCTGGGAATTCTCATCGGGGCCGTTACCTTTTCGGGTTCCGTCATCGCGTTCGGAAAGCTCAGCGGCAAGATCACCGGCAATCCCATGCTGATTCCCGGGCGGCACCTGTTCAACCTGGGTCTTCTGATCGGTTCCATCTGGCTCTGTTTTGTTTTTATCCAGCAGTCGGCCAGCCATGGCGGGCTCCTGCCGCTGATCCTCATGACCGTGATCGCCCTGATATTCGGGGTTCATATGGTCATGGCCATTGGCGGCGCCGACATGCCGGTCGTGGTGTCCATGCTCAACAGTTATTCGGGTTGGGCGGCCGCGGCCACCGGCTTCATGCTCAGCAACGATCTCCTCATCGTGACCGGAGCCCTGGTGGGCAGTAGCGGCGCCATCCTGAGTTACATCATGTGCCGGGCGATGAACCGCAAGTTTTTTAACGTCATCGCGGGCGGATTCGGCACCACGTCCGGGAAGGCCTCCAAGGCCCAGGCCGAGCAGGGGGAAGTCGTGGCGGTGCAACCGAAGAGGTGGCCAGCATGCTGGTGGATGCCAAGGAGGTCATGATCGTCCCCGGTTACGGCATGGCCGTCGCGCAGGCCCAGCATATCGTTTGCGAGATCACCAAGGCGCTCAGGAAGAGAAGGGTGAATGTGCGGTTCGGCATTCATCCCGTTGCCGGGCGCATGCCGGGGCACATGAACGTTTTGCTGGCCGAAGCCAAGGTCCCCTATGATATCGTCTTCGAAATGGACGAGGTCAATGAGGATTTTCCCAACGTGGACGTGACGGTCGTCATTGGCGCCAACGACATCGTCAATCCCGCGGCGCAGACCGAACCGGAAAGCCCGATCGCCGGAATGCCGGTGCTGGAAGTCTGGAAAGGGAAGACCACCATCGTGTTGAAACGGAGCATGGCCACCGGCTATGCGGGAGTGGAAAATCCACTCTTCTACAAAGAGAATACCCGCATGTTGTTCGGCGATGCCCGGTCCAGCCTCGATGCGGTTTTCAAGAACCTCTGAGAAGACCGGTTCGGGCCGGGTTCCGAACTGAATAAACGGTGAGATATCCCCGTCGCGGCCGGATCCCTTCCGGCTGGGCCGGGGGGATTATTTCAGAGGCAGGGAGAACGCGACGTTGCCGTCGAACGAGGGCACCAGAATCTGGTTGTGGCGGTAGTCGAAGGAGATGTCCGCTGGGGTGACCAGGTTTTTGCGGATCACCTCCACCCGTGAGAATTGCCGGATCCGGTAGATCTCCCCCCCGGTGAAGCTGGACACGAGGATGTTTCCCTCCCGGTCAAAGTCGATTCCGTCCAGGTTCTTCCCCACCTTGCGCACCAGAGGCGTGATCTTCCCATCCAGCGTCAATCCCAAAATCTCTCCCGTTCCCCAGGCCGCCACCAGCAGTCGGTTGCGCGGAGCGTCGAAAAGCAGGCCGTTGGGGTTTCCCAAGGCGTGGTTTTTTGCCACCACCGAAATCATGTCCCTGCTGGAAGGATCGAAACGGTAAACCGCGTCCCCCAGCATGTCCGAGACGTAGATTTTGCCCTCCCCGTCCATCGCCAGATCGTTCAGGAACCGGACCCCGAGAAGCGAAAAATCGATGGTTCCCAGGAACTTTCCGGTTTCCTTGTCGAACCGTTTGACCGCGTCGATGTCGGTGACGTAGAGAAAGTTACCCGCGATCAGCAGTCCCTTGGGTGCGTTCAACGTTACCCCGTCCCGGCCCGAGAGGATAAACTCCAGGTTGACTGCGTTTCCCGAGGGGTCTAGTTTGGTGATGAATCCATTGCCGTCATTTTCCAGGGGTTTCCCGTTGACGTTGGAAATGTAATAATGTCCGGTGACCGGATCGATCAGAAAACTTTCAGGCGTTTTCAGACCGTCCACCCGAACCGCCCCGGCGGGGTGGGCGAATGCGAGCAGGGAAGTCAGGATCAGGATCGTACCCAGGGATCGCATGAGAGATTCCTTCCGGATTGAGGAATACCGGAGCCTGGAAGATCGGCTCGCCGTGTTTGACCGATAATAGTTTACGATGCTCAATCGCGATTGACAACGGGGAGAACCTGTATGGCCATGCCTTACCAGACCGGCAAAAAAGATATCGCATCGGGAGTTCTCCTGCTGGGCATCACCGGACTGCTGATCGGGTTCGTGGTTCACAGCGGATGGCTGATGCTGGTTGCGGGACTCCTGGGGGCGATCGTGGGCGGCTTCGTCGGTTGGGTCGGGGGGCGGCGGTATATGATCATTGTCTGCCTCGGCGCCCTGGCGGGGGGAAGCATCGGCTATACTTCGGGGGACACCGACATCATTATTATTTCCGC
>PCWF01000086.1:0-11682 GCA_002796165.1 Nitrospinae bacterium CG11_big_fil_rev_8_21_14_0_20_56_8
CCCCTGCAGTTTTTGCGGCAGATCAATCCCCATCTCCTGCGCCGGGCGGCCCGGCAGGCGCGCCGGGTCATTACCTTCAGCCGGTTCTCGCGCGACCTCGTGGTGAATGCGCTGGGTCCAGGCTGGGAGGAACGGGTGGAGGTCATCCCCCCGGGTGTGGATCCCGCCTGGCTCGACCTTCAACGAATGCAAGGCGATCCCACAACCGCCGAAATCCTGTTCTGGGGCCGATTGGAAATTGAAAAGGGGTTGTTCGAATTGCTCCAGGCCATGAAAGAGGTGGCCCTTCAGGTGCCGCACAGCCGGTTGACGCTGATCGGAGAGGGGAATCAGAGGCAGGCGCTGGAGGCGGAAGCCCGGCGGCAGGGAATCGCGTCCCGGGTCCATTTCCCCGGCTGGCTGGGGGAGGGGGAGGTTCAGCGTCTCGCGTCCACCGCCCGGCTCGCCGCGTTCCCCTCCCGCATCGAGAGCTTCGGCCTTTCCGTCGCCGAGGCGATGGGCGCGGGAGTCCCCGTGGTCGCGGGGCGCGCCGGGGCCATTCCCGAAATCGTCGCAGACGGGGTGACCGGAACCCTGGTGCCGCCGGAAGATCCGCAAGCCCTGGCCGCCGCCATCGTCGCGGCCCTCAAACATCCCGAACCGGCATTGCGTATGGCCGAAACGGGTCGGGCGGCGATACGCGAGCGGTACTCCTGGGATCGGGCCGCGGACCGGTTGATCGAACTCTACCGAGCGGAATAACGGCCGATACCGCCCGGCGTCTGGGAAAATTTTTCGGGAGCGGACCCGAAATCTGGATGAACCTGCAACAAAAATACGATCTGGAAATGGCCGAAAAAGGGGGCGGGGATCTCAAAGATATTAAGTCTTGGAAGAAACCCACCAAATCGAAACCCGTGCCCCGCGCCGGGGTGGGAATTTAGTTTCGTGGAGGACAACTCGATCGGAGCCTCTCGAAGGGGGGCGAGGTTTTGCTCTGGAGGGGTCGTGGTTTTCCCCGGCGTCGCCAGGGGCGAATCTTGAAGATTGGCAAGGGGGTCTGAACGGGGTAAACTTATCCGGTAAATGTTTCTGGAGGGATTAAATTGAAACTCCATATTTCGATCGAACAGGATGAAGACGGATTCTTTGTGGCCGAGGTCCCGGCTCTTCCCGGATGCCTGTCCCAGGGAAAAACCCGGGAAGAGGCGTTGGCCAATATCCGTGAGGCTGTCGAAGGGTGACGCGGATCATGTTGGAGGCTCATGCTTCGACAAGCTCAGCATGACAGTTGGAAAAATTTCCGGAATTATGAAATGGGCTCCTCTACCTTAGGGGGGACGATGCTTAAGGGTAATGGAATGAATCGTTACGACGTGGTGGTGATCGGCGGCGGGCACGCCGGATGCGAGGCGGCCCTCGCGTCCGCGCGCATGGGCTGTTCCACCCTGCTCATCACGCTCGATAAAGACAAGATCGCGCTCATGCCCTGCAACCCGGCCATCGGCGGGGTGGGCAAGGGCCATATTGTGCGCGAGATCGACGCTCTCGGCGGCGAGATGGCGAAGGTCACCGACCGCACGGGAATCCAGTTCCGCATTCTCAACCGGTCCAAAGGACCGGCGGTGCAGGGCTCGCGCGCCCAGGCCGACAAGCAACTCTACAAGGACGAGATGCGCCGCGTCCTGGAATCCCAGGCCGGACTGGACATTCTTTGCGGCGAAGCGGAGGAGCTGGTGTTCGAGGCGGGCCGCGTGCGCGGAGTGGTGATTTCCGGCGGAAGGCAGATTGCCGCAAGTGCCGTGGTCATCACCACCGGGACCTTTCTCAACGGTCTCATTCATGTGGGTCTGAAAAGCTCGCCCGCGGGACGCGTCGGTGAAAACCCGGCAACCCGGCTGTCGCAATCCTTTTTGTCCGTCGGGTTCGACCTGGGGCGGCTCAAGACGGGCACTCCGCCCCGCCTGCTGGCCGGAACCATCGACTTCGACCGGCTGGAAGTGCAGGAAGGCGACCGGGACCCGCAACCTTTCTCCTTCTCCACCGAAAGGATCGACCGCCCCCAGGTTCCCTGTTACCTGACCACCACCAACGAGGCCACCGCCCAGGTGGTGCGCGACAACATGCACCTGTCGCCCCTGTACAGCGGCAGAATCGAGGGGGTCGGGCCACGCTACTGCCCGTCCATCGAAGACAAGGTGGTCAAGTTTCCCGACAAGCTTTCGCACCACGTCTTCCTCGAACCCGAGGGACTGGACACGGACTGGATTTATCCCAACGGCATTTCCACCAGCCTGGCCGAAGAGGTGCAATGGAAACTGGTGCGCACCATTCCCGGACTGGAACGCGCCGAGATCGTGCGGCCGGGCTACGCGGTGGAGTACGATTTTGTTCCTCCGACGCAACTGCTCCCCACGCTGGAGACGAAGAAAGTGCGCGGGCTGTTCCATGCGGGGCAGATCAACGGCACCTCCGGATACGAGGAGGCGGCGGGGCAGGGCATGGTGGCGGGGATCAACGCCGCCCTCGGCGTGCAAAAGCGTCCTCCCCTGATCCTCAGCCGCATGGACGGTTACATCGGCGTCCTCATCGACGACCTGGTGACGAAGGGAACGCTGGAGCCTTACCGCATGTTCACCTCCCGCGCCGAGTACCGGCTGATTCTGCGGCAGGACAATGCCGATTTCCGCCTCATGGGCAAAGGGCACGAACTGGGGCTGGTCTCCCGCGAGGATTATGAACGCTGTGTCGAGAAATACCGCCAGGTTGAAGGAGAAATCCGCCGCCTGTCCGAAACCCGCGTCCTGCCCAACCCGGAGACTCTGGAAAAACTCCGCCGGATCGGGATCGAGGAGTTGCGCGCCCCGACGACCCTGTGCAGTCTGCTCAAGCGGCCCGAGATCGATTACCTGCAGTTGTACCGCGAGTTCAACGGAGCCGAAGTTTCCCGGCACGTCGGCGAGCAGGTGGAGATCCAGGTCAAGTATGAAGGGTTCATCCTGCGGCAGAACCAGATGGTGGAAAAACAGAAGAAACTGGAAACCGTGCCCATTCCTGCCGATTTCAACTACAGCGGCGTTTCAGGCCTGTCGCGGGAAGTGGTGCAGAAGCTCGAACAGATCCGCCCGGTGACGCTGGGCCAGGCGTCGCGCATTTCGGGGATCACCCCCTCGGCCATCACCCTGCTGTTTCTTCTGCTGGAGCAGAGACGGAGCGGCGGAGGGGGGCATAAGGCCCGGGCCGCCGCGGATGGAAACGCCTGATGCACACCGATACCCTCAACTGGCGGCTGGAAATCGACAACCGCGACATCGCCTACATCGTCAGCCTGTTCGAGTGCTACGAAAACCTCGCCGTGGTGCGCACGGTGGACCGCGACCGCGGCATCATCGAACTGATGATCGCCCCCGACTTTGCCGACGACACCGCCCGCCTTCTCGAAGCCCTGGCAAAGGAAATCCCCCTGCGGCGGATCGATCCCGACTGAGCGTGGTCCGACGGATTTGCGGTGCCCACCGGGTTACCGCAAAGGCGCGAAGGACGCAAAGGAAGCCGGTCGGGAACCCCAAGTGAAGACCGATGGGGAGACTCCCCCCATCACCCTGGAATTCATTTCCTTTTTGTCATCCTGAGCCCTTCGGCAAACCCAGGATAAACTCCGCGAAGGATCTGGCTGGAATGGAATGGACACATGCCCCGTAATAGTGTGGGGCAAGATTCCTCGTCACGGCGTTCCTCGGAACGACATCTCGACATGCCGGCATTCCCGCGATGCATGGCCCTTTGGACGGACCGTCAATGCAGGGGCGAAAAATGTTTCGCCCCTGCGACCGCCGTGTTTATTGATGTGTGTCGGTAATTTTTCCGCCCCACTGCCCGGTCCTCAGGCGTCTTCGGTCTGGAGGGCCTCTTCGCGCGCGAGCTGGAAGATGCCGTCGCGGCCGTAATGGTCGAGGTAGAGGAGGAAATGCTCGCGGGAGAGGCACCGCCATACTTTGCGCGAAGGGAACCGCTCGTCGATGACGGCGTCGAAGGTTTCGAACACCTCCATCACTTCCTCCCGCGGCATGCCTTCGCGAATCTCGTAGTCGAAGATGATGGCCATGTCCCGATCGGGATCGTGCACGATACGGTCGATCTTGAACCGGCCGGGGTTATGATAGATGGCGGAATCTTTCTCCAGGGTGAAGATGGACTGGCCGACGGAGTGGATGGTCCCCGTCCCGGTTTCGCTGTGGGCGGCGGTGAAACCGATGGTATCCTCGGCCTCCTTGCGGGTCTCGGTGGGAAATCCGAAAAAAAGGTAAAGGTGATTCCAGATTCCCGCGTCGGAACTGTTTTTGAGCACCCGTTCCTCGGTCTCCTGGTCGCACCCTTTGTCGATGAGCGAGAGGATCCGGTCGTTGGCGCTCTCGAGTCCGAAAAACAGCATGATGAATCCGGCCCGGAACATGTCGTCGAACAGGGTGGAGGTCTCGACGTCGCTGGATTCGAATTTCAGCATGCCGAGCGCGCGCATATCGACCTTTTGCGAGAGGATGGCCTTCGACATTCGACTGAAGGCGTTGGGGGAGATCGCTTCGTCGGAAAAGGTGAAGTACCGGGTGCCGTAGCGCTGGCCGAGGTAGCCGAGGTCTTCGGCCACGCGCGCCTCGTTCTCTTTCCGGTAATAAGAGTCGTAGATGAAGCTGTGCGTGCAGAACGTGCACTTGCCCCAGTAACATCCCCGGCTTGCCATATAGGGAAGCACGGGGTAGGGCATCAGATATTTGCCGAGCGGCAGGTTGTCGAACGTGGGGCGGGCCAACTGCTCGTAGGGCAGGGACTTGGCCTTGGCGTTCCGCACGATCTTGCCGTCTTCCAGAAAAATGAGGTTGGGCACGGTGTGGAGGGATTTCCCTTCCTGCAGGTGCCGGATCAATTGTTCGAGCGGGTATTCTCCCTCGAACAGGATGATGCTGTGGAAAAAGTTCTCGAACAGCGCCTGTTTGCCTTCGAGGATGTCCTGGTGGCGGGCGAAGACGCTTCCCCCGATCACAAGGTGCAGGTGGGGGTGGCGCTTGCGGAGAAGACGCGCCAGCGTCAGCGCGGGGATCATCTGGCCCACGTGGATGATGGAGAGGCCGATGAGACCGTATTGGGACCAGTCCACCGTGGGAAGCAGGTCTTCCTCGAAGAGGGACAGGAACGGATTGGCGAGCCGGTCCACGGTACCGGACAAAATACCGTCCAGGTTTTCCTCCGGGGTGCCCTGCATGAAAAACGAGTCGAGATCCAGCCGGCTCGGGTGATGCGCGTAGGAGATCAGCTTCATCGCCACCTTGAGGGTGGTGTAGGCGTTCTTGTAAAGAGGAAACTGGAAAAACCGCGCCTCGTCGCGCAGAACGGCCTTGGCGTCTTCCACCCCGGAGAGGATGCTTTCCAGGTACTCGGGGTCGCCGAGGATCTGCCGGTAAACGGGGCGGACCTCGTGGTCTTCCGCGGTTCTTGCGGGGGATGACAGGCGCGTCTGTATCTGGCGGACGCATTGTTCGAGGAAGGACCGGGTGAGCATTCGGTCATACGTTTCAATATTGAAATCGTATTGATCCACCTCCAGACCCTTGTCTTCCAGGTAGGCGGCAAGGGTCGGCAAGGCCAGATAGGGCTGGCTGGGGTACCATTGCGGTGGAAAGACCAGGGCCGTTTTCATGGCTCCTCCCTGGGACGGCTTACGGTTCCCGCGTGGAGGTGGGGACCGGGGATTGATAGAGTTTTTTTCAAAGAAACCAGCATAACCTCCGTCCAAGGTCCTGTCAACGCGGCATTTAACGCGGATGCCATGCCGTGTGTGAAGAAGAAGCGGAACACCGCGCGAACAGGCCCGCCGCGGGAGCCCTAATTCCTTGACACCCTTGTTGCAAGTGCATTATACTTCCAGCATTCCAAGCAAATTCGAGCACAAGCATAAGGTACTGATTTGCCGGTTTTAACCCCGAGTTTTTAAGGAGATTTCCCCTTGAGTGAGTCAAAAGACAGGGACGAACAGTCGAGCGATGAGAAAACCCAGGATTCGCCGGAAACCGCGACGGAGACCTCCACCAAAGGTGTCGGTGACGATTCTCTGGCGGACCTGAGTGAACTCCAGAAAATCAAAGCCGAGCTTCAAAAGGAAAAGGAAAAGGCCGCCAAGGAACTGATCGAAGGCGAGGAGGAGGAAGAGGACCTGCGTGAGGTCGACTACCTCCAGAAATTGATCGATCTGTCGGTCAAATTCGATCACCACGTCGGGATGTGGTTGATGACGGCCTATATTGATTGCGGTTTGAAATACGACCACCGGTTGGCCGAAAGCTACATGACCCAGTTGAACACCATCCAGTCTTTCCTCCGCCTGCTGGAGAAGGTGGACGGGGTGACCCGCGAACTGGTCATCAAGGACTGCGTTCTGAAATTGCGCAATTCGATTCAATTGATCCACAAGCACCTGGTGAAACCCCTTTACAAGGAAGTTTCGCTGATGAAGAAATCGCCCAAGTCCGAGAGTCTGGAAAATTTCAAGGAAAACTGGAACCAGAGGTTGCTGGATTTGCAGAAGGCGTGTGATTTCGAATTCCAGGTTCTGGACGTCAAGGGCTTCATGGTAAAGTGAGGGGAGGCGGATCCGGCGCCGGGAGCGGGGATCGGGTTCCATTTTCCGCAGATGGGCGCTTTGGGCACGGGTTCGGGGCACGAGGCGCGATGCAATCTTTCCCGGTGGAGTGGCCTCCGAACCTTTCGGCCCGGCCTGTTCATGGCAAGTGGCTGGGGTCGCCGTATGAATTGATCGCAAGAAGGGGGAGTGTTTCCCCCGGATGATCGGTGTTTTGGCGAAAGGCCCCGGTTCGGGGCCTTTTTTAATTGCGTCGTTTTCAGGGGCCCGCTCAAAATCGGGGTTCATGTGATGGGGCAATCGGCTTTCCCTTGGACGGCTTGGGATGAGCTTGGGCGTAAACCGTTTTTGAAGCGGAATCGGCTTCATTTATCAACCCCTCCCGGATTTGGGGAGGAGGTTTTGGGGGACTATGGCGGACGAGAATCTGGAGGAGATCGAAGCGGGTGAGGATAATTCCGTGGCTACGGCTCTCGAGGTTTCGCAAATAGAGCCGGGAACCGAAGAGGCGCTTGAAAAGGTCGAGGTCGATCATTCCCGCCTCTACGTCTGGGTAGCCGATACGGGAAACGACCGGATTCAGAAATTCGATGGCAACGGAAATTTCCTGATGCAGTTCGGGAAATCGGGCGGCACCAGGGCGCCGTACAGTCCCGGAGAATTCAAAACGCCCACCGCCATCACCGTGGACGTGGACGGCAACATCTGGGTGGCGGATACGGGATGTCATCGCATCCAGAAATTCGATCCCGCCGGGGAATTCATTCTCGAATTCGGCAAGGAGGGCTGGGGGCAGGAAAAGTTCTACTGGCCGGAGGGGATTCTCGCCGAACCGACGGGCACCATCCTGGTAGCGGATACGAACAATCATTGCGTCAAGCGGTATGACGATGAAGGGGATTTTCTGTTGAGTTTCGGTTGCGCGGGCAATTTCGACGGATTCATGAAATTTCCCACGGGCCTTGCCTTGGATAAGGAGGGAAATATTTACGTGGCGGACCGGGACAATCAGCGGATCCAGATTTTCAACGAGGACGGTCAGTTCATGAGCAAGTTCGGCGAGTACGGGTTTGAACCGGGCCGGCTGAATTTCCCCACAGGCATCGTGGTGCGGCGGGACGGTACGCTGATTATATCTGAAAAGAGCCAGAACAGGCTTCAGATTTTCGACCGCGAGGGTCATGCTCTCGGGGTGATCGGCGGACCCGGGAAGCGGGATGGCCAATTCAATTGCCCTACCTGGATTGCCGAAGATCCTTACGGGTTTCTCTTCGTGGTCGATACTTTGAACCAGAGGATCCAGAAATTCGATCCCGATCTTAATTTTGTTGCCAAATGGGGCATGGTTGGCAAGGAACCCGGACAATTCAACAACCTGACCGGGCTGTGTCTTTCCTGGGAACCGGATTGGGCTCCGCAGGACGATTAATGCATACAATGAGACAGGAAGGCCGACGATGATGGCGGGTGCTAAGCCGGGTCGAATCCGTTTGTGGCAAATGGTTTTATGGGTTGTCCTTGCCGCCGGGCTTGCGCTGGCGCCGGCCCGGACCGGGGCCGAGGATAAGCCCCCTGTCGATTCCGCTCCCCAGGCCCAGCCGCAAAAGGATTCGTTGTTTGGGGGGCAGATTCTTTCTCTCACCAAGCCGCAGGAAGACCTGCCGCCCTCGGGCGACCCCCGGTACCACGACAACGGGGACGGCACGGTTACGGACCTCCAGGCGAGCCTCATGTGGCAAAAGCGGGATTCCTATCAGGAACAGAAAAAATGGCTGAACTGGGACATGGCGCAGGAGGTGATCGGCACCCTGAATGGAGAAAAGTTTGCCGGACGGGCGGACTGGCGGCTCCCGACCCGGGACGAATTGGCCACGTTGTACGATGAAAATAAAAGCATTACCTGGAACTATTACTGGACCGAAAATATAGTGCACATGGATCCCATTTTTGGGCATACCAGTTGTTGTTACTGGTCCAGCGAAACGCACAAAGAGGAATATGCGTGGGGGTTCAATTTCATCCGCGGCAAGCCCTACCTCAGCCTGAAGGGAGGGGCCGGATTGTCCCTTACGGTGATTCGAGCGGTGCGGACGGTTTTGCCGAATGAAAAGGTATCCCAGGCGAAACCGGCGGATGCCGCGACGGTTTCCTCCAAATCCGAATAAGCGAACCATGAACCGAAACCCCGGGCAACCCGAAGAAGAAACTCCGGAAGAGGGATTGCCGGAAGAACCGAAAGAGGATGAAATCGAGCCCTCCCCGGAAGATCCCGATGCGTTGGCCGAAACGGAAGAGCAGGAAGCGGGTGAGGGCGAAGAGGAAGGGGACGAGGAAGAGACCTTTGACCTGGAAGCCCAGATCGAGCTTTTCCGGCAACAAATCGAGGAAGAGCCCGAGGTCAGCGCCCACCACTACAATCTCGGGGAAGCCCTCATGGAACTGGGCGACAAGGATGGGGCGAAGGAGGAATTCGAACGGGCGTTGCAATTCGATGCCGACCGGAGCCTGCATTCGATCATTCATTTTTCCCTGGGGGAGTTGTATTACGACTCGTTGATCTCGGGCATTCAATCCACGGTCGTCAAAAGCTCGGTGGGGCTTCATTCGGCGCATAAACCGGGGGGCTCGATCACCGAGGTCCACGACGATGATTATGCCAACCCCATCCGGGAATACGAGTCGGCCCTTCAGCACCTGAGCCATCTGAAGGCGGATGACGAGTTCGTCCAGTATATCAGCCAGAACACGCCCCAGCGCATTTCAGATGCGTATTACAAATGGGGTTCGGACCTGCTGGACAAGTCCCGCCAGATCCAGCTATATGGAGAGGAGGTGCCGGACGTCAAGCAGGCGCTCCGGTATTTCCGCAAGACGATGGAGATCAACCCCCACCACTCGCAAGCCAAGCTGA
The DNA here is from genome assembly GCA_002796165.1 of Nitrospinae bacterium CG11_big_fil_rev_8_21_14_0_20_56_8. Lineage (GTDB taxonomy): Bacteria > Nitrospinota > Nitrospinia > Nitrospinales > VA-1 > 21-14-0-20-56-8. Next base: position 9,522 of record PCWF01000086.1, read on the forward strand.
TGATCAACTATGCGAAAAAGATGCTCCGGGAGGGGTGGCAAATTTATGATGAATACGGTTTTGTGGCAAAGGAAATTCCGGGCTCCGGTTGAATGGGGTCCGGTGCGGTCTTTGACCCGAGGAGGCGTATGTCGAGAATTGATGAATTGATCCGCGACCGTCTGAGCAAGGATGGTCAGGTATTGAATTTGAAAGCCCAGTTCATCCGGGAGATTGGCACCCGGGAACTGGTGCAAAAGGAAGAATTGAAGAACCTGAGAGCTCTGGACCTGTCGCAGAACGATATCGGCGATGACGGGGTCAAGGCGCTGGCGGAAGCGCCCATGTTATCCAATTTACGCACGCTGAACCTTGCGGCCAATCGAATCGGCGACGCGGGGGCGAATTACCTTGCAGAATCCAAATGCCTTCGCAATCTTCGCGCCGTTCAACTGGTGGCCAACGATATTTCGGAAGAGGGGGAAAAAGTTCTCCGCAATTCACTCAATCTGATGAGCCTTACATCCCTGAAATTTCGCGTTTAAGGGCATCGGGGGCCTGGCCGGAGAGGATTCGGGAGGGGGTTTTATCTCTTTGAAAACAAAGCCATAAAATTAAACCTGCCGAGGTTGAATTTTATAACTTGACTTATCACAAGGCTTTTGATATTTTCTGCAAATCCAGAAAGCCTTTCGGGCGCTGGCCGATTCAACCAAGCATCGCATATTTGGGTTCCGTCGTTCAGGAGCCGTAAAGGATAATCGTTGTAAGTAAAAGGGCGGTCCCTAGGGCTAGCCAGGGAATTTCTAAGGTTTAAATTAAACCTGGTTTATTCCAATTTTTAACATTCCGCAATAAAAAGGGGGAGCGACACATGAGAAAGATGGCTATCAGTTTTTTGACGGTTTTCGCTTTTCTGGCCTTCATCTCCATTGCCAGCGCAAACGTTTCCACGGTTCCTGCGGGGGGTTCCACCATATGTGAAAATGCTTCCTGGTTGGTGGACAACCTCAGTGATGACCAAGAGACCACGATTCAGTTCGACATTGGGCCCCATGCGTATGTCTGGGAAAAAACCTACACGCAGGTTTTGGAGCCGGGTGGATTCCGCGCCAATGCCATTGCCGCCAAGACCAAGGTTACCAACAAGGGTCCCGGTGCGATCAGCGTGAATTGCCAGCACAAACGGGCTGACTCTCACGACTGGAAGGTCGATGCCGGTTCCCAGAAGACCTATCAGACCAACTACCACATGGATCACGTCGTTCCCTCCACCTACATTGAGCCCGGTTTGGGCCAGCCGCAGGGTACGGAGCGGAGCCTCTTCAGCCAGGGTGGCGGTGCTTCCGGTGGTGCGATTCCGGAAATCAACCGGTAAGTTTTGCGGCTGACTCCAGCCGATCAGAGCCGGGAGGCCTTTGGGCCTTCCGGCTTTTTTCTTTTGTGCGAGAACCCTCCCGGTTTCCCTCCGAATTCTATAATAGGAGTTTGACGATGAACGAACTCATGGACTCCAACGAACCCCCTCGTTTCATCGACAATGGTGATGGCACGATTACCGACACAGTCACCACCCTCATGTGGATGAAAGAGGATTCCTTCAATATTCTCAAAAAGTTTTTGAGTTATGGTGACGCCGTAAAGTTTCTGAACAAGATCAATACGGAAAATTACTGCGGCCACGGGGACTGGCGCTTCCCGGACAAACACGAGGCGTACAGTCTTTTTATCAAGGAGAGCGCGATCCGGGACAAGTACGATATGGACATCCATATCCACCCGGTTTTTTCCGAAAGGGGAGGATTCAATACCTGGACGTGCCACACCCGAGGCAAAATGACCGCCTACAGTTTTTCCTTTGCCAGCGGAACCGGGGGACACAAGGAATGGGAAGATAATATCAACGATAGCGTGCGATTTGTCCGCGGAGTTCTGGATAAATCGCGCTATAAAATCACTCCGGTTCCGCAAGCCAAGGACATGATTACCAAGGGAGGGGGCTGGAGATAAACATCCGGCGGAACCGCCCCTTTTGCTTTGTTAAGTCTTCTGAAATTCCCGGTAGCCAAGCACTTGCCTTTTAATTTAAAATAAAGGTATCGAGTGGGTAAATCGCAGAGTCATATCCATAGAGGCGGCTTTAAAACCTTCCCTGTGTTTTGCTCATCCTACCCTGGCAGGT
>PCWF01000086.1:11704-16919 GCA_002796165.1 Nitrospinae bacterium CG11_big_fil_rev_8_21_14_0_20_56_8
GAGCAGGGTCATGCTTTCCTTCGGCTTCGCTCAGGACAGGCTGAAATAAGCCCGGCACGACAATTAAATTTGGGTTCGCAATCCGACTTTTTCGGCAACCTGCTAGACATGAGATTCTTTTCCTTGTCCCCGGTTAAGGGATGAAAAACCGGGGGGTTAGCTGTTAGCCGACGCACCGATTAGGGTTGAAAAATCGAGGGGCGAGTGTTATTTTAAGTTTCAAAACTCCTTACTTTACAAAATGGTTTGCGTAGGGGACGTCACACTCTTTGCTTTGCGTTGATCCCCGGCCCGGGAACCGGGGCCGACCCTCAAGACGGATGGGGTGGACTGGGGAAACGACGCCAGGGATCGAGTGTTTTTTCTTTGGATCTTTCAGGATCCAGGGGGGGTATATATTGTCCAAGGTTGAAGATTTTCTCTTGTTGAATGGTGACGGAACCGCGACGGACCAGGAAAATGACGTTCAATGGTCCCTCAAGGATTCCCGGCAACTTTTGGGCAAATGGCTTAACTGGGACGAAGCCAATGCCTACGTCCAGGGGTGCAATGAACAGAAATTTTTGGGATTCGACGATTGGCGGTTGCCCACAAAGAGCGAACTGAGGTCGCTGTTTCGTAATAAGGATTTATACCGCAAGGTGTTTCTCAACCTGCCGGAGAAGGTACAACGAAGCGTCTCCAACTACCAGGCGGGGGGAGAAACCAGTTACTGGAGTTCCGAGACGCGGTACGGCTCTTTTGCGTGGAAGGTTTATTTCCCCACGGCCAAGGAAATTTGCGTGGACCAGACCGTATCCACCACCGGGACCTCGGCGCGGTTGGTGCGCGATAGTTGAATATTTGCCGATAACCTCCCGGGCCGCCAGAGCCGGGAGAGCCTGTTGTAACTTGGGGGTCGATTATGCCGGACCAGGAAAAATTGGAAAACGAGGAAGACTTGGAGCAGGAAGACGAGGAGTCTTCTGCTTCCGCCGGGCCGGATGAAGATCCGGATTCCGGGGAATACGATGTCGATTTCATCGATGAGGATGAATGGGGGGAGGAAAAAGAGGAGGAAGAAGAACTCCCGAAAGAGACAGTCCCCCTGTTTGTCGACAATGGCGATGGAACGATCAGCGATCCCCGCAACAAATTAATGTGGAAAAAAGACGACTCCTACCACCAATACGGCTACGGAATCACCTGGTATGAAGCGCACGATTACTGTGAATTGCTCAATGAGAAAAAGTTCGCGGGCTACGATGACTGGCGGCTTTGCGGTTATGATGAGGCAAAAACCCTGTTCTCGTTTACCAATGCCAATTTCGACAAAGATGGAGCCGAGCTCCACATTGATTCGTTGTTCGAGCCTAAAGGGGGGCATAATACCTGGACCTATGATGAAAAACCCGACTACGCCCAGTATGCGATGAAATTCAGTTATGTCACGGGCAACGAGGTTTGGGAAAACAAGGATAACGAATATTCCCATTGCCGGGTGGTCCGCGATGACCAGAAGGAAGAATGGGAACCCGAATGGCGCAGGGAAAGCAGGAAGTACGGCCGGTGACAAGGGCCGCGGCTTCTGAACAATGCCCGGATTAAGGAACAGGTTTCATGTCACATTTCATACTGTTTGGCAAAAAAGACTGTCCGCACACGCAAAAGGCCCTCGAGGATTTCAAGAAACAGCATCGCTCGTTCATATATATTGACGTGGAAAACAATCCACACGGATTGGACCGGCTTCTGGAGTATACGGACGGTAAATACATCGTTCCCGTGATCGTCAATGTGGACGAGGGTAATGTGGAAATCGGATACACCGGGGAGTGAGGCCTCGTTATATAATCCTTTGATAAAGGTTACGCAATGAATCAGGAAGCTCCCGATACCGGACTTCAGAAAACAGGCCCCCAGGTTCCGGAGAAAAAGGAAGGGCCCAAGCGGTTTGTCGAAAAAGGGCCCCACGTTATTTTCGATACCAAGACGCAGATCTACTGGTTGAAAAAGGATTCCTGGCAGGACAAGGCCAAATTCGTCAACTGGCATGAAGCGCGTGAGTACGCCGACAAAAAAAACATGCGCAAGATCGGCGGATTTGAGGACTGGCGTCTGCCGACGATGGATGAGGCCTTGACGCTCTTCGATCCATCCCAGGTCAATATCGGGAAAGGAGGAGTGGAAATTCATATCGACACCATTTTCCCGGTCGAATCGTTTAAATGCCAATGGCTCATGGGTGACACGTCCACCCGTCGGCCCCGGTTCGACTATATTGAGGGGAAAATGCAGGCCGCCGATGAGTACAGCTTCGGCTCAGTCCGCCTTTGCCGGAAAGATGCCATCCGGCGTAACGATCATCCCCGAAACAGAAGATGACCATGCCCCAATCGCATTCCATGGAAGAACAGGTCCGGAAAAAATGCAAGTTCATCGATAATGGTGATGGAACCGTTTCCGATGCGGTCCATGGCTTGATGTGGTTGAAACGCGACACCTGGTTGGAGAAAGGCCGGTTGATCACATGGCATGAAAGCCAGGAATTTGCCCGGGAGTTGAACCAAAGGAAATTCGCCGGTTATTCCAACTGGAGAATTCCCACCGCTTCGGAGGCCAAACTTCTGTTTGATCCCGAGGTGACCAACACGGATATGGAAGGTTGCGAAATTCACCTGGATTATGTCTTTACGGAGGGGTGTGGTTTTACCACATGGACGAGTGAGTCCCGGGGCGCCAAGGCGGCAATGGGTTATGATTTGCGGTCCGATTTCGAATTCTGGCTGGCCAAGGAGAACGATGGTTTTCCGAGCGCCGTGAGACTGGTGCGGAATATTGTGCTTGAGCGGGATCCCGATGCGCCGCCCAGGATCGTCGATAATAAAGACGGTACGCTCACGGATAATGATACCGGACTCATGTGGAAAGCCAACGATTCCTTTATCGAACTGGATAAATGGGTTTCCTGGTCCGAGGGCAAGACCTGGATTAAAACCCTTAACGATTCCCAGTTCGCCGGGCATACCGACTGGCGCATGCCCACCCGAAAGGAAGTTCAATCGATTTACGATCCCTCCCATTCCGTAACCGATAACTATGGAGAGACCGTTTATCTTCCGGAAGGGTTCACGGCCGGGTCGGGTTTGACCTGCTGGACCAAGACCCTGCATAAAACCGATCTCTCCCTGGCCATACGCTTCCAGTTTTACAATGGCGATTACAAATGGCACAAGATTGGGCTACGGAGCCACGGGGTGCGGGCGGTGAGAACGAATCGGCCAAAGAAGGGTTCGCCGGAGGGCGAGAACTGATATCGGAACCCCATTTTTGAGGGATTGATTTCATGCCACAAACGCAAGAGGATACGGCACAGGGGCAGAGGCCGGAATCTGAAAGGTTCCGGGAAAATGGCAACGGTGTCATCACCGATTTGTCCTTGAAGCGGGTGTGGATGAAAAAGGATACCTACCAGTTGACGGGGAAGTGGATGAATCTGGTTCAACTTCGGGACTATATCAATCAGGTGAACCAGGAAGGGTTCGCCGGTTACGCCAACTGGCGTCTTCCCACCCCGGCGGAGATCAAGAGTCTTTACGTCAAGAACCAGACCAACAAGGATATGGAGGGCAAGCCGGTGCCGATGTATCACATCTTCGAACCCGGCTTCGGTTTTCTCGCCTGGACCAGCGAAATTCGTAACAAGGTGCAGGCCATGCGGTTTGGATTCCGAAAAGGGGTCATGACGTACGATGACATCTACCGTACCTCGCGCGGCGCCACCCGCCTGGTCCGGGATATGGAAAAGGCAGAACTGGGTTAACGTCACATTGGGAATTCCAGGCAGGAGAAACCATCATGGAACATCAGAAATCCGGCGAGACCGGGGAAATATTGGAAAACAAACCCAAGAAGCGATTTGTCGATAACGGGGACGGAACCGTCACCGATTATGAAAATAACCTGATGTGGAAGCAAACCGACGCTTTTCAGGATACCAGCAAGTGGACCAACTGGTTTACTTCACAGGATTATATCCGCCAGTTGAACCTTAAAAAGTTCGCCGGTTACAACACCTGGCGGATGCCGACGATCGAGGAAGCGGAGAGTTTGTTTGACGAGAACATGAGCATCCGCGATATGGATCGGTTCGAGATATACATCAGTCCCTGTTTTTCTCCCGCGGGGGGGTTCACGACGTGGACGATCGAAGAGCGCGAGCATGGGACGGCGGTCGTGTTTTATTACCGCTATGGTCACGCCAACCTGGCAAACAAGGAACTGGATGTCACCAAGGACACGGTGCGGGCGGTTCGATCCATCTCGTAGTTGAACCGGATTTACGTTTTCTTTTGAACTTTTCGCAAGGAGGCCGGCTATTAAGGCATACAAAGAAATCAATCCCCAGGAGGCGGCGAAGTCCCTCATGACTTTCCGATTCGAGGAAGAGGACTTCGAGCATATCTACGTGCTCGAGGATTTCTACCCCACCAATCCCTTTGCCGAGGAAGAGTTTATGGTGGTGTCCTTTCGGGACGATGAGGATTCCAGTAACCGGATTTCCTTTATTCTGACTTTTAACCGGTCGACCCGGCCTCTGCCCAATTATCCCAAGTTGACCCCCGTGCAATCCAATATTGTCAAAAACTGGGTCAAGGAGATTCCCAACGAGCTGATGGTGCTCTTAAAACAACGGGCGATGGAAGCCAAGGCTTACGGGGAGAAAAATCCCATGTCGTATCTGGAATTTGCCGCGGAGCGTTATACCAATTTTCTCGAAATGTTCCCGTCGATGAAGGAAAATCTCGTCTTCACTTACGAGGACGAGAAATACTTTGCCGAGGACCATTACAGGATGGATCCCCGCGAAAAAAATCGCGACGTCAAACTGTTTATTTACAAGCTGGACTTGAATGAAACCAACCAGGCCCCGGTTTTCTCCTACACCTATCATTTCAACGAAAAGGAGAGGTCGGAGGAAGACGCCCGGTTGAAACCGGAACACAACGAAATGTTGGTGGCGATGAATCAGGCTATTTCCAGTTTGTACGAAATTTTGAAGAAACGATACAGGGATGCGAAGAAGCTGGGAGAAGAACTGATGAAACAGGCCCCTCCGGAGATCCTTCATGTGAACGAAAAACTCAAACCCAATGAAATGGTTCATTGAACCAGCCGAATCGGGTTTGGGAACTTCAACCTCCGGGTAACGACTCGATCATGGGTGATGGATAAT
>PCWF01000101.1:0-2626 GCA_002796165.1 Nitrospinae bacterium CG11_big_fil_rev_8_21_14_0_20_56_8
CTGATCGCGGGCAAAGGTCACGAGGATTATCAAATCCTGAACACCGGAACGATCCATTTCGACGACCGCGAGGTCGTGCTGGAGTGTTTGAAGAAGGAGATGAAGCGTTGATTGAAACCACCGCCCAAGAATGCCTCGGCGCGATCGGGGGAAATCTCCTCGCGGGCAATTCCACCCGCCGTTTTCGCGGCGTCTCGATCGATTCAAGAACCGTCCGGGAAGGAAATCTCTTCTTCTGTATTCGCGGAGAGCGGTTCGATGGGCACGACTTTATCAGCGAGGTCATTCGGAAATCGGCCGCTGGGATCGTCCTGTCACAACAGGGGGAAGTTCCTGCGTCCCTGACGGGCCCCAGCGGCTCCGAATCTCCTTTTGTGATCCGGGTGGAAGATACGCTACGGGCGCTCCAGGAATTGGCGCGTCACCACCGGGAAAAATTCCCCATCCGGATTATCGGCATCACCGGAACCAACGGCAAGTCCACCACCAAGGAGATGGTGGCTTCGGTGGCGGAAATGAAATTTGAAACGCTGAGAAACCGGGGCAATCTGAACAACCACATCGGTCTTCCCCTGACGCTGATGGAATTGGGGCCCCACCACCAGGTGGCGGCGCTGGAGATGGGAATGAGCGCGGCAGGGGAAATTCGTCGTCTGGCGGAAATCGCCAGACCCGACATCGGTATCATCACCAATATTTCCGAAGCGCACCTGGAAGAACTCCGCACTCTGAAAAACGTGCAGAAGGCCAAGGGGGAACTGTTCGAGGCGCTCCCGCAAAACGGGACGGCCATTATCAACGCCGACGACCCGCTGGTGCTTGAACTTGCCCGGTCCCTCCGCGCACGGACCCAAATCACTTTCGGTATCGATAATCGGGCTGACGTGCGGGCCAGCGAGATCCGGCCCCGGGACGACGAGGGATTCGATTTTACCGTCAATCTGTTCGATCGCAAGATTCCGGTCTTTCTCCCCTTTCCCGGCCGTTGCAATATTTACAACGCGCTCGCGGCGCTTGCCACGGGTCACTCCTTGGGAATTGACCCGGACGCCATGCAAACCGGGTTGGGCCAATGCAGACTGCTGAGCCAGCGAAACGAGATGATCGAGCACGGTGGAATCACGTGGATCAATGACAGTTATAACGCCAACCCTCGATCCATGCGCGAGGCGCTGGATACCCTGGTCCGGCGAAAGACACCGGGGAAAAAAATATTCGCCCTCGGCGAAATGCGGGAGCTGGCCGACCGGTCGCAATCGGCGCACCGGGAGTTGGGAAGGGATATCGCCGCAGAACCGGTGGATTTCCTGGTGACCGTGGGTCCTCTGGCGGCCCTGGCGGCCCAGGGCGCACGTGAAACGGGAATGCATGCCGATCGGATTCATTCCTTCGCATCGCATGCGGAGGCCATCGCCTGGCTGTCGAAACACCTCCAACCCGGAGACCTGGTTCTGGTCAAAGGTTCCAGAGGCGCAAAAATGGAAGAAATTATCAAAGGGCTCACACAACCCTGAGGTCAAACGAGAGGGCCATGTTTTATCACCTGTTTTATCCGCTGAGTGCGGACTACTCGATTTTCAATGTTTTTAAATACATCACCTTTCGTTCCGCCTATTCCGGACTCACGGCCCTGGGCCTGAGCCTCTTACTGGGCAAGACAATGATCGCGATCCTGCAAAAATACCAGATCCGGGAAAAAATCCGGGAAGACGGCCCGCAACAGCATTTCGTCAAGTCGGGAACTCCGACGATGGGCGGACTCCTGATTCTGTTCACCTTCGTTCTCTCGACTCTGCTCTGGGCCAATCTGTCCAATCCCTATATCTGGCTTCTCCTCTTCGCCGCCTGCGGATTCGGCGGGATCGGTCTGGTGGACGACCTGATGAAGTTAAGGCAGGGAAAAGGACTCACCGCGAGGGAAAAATTCCTGTACCAGATCATCTTCAGTCTGATGATCGGGATTTACATCACACATTTCGATTCCAGCAGGGCCGAGTACGCCACCCGGCTTTCGGTTCCGTTCTTCAAGGGATTCCACCCGGACCTCGGTATGGGGTACCTGCTGTTGATCGTGTTCATCATCGTGGGCACTTCCAACGCGGTCAATCTGACCGACGGGCTGGATGGCCTGGCCATCGGTCCGATCATCATCGCCACGCTCACCTATACGGGAATCGTTTACCTGTGCGGGCACTTCAATTTCGCCAATTACCTGCAGATCCAGCACATCAAGGACGCGGGCGAAGTCGCGGTGCTGAGTTCGGCGATCGTGGGGGCAAGCCTGGGGTTCCTCTGGTACAACGCCTACCCTGCCCAAATGTTCATGGGCGACGTGGGATCCCTATCGCTGGGAGCGGTTCTGGGGACCATCGCGGTCATCGCCAAGCATGAGCTGTTGCTCATCCTGGTGGGAGGGATCTTCGTGATTGAGGCCCTGTCCGTCATCATCCAGGTGGGGTTTTTCAAATATACCGGCGGCAAACGTTTTTTCAAAATGGCTCCGCTACACCACCATTTCGAACAGATGGGTTGGGCCGAGCCGAAAGTGATCGTGCGGTTCTGGATTGTGGCGGTCGTGCTGGCCATGATCAGCCTGAGCACGTTGAAGTTGAGATGAGTATGGATC
>PCWF01000101.1:2676-4975 GCA_002796165.1 Nitrospinae bacterium CG11_big_fil_rev_8_21_14_0_20_56_8
GTCCGCCGCGGAGCCCGGGTGACGCTTCTCGACCAAAAATCCGAGAATCAACTCCGGCCGAAATTGCCCAACCTGGACCCCGCCGTCCATCTCGTCTTCGGAACTTCCCGGCCCCCTGCGGGAACCGAGGTGGTGGTACTCAGCCCAGGGACGGATATCAATGCGCCCTTCCTCGATGAAGCGCGCCAACGGGGGGTCGAGATCATCAGCGAGATCGAACTGGCGTTCCGGTTCAATCGGGTTCCCGTCCTGGCCATTACCGGCACCAACGGAAAATCCACCGTGACCACGCTGGTCGGGGAAATTTTGAAGGAAGCCGGAAAGCAGGTTGATGTGGGAGGAAACCTCGGCACCCCCTTCATCGAATTCATCGACGGGGAAACGGCCGATTACCGGGTTCTGGAAATTTCGAGCTTCCAGCTTGAGGGGGTCTCGACGTTCCACCCGAAGGTCGCGGCGATTTTGAATCTCACGCCGGACCATCTCGATCGGCACAGGACGATGGCTCAGTACGGTGAATTCAAACGGAAAATCGCGGCGAATCAGACGCAGGAGGATTTCCTGGTGCTCAATCTCGACGATCCCGAAACGGTAAAGCTGGGGCGGGGAACGCGGCCCGGGAAACTGCTTTTCAGCACCCGGCAGGAGGTTGCGGCGGGGGCGTTTCTCAAGGGCAACACCCTGGTGACCCGGTTCGGCGGCGACGACCGGGACATCTGCACGACCTCGGACCTGCAACCGGCCATGCGGTGGCAGGTGGAAAATGTGCTGGCCGCCCTGGCGACCGCGTGTCCCCTGGGACTGGACGCGCAACCCATCGCCCGCGCGCTCAGAAATTTTTCGGGGCTTGAGCACCGAATGGAATGGGTGCGGCGTGTGCGTGAAATCGATTTCGTCAACGACTCGAAGGGCACCAACGTGGGCTCGGTGCTCAAATCGCTGTCCAGTTTCGACCGGCCCGTGGTGCTAATCCTCGGGGGACGCGACAAGGACGGAGATTTTTCCCTGCTGGGTCCGCTGTTCAAATCAAAAACCCGGTTTCTCGTTCTGATCGGGGAAGCCCGTGAAAAGATCCGGAAAGTGCTGAACGGCTCCCCTCCTTTTGTGGAGGCCGAAACGCTGGAAGAGGCCGTGGGCACCGCCATCGAACACGCCCGGCCGGGGGACGTCGTGCTTTTGTCCCCGGCCTGCGCCAGTTTCGACATGTTTCAGGATTATGCCGACCGGGGTCGGCAGTTCAAGTCGATCGTCAACCGTCTGGAAGAGTCATGATTGCATGCCATCTCGAAAACGGTTCCATCTATTTCCTGGAGGCTGGGTTTGAACGCGTCGAGGTCGAAACATTATCATTGCGATCCCGTTCTTGCCATCACGGTCGGCTTGCTGACGCTGATCGGCGTGGTCATGGTGTTCAGTTCCAGCGCGGTCTATGCGATGGAGGAATACAACGATTCGTATTACTTCCTGAAGCGCCAACTGCTGTTCGTGCTGATCGGAGGGGGAATCCTGCTGTGCGCCAAAAAACTGGATTACCGCAAACTCCAGAAACTGACCTATCCCGCCATGGCGGTGACGTTTATCCTCCTGGTCCTGGTCATGATCCCCGGAATCGGGAAGGAAGTGGGCGGGGCGAGGCGCTGGCTCAGTATCGGGGGATTCACCTTCCAACCCTCGGAGCTGGCCAAGTTCACTCTCGTTCTGTTCATCGCCAAATCGTTGGTCAAGCGGGCCGACAAGCTCAAAAATTTTGCCTACGGGTATTTACCCAATCTGATCGTGCTGGGGCTCTTTTTCCTGCCGATCCTGTTTCAGCCGGATTTTGGAACGGCGATGATCATCTGCGTCGTCACGCTCACCATGTTGTTCATCGCGGGCATTCGGACCAAGTTCCTGATTTATTCGGGCCTGGCGGTCATTCCCCTGCTGGTGTCGGCGGTCATGAGCGCGGAGTACCGGATGCGTCGTATCCTCGCCTTCCTCGACCCCTGGCAGGATCCCTCGGACTCGGGATTCCAGGCCATCCAGTCTTTTTACGCTTTCGGGCGGGGGGGCCTGTTGGGTCTGGGATTGGGCGACAGCACGCAGAAACTGTTCTACCTGCCGGAAGCCCACACGGATTTCATTTTTTCGGTCATCGGCGAGGAATTGGGGTTTGTCGGCGCCAGCGCCATTGTGGTCCTTTTTGGAATTCTGATCTGGCGGGGTTTCGTAACGGCTTTCCAGGCGAAGGATCCCTTCGGCATGCATCTCGCGATCGGAATCACGTTACTGGTCAGCGTGCAGGCGGTTATCAACATGG
>PCWF01000101.1:5059-5478 GCA_002796165.1 Nitrospinae bacterium CG11_big_fil_rev_8_21_14_0_20_56_8
GTGACCCTGAAAAACTGATCCGGCTTGTGGGTTATGTCTAAACGGGTCGTCATTGCAGGTGGAGGAACCGGGGGGCATCTGTTCCCCGGAATCGCGTTAGCCAAAGCTCTCAAGGGGCATGACATGGAAATCGAGATCACCTTTGTGGGAACAAAACAGGGAATCGAATCGAAAGTGCTTCCGCGTGAGGGATTTGCGCTCAAGACCATTATGTCTTCGGGCCTGCTGGGGAAACGATCCATTCACCGCTGGGCCGCCTGGTGCAAATTGCCGGTGGGCATCACGCAGTCTCTCTGGTTTCTTGTCCGGAAGCGGCCCAACCTGGTGGTGGGTGTGGGAGGATACGCCTCGGGTCCGCTCGTGCTTTCGGCCTGGGTTTTGCGCATCCCCATTCTCCTGCACGAGCAAAACTCGGTCCC
>PCWF01000101.1:5520-5852 GCA_002796165.1 Nitrospinae bacterium CG11_big_fil_rev_8_21_14_0_20_56_8
CGCGGTTTCTTTTAAAGAATCGGCGCGGTTTTTCCCCGAGGGGAAGGTGGAGGTCACCGGCAACCTGGTGCGGGAGGAATTTTGTATTCCCCGCGAGCAGGTCGCTCCCCGCGACCCATCGGAAAAGTTCACCGTTCTCGTTCTGGGGGGCAGTCAGGGAGCCCACTCCATCAACATGGCGATGGTCGACGCGCTCGACCATCTGGCTAATGAAAAGGAATCGATCCACATCGTTCACCAGACGGGCGAAAAGGATTTTGACGAGGTCCGGTTCAGTTACAACCAGAAAGGGTTTCGGAGCGCGGACGTGAGACCGTTCATTGACGAAGTTG
>PCWF01000182.1 GCA_002796165.1 Nitrospinae bacterium CG11_big_fil_rev_8_21_14_0_20_56_8
GAATTTTCTTCATCCAAAGCAGGACTTGATCTTCTGTTTCCCGATCCAGATTTTTTACCATTTGGGGCAATCTCTCCGGGGGTCACCGCGTTCTTCCGTCGCTGGGGGAGGGTGATGAAATATTCCATTCCCCCGTGCAAAACCGTTAAAATGCTAGCAGATAGATATTTTTTAGTCAAAAATTTCATGCCGTCTTGTTGCGGGTTTCCGGATTCTGCTATCATGGAAATTCTATGAGGAAATTTTCCTTTCTGATGTGTTTCGTGTTTCTGGCCGCCGGGTGCGCCTCCGAAAAAATGGCGGCCCGCATGGCCTTCCCGCTGGTTCAGGGCCAATACGACTCGATGCAGAGTGAGAGCGATCTCCAACTGGCCGAGCGCGCCATTCCCTCCAATCTCAAATTACTCGGAGGGCTTCGACAGTCGGACCCGGACAATCCCGAGATCCTGCGTTACCTGGCCGAGGGTTTTTGCAGTTACGCTTTCGGCTTCGTCCGGGAACAGGATCCGAAACGGGCTTCGGCCTTGTATGAGCGGGGGCGGAACTATGCGTTGCGGGGGTTGCAGAAACCGGACCTTGCTTCGATGGGGTTGGCGGAGTTCAAATCGGAACTGATGCATTTGGAGCGGAAAGATCTGCCCTTCCTGTTCTGGCTGGGTCAATGCTGGGGGGAATGGTTGATGCTGAACCTCAACAATCCGGAAGCGTTCGCCGATATCTCCCGCCTCCAGATCCTTCTGGAGCGGAATCTTGAACTGGACCCCGCCTACCATTTTGGCGGCCCCCATCTTTCCCTGGGTGTATTTTACGGGAGCCGGACCAAACTCCTCGGGGGCAATCCGGAAAAGGCAAAATTTCATTTTGAGCAAAGCATGCAGGTGACCGGTGGAACATATCTTCTCGCTCCCTACCTGTACGCGAAGACCTATGCGGTTCAGGTGCAGGACCGGGACCTGTTTATGCGTCTGCTCGACCAGGTGCTGTCCACTCCCTCCGATCTCTTGCCCGCCCAGCGTCTGAGCAACGAGATTGCCAAGGCCAAGGCCGAAGTCCTTTTAGAGTCCGTCGATGATTTGTTCTGAATTCAAATTGCGATCCATTGGAGACTGCCGATGGGATTGATTCAATCTATATGCGGACCGGTCCGGGGACTGGCCTCCGGTCTGGGGTGGGCGCTGGTGTTGATCGGGGGAATGTGGATTGCCCCGGTTTACGGTGGAGAAAAAACCGTCATCAAGTTTGCGACCCTGGCCCCGGAGGGGTCGTCGTGGATGGAGGAGATGCACCGGCTGGCGCAGGAGGTCGAAAAAGGGACCGGCGGGGCCGTTTCGTTCAAGTTTTATGCCGGTGGAGTGTCCGGCGATGAAAAGGACGTGATCCGCAAAATGCGGGTGGGACAACTGCATGGGGCGGGATTTACCGGCGTGGGCCTGGGAGAAATTCTGCCCGAGGTCCGGGTTCTGGATCTTCCGTTCCTGTTCGAGACCGATGGGCAGATCCAGAATGTCTATCATAAGTTGAACGGGCATTTTTCGCGGCGGTTCGAGGAGGAAGGGTACATCCTGCTGGGTTGGGTTCCCGTCGGCTGGGTCCATTTTTTCTCGGCGCAGGAAATTCCCTCGGTGGAAGCCTTGAGGGCCACCAAGCCGTGGATGTGGGAAGGCGATCCCCTCGTGCGTGAAGCCTATCAGGCCATGCAGGTCAATCCCGTTCCCTTGTCGGTGACCGATGTGCTGATGTCGCTACAGACGGGACTCCTCGACACGGTGTATTCGTCGCCGCAGGGGGCGCTGGCCCTGCAATGGTTCACCAAGGTGAAGTACATGTCGCGCCTGCGCATGGGATACGCCACCGGCGGGGTGCTGATCACCCGGCGGCAGTTTGAAAAACTGTCTCCCGAACACCAGAAGGTTCTGCGGGAAGTGAGTGAAAAATGCTTGGGGGACCTGGTTCGCCTCATCCAAAAAGAAAACGACAAGTCCATTGAGGTCATGCAGAAGAATGGGGTCGTGCTGAGTCCGGAACCTCCCAGCGGGGAGATCGCGAAATTCCGTCAGGCGGGGGAGGTGGCGCGCAAAAAACTGGTCGGGACGCTTTTTTCAAGGGAGCTTCTCGAAACCACCCTGTCGTACCTGAAGGAAGTCAAGTAGGGCCGGTTGAAGACTGTTCTCCAGCCCATTCGGCGAGACGCTCGCGGAAAATTTTTGCGTTGTGGCGAACGTCGACGGGAAACGAGGGATGAAACAGCACGCGCGCAATCATGGCCGTGTGGGGAAATTGGCCGCCCAGGGCGAGGAGTTCCCGCGTCAGCCTGCTTTTTTCTTTGGCAGAGGTGAGGATCCCGCGATTCCGGAGTTCGATCACGATTACCGGTTCTTGGTTTCCCGGTTGCCCGAGGCCCACGAGCGCCGAGCGTTTCACCTCCGGGTGGCGATTGAATATGGCTTCGCAGGGAAGCGTGAACCGCGGACCCTGTGCGGTAAGAACGCGCTGGGATTTTCTTCCATAAAACCAGATTCGACCCAAATCGTCGATCCGTCCCACGTCCCCCAT
Organism: Nitrospinae bacterium CG11_big_fil_rev_8_21_14_0_20_56_8; assembly: GCA_002796165.1. GTDB lineage: Bacteria > Nitrospinota > Nitrospinia > Nitrospinales > VA-1 > 21-14-0-20-56-8. The sequence continues at coordinate 2,554 of PCWF01000182.1, forward strand.
GCGGTGCCGAACGGTGTCGCCGTCCTTAATTTTGGCCAGCCGGTTCGCCTCATCCCGGTTGAAGTATTCCCGCGTGACCCACGGGCCCTTGACGACGATTTCCCCCACTTCCCCCGGTTTCATTGCGAGCGAATCGTCCCATTGGTCGATCGGCGGGTCGGATAGGGGAATGATGGAAACCTCCATCCCCCGTACGGCTTTTCCCACGCAGATTCCCTGTCCCGTCCGGGAGCGTTCCCAGGTTTCCCCGAGGATCTCCTTTCTCTCGATCGACGCGACCGGAAGGGCCTCGGTGGCGCCGTAAGGCGTATGGATCCGGCATTCCCGATCCACGATGGATTCGAACCGTTCCAGGAGCGAACCGGGAACGGGGGCTCCCGCCATGAGGATCCGCCGGAGGGAAGGAAGCGTTTCACCTTGTTCCCGGCAATGCCGGCTCACCGTGTCCCACAAAGCGGGGGAGCCGAAACTGTTGGTGACCCGGTATTGACGAACGGTGCGGACGATCCGCTCCGGGTTCACCTGGGCGGGGCGCGTGAAATCCATATCGGGGATGACCGCCGTCATTCCCAATCCCACGCTGAAAAGACCGAAGAGCGGGAACGTGGGAAGATCGACCTCGCCTTTTTGGACGCCAAATACGTCCCGCAATATTTCGACCTGGCGGCAGAACGCGCCATGCGTGTAGAGCACGCCCTTGGGCGGGCCGGTGCTCCCGCTGGTGAAGAGAATTGCGGCAGGTGTGTCGGCCCCCACCTGCGCGGGAACAAAACCCGGATCTCCCGCGCGGCGGATTGCGTCGAGCGAGGATCCCCCCAAAAACCACCGGCTTCCGGCAGTGATCCGGACCTGGACCGTCCGGAAAAACCGGGAGAATATCCACCGAGCCATGTGGGCGCGGGCAATGGCGATCATGCCTTTCGGTTGCGATTCGAGAACGCATTGAAGCAGATGGGTTCGCCCCATGCCTGGGTCGATCAGCACCGGGATGGCTCCCGCCTTGAAGAGACCGAAGGCCGTCGACACAAAATCCAGTCCGAAGGGCACCAGGACCAGTACGCGGTCGCCCCGGCCCAGCCCCGCCGCCGCCAGTCCCGAGGCGATGCGGTTCGAGTCCGCTTCAAGCTCCGCAAATGTCAGAGTCTGGTTCCGGGACGGAACCACGACCGCGGGCGATTCGGAATCGGAACCCGCAAGTTGCGCAAGTGCACGGGCGATATTTTGGTCGGGATGGGACATAGAACCGTTCAGGGGAGGTTCAGCGCATCCTTTGCAAGCGCAATGGAAACTTTCTTTTTTTGGACGAGGGATTCGCGATTGATGGTTTCTACCACCGCATTAAGCGAGGCGAAGTCCCTCGGAATGCGGGTCAGAAGGTATTCGATGGTTCTTCCGGGCAGGTTCATGCCCCGGTCTGCGGCCAGTTTTTTGAGAATCCTGGCCATGCCTTCAGCGTCGATGGGGCCCAATTCCACCACCATTCCCCATTGAAACCTTGAGATCAGGTAATCCTGGATCGACGGCAGGTCGTGTGGGTGCAGGCTGGATGCGAACACCAGCCGGGCCTCCCGTTCCGCGAGCTGGTTGTAGATCAGGTACAGTTGTTCCTGCGCTCCCTTCTGTCCGGATAAATATTCGACATCGTCGAGAAGGAAATAATCCACCGCCGTAATACGGTTGAGTGTTTGCGCGTCAGGGATTCCGCCTCCAGCGTTCAATTTCTGGATCCATTCCCGGCAATGCAGGTAGAGGGCTCTCTTTCCGGTTTGCGAGACCCGGTTGCCGATAGAGATCAGGAGATGGGTTTTGCCCAGTCCTCCGGGACCGAAAAGAAACAGGGAACGAAAAGGAGGAGAGGGGGAGCAAATCTCCCCGGCCGCTTCAACGGCGAAACGGGAACTTTCCGAAACGATGAAATTGTCGAAGGAGAATTCCGGCCGCGCGGGGAAATCGAGGATCAATTGTTGAGAGGTTTTTTCGTTCGATAACATCGGCGCGGAAGGGGGACATGGAATCAGTAAACCGGCCTCACTTGGGCCCGATCTGAATTTCGATGTAGGATTTGCCCCAGGAATGATTGAGGATCAGGGTACACACCCATCCTTCTTTCTGGTAGTTCATGACCATGCCGTTATGGCGAATGGCGTTGACCAACTGCCAGCCCTTGTTGATCATTTCATTTTCGAAAAACTTGACCCCGTCATCGAGCCCTCCCCAGCCGGAGTAGAACAGGCGGCCGACTTTAACGGTTCCCGATCCCGACTCGTAAATGAACGATTGAGTTCGATCGAGCTGGAAATCCTTCATCATGGGGATGTCGGTAAAGGGATGCGCCACTTCCACGGTTTCCATGGGAGCCTCATTCATTCCATCCAGGCTTTTCCAGGTTGAACAGCCGGTGGCGGACACCAGGCACAGGGCGAGTCCCAAAATTAACGCGGCGAATATTTTCATAGGATCAGTCATTTCCAAAGAGCGACCTGCCAAGATAGACGAGGGCGAGTCCGGCGAGCATCAGGACGAAACCGATGGAGCGCAAAGTTTTATCCTCGATTTCCGGGATCTTCCGGGCAAATGCTTTCACCTGCGAGGGAACGGTAAAATAGGGGATGCCTTCAAAAACCATCATCAATCCCAAGGCTGAAAGAAAAAGACTCATTGGGTCGCGGGGCTGGTGAAAGAGAACGCGGTTCCTGGACGCGGCCGAATCGGGAGCGCAAGACGCGCGGGTATCGAAAACAATCCGGTCCGGATTTCCAACCCCGGGAACGAGACGCGCATTTCCATTTCCGCAGGTGCGATAGAAAACTCCGGCCCGGGCAAAAATGCGGCCTTATCGACGGCTTGACAGCGGGATGCAGGGAAAACTCGAATATCCCTTTGACCGGAACCGAGGCGTCCCGTGCCGAGATCGGTTGATTATCATTAATCTATAAAAGGGAGTCAATAAATATTTGGGCGAGCGGGTTTTGCTGTTGTAAAACCCTGACCGGAAGGTATAATAATCTTAAAACAACAGCAATCGATCCCATAGAATACCCGTCGTTCGTATCCATCACCGTATTTCACTTCCCGGAATCGGAAATCAATCCTTTCAAAAATTAGCCAATCCGGGAAATGAAATTAAAAAAAAATTAATTGCCCATTAACCGCAATTTAATCTCCCGGTTTTATACTGTCACCGTGATGCTGGCGTGAAAACGATTTTCCCCCGCGTGCGGGGATTTCACCCTCAGGGCAATTCGGAAATTAAGTTTAATGGACTCATTACCTACAGTTGTTGAGAGGCTTACTAATGAAACTTAAACCCGGCAAAACCTCGATTTACTTGATCCTGATTCTGTCTTTGTGTCTTCCGCTGTCGTTCGGTGGCTGGCATTCCAATCCTCTGTTGGACGAGGCGTCGGCCCTGAGCGCCGAGTCGCAAACGCTGTCGAGCAATCTGTTTGTTGAAATTGCCAAAAAGGAAAATCCTGCGGTGGTGAACGTGAGCACCCGCGCCAAGCGAGTGCAGACGCGGGAATTCCGCTCTCCTTTCCCCAAGGATCATTCTCCGGATCGTAATCCCAATCCCAATCCCGATCCCTTCCGCGATTTCTATGACCGCTTTTTCGGCGATCGCACCCCGCCCCGTCCTCGAAATGGCATGGGTTCCGGTTTCATGATTGATCCGGAAGGGCACATTTTGACCAATTTCCACGTCGTTGAGGATGCGGAAGAGATCACGGTTATCCTTGAAGACGATAAGGAATATACGGCTACCCTGATCGGATCGGATTCCAAAACGGACATCGCGCTGATCAAGGTCAATGTGGAACCGGGAAGCACGCACAAGTTTCCTTACGTCAAGCTGGGAGACTCGGACAAGGTGGAAGTCGGCGAATGGGTGATGGCGATCGGCAACCCCTTCGGGTTGAGCCATACGGTTACCGTGGGGGTGGTCAGCGCCTTGGGCCGAAGCATCGGCGCGGGCCCCTATGATGAATTCATCCAGACCGATGCGTCCATCAATCCGGGCAACAGCGGAGGCCCGCTGATCAATCTCCAGGGAGATGTGATTGGCATCAATACCGCCATCATATCGGGGAATTCCGGCGGTAACGTGGGGATCGGGTTTGCCATTCCCATTAATATTGCCAAAGGGATCCTCAAGGATCTTAAGGAAAAGGGATCGGTGACGCGCGGTTGGCTGGGGGTCATGATTCAAAAAATCACTCCCGAGTTGGCCAAGTCCTTCAAGCTGGATGAAGCCGAAGGCGCCCTGGTCGGCGATGTCATTCCCGGAGGCCCCGCGGACAAAGCGGGCGTTCAGCGCGGGGACGTTATCGTCGAATTCGACGGAAAGAGCATCAAGGCGATGGAAGAGCTTCCCAAGGTGGTTGCCGCCACCATCCCCGGCAGTGCGGTGAACATTGTGGTCGTCCGCAACGGATCGAAGAAAACCCTGTCGGTCAAGGTCGAAGTGCTCAAGGAAACTCAGGAAGAGGCGGCACTCGAAACCGATCTGCTGGGGATGCAAATGCAGGATATCACGCCTGAACTGGCTCAGAGCCTGCAGTTGGATACGACCGATGGCGTTCTGGTTTCCGACGTTGCGCCGGGCGAGGCCGCGGCGGAAGCGGGTCTCCGGCGGGGCGACATCATCACCGAGATCAACCGCGAACCGGTTCGAAACATGAATGACTTCAACCGGATCAAGGCCAATATCAAAAAAGGGAAGTCGGCTCTCTTCCTGGTGCGGCGCGGGACCAACACCATTTATGTTGCCGTGCGAATCGGGTAATCCTTGGGTCCGATCTTTAATTTTTTATTGTTCCTGCAGTAAAATCGAATGAGCGGGGCTCCTCGGGAGCCCCCTTGTTGTTTTCTCCATGGGTTTCGCCATACATCAAGTCAAAGCGCCACATTTCCTCCGTTTTTCTTTCCTGATTCTTCTCTCCCTGTCTCCGTGGAATCCTTATCCCGCCTTCGGGGCCGAGCCCTTCGATCGGCGCACACCCCTCGTAATCACCGTGGAGAAAGTGGGGCCTTCTGTAGTCAATATTTACACATTGGAAAATGTTTCGACGTTGAACAACCCTTTTCAAAATTTCGGGAATGGCTTGTTCGACCAGTTCCTGAAGGATTTTCTCCCGCCGCAAATGTCCGAGCGGCGCAGTCTCGGGTCCGGGGTAATCATCAATTCCCAGGGATACATCCTGACCAATGAACACGTGATCGGGAACGCGCTTGAAATCAAGGTTCGGCTGGTGGATCAGCGCGAATTCAATGCGACCCTGGTCGGGGCGGACAGCCGGTCCGATCTGGCCATCGTTAAAATCGACTCCCAGGAACCCTTGCCTTACGTTGAGATGGGCCAGTCCGAGGATCTGATGATCGGGGAAACGGTTGTGGCGATCGGGAATCCCTTCGGATTGAACCATACCGTGACCTCCGGAATTATCAGCGCCGTGAACCGGACGATCCGCGCCGGTAAGAACAAGGTGTTCTATGATTTTATCCAGGTGGATGCGTCGATCAACCCCGGCAACAGCGGAGGGCCGTTGTTGAACATCAATGGCTCCCTGATCGGGGTCAATACCGCCATTTACCAAAAGGCCGAGGGAATCGGGTTCGCCATCCCCATCAACCGGGCCCGCCGCATTGTGAGGGAATTAATGCGATTCGGAAAAGTTCGGCCCGGATGGATCGGACTTTCCATCCAGGACCTCACCCCGGATCTGATGCGTCACTTCAAGCTCGACCGTCAGCGCGGGGTTCTGGTGACCCGTGTCTTCAAGGATGGGCCTGCAGGTCAGGCCGGGGTGCATCCCGGGGACGTTCTCTTGTCCGTCGATGATCATCTCGTAAACGATGGACTGGATTACCAGGAACTTATGGCCGGTTATACCATCGGCAATGTCGCCCATTTCAAAGTCGTGAGGGACGACGGACCCCACGTGCTGGCGTTGAATATCTCGGCTCTTCCTCGTAATTTTGTAGCCGATTTCACGCAAAATCAGCTTGGGCTGGGGATTCGTCCCGTGAACCCTGACCTGGCCCGGCAATACGGTTTGCAGACGGGATCGGGCATGGTGGTGGTTGACGTTCAGCCCAACGGCTCTGCGGGAAAAATCGGAATTCGACCCGGGGACGTCATCCGGCAGGTGGATCAGCACCCGGTCAAGAACGAAGAGGATTATAATCAGGCGGTGATGGAAGTGGGAGACCGGACCAGCGTCCTTTTGCTGGTTCAACGGGGCCGCTATGGTTATTACGTGACCTTGGAGATGTGAGGCGGGGGGGAGGGCGGCTTCGGATTACATTCCGAGCCAGAGGTTGCAGTTTCTCAGTTCCATGTCCGCCGAGCGAAGACGTTCGCAAATGGTTGCGCCCAGATTACGCAGGGTCACCATTCCCATGCGGTTATTCTTTTCAAACAATTTCCATAATTCGACTTTGGGAATTTCAAGTACGTCCGTTGCGGACCGCGCCAGGGCCGAAGCCGACCGGGGGGAATCGTCGAATATCGAAAGTTCTCCAAGGACGTCATGAGCGCGGAGCTTCGCCAAGGGAATGGTCTCCCCCGGTTTGACCGGGTTTTCCACCAGGACCTCAACCAGTCCTTCCAGGATGATGAAAAGACTGTTTCCCCGCTGGTCTTCCCGAATTAAATACTGCCCCGTTTCAATCCGTTTTGGGATGGCGAGATGATAAATGGATGAGAGTTCGTCGTCGTCCAGTCCCTTGAATATTTTTATCTGGTTCAATATGTGCATGGGGCGCCACCTGGGTCAGTAATTATAAGGGAAGCTCAAATTTCCGGTCGCCTGGGCTGGCGGTTCGGAATAAGAGCCAGCGAATGGGCCTGACGCGCGACTGTGAATCGAAAAACACCCCCGCTATTATATTCATGACCCCCCTTGGGGACAACCTTAATTAAGGGACCGAATCTTCCCGCTCAGGGCAAGGGGGTGTTGAGTTCACTCCAGAGCAGGTGGTTGCGGAGGTTTTTGTCGGTGTTTCTCAGGCGTTTGCAAAGAACAGTCCCCAGGTTTTGCAGAATCACCATGCCGATCCGGGTTTCCTTCTGGAACAGGGCGAACACATCCTTTTTCAGGATTTCCAGAATGAGGGAGGGTTGGGTGGCCTTGGCGGTGGCCGAACGGGGCGCGTCATCGAATAGGCAAAATTCCCCAAATACCTCGGTGGGCGCCAGCGTGGCCAGGACGATGGGAGGAGGATTCACCGGATTGTGAACGGTAATTTCGATCTGCCCCTCTTTTAAGATATAAAACCGGTCACCGGGGCCATATTCTTTGAAAATATACTCCTGGGGTTTGAGTCGGGATTCCTTCCCCAGGGCGAGTATCTGAGAGAGTTCTTGATCCTCGAGCCCATCGAAGATATTAATATGGCTTAGAAAATGCATCGTGCAGGGGATCCTTTGCGGATTCAAGATCGGGAAACATTCCTGTCAGAAACCTGATTATAAACTATCATGCCAGAAATAAAGAAAAGAGAAATAGACCATCTGAGGGAGGAAATTCGGCGCCACGACTCCCTTTATTACGTCGAGAACCGTCCTGAAATTTCCGACCGGGAATACGACCGCCTGATGGAGCGTCTCAAGGGAATGGAGGCGGCCCACCCCGAATGGGTCACCCCCGATTCTCCCACCCGGCGGGTAGGAGGCCAGGTCGAAGAAAAATTCCCTCCCGTCCGGCACAAGATGCCCATGTTGAGTCTGGATAACACGTACAGCCTGGACGAGTTGGAAGAGTTTCATAACCGGGTCCGGAAAATTCTGAAGGTGGACGACGTGGACTACGTCGTCGAATTGAAGATAGACGGATTGGGCGTCACTTTGTTGTATGACAACGGTCTGCTGGTCCAGGGGGCCACGCGGGGGGATGGGAAAAACGGGGAAGACATCACCGCCAATCTGAAGACCATCCGTTCGATTCCCCTTCGCATCCCGGTGGAACATCAACCCTACCGGATCCTTGAAGTTCGTGGTGAAGTGTACATGGAGCGGGAGGGATTTCGCCGAATCAACCAGGAACGGGAAGCGAAGGGAGATCCTCCGTTTGCCAATCCGCGGAACTGCGCCGCCGGGTCGCTTCGGTTGCTGGATCCGCGGATCACGGCGTCCCGCCCGCTCGACATTTTCATCTACAGCCTGGGTTATATGGAGGAGAAGCCCTTCCAATCGCATTTTGAAGTCCTGCAATTTCTTGCCGGGCTGGGCTTCCGCACCAATCGCAACAGCGAGTTATGCCATGGATTCAAGGAAACGCTGAAGCGGGTGGAATTCTGGCGCGATCAGAAACGGACGCTTGGATACGATGTCGATGGGCTGGTCATCAAGGTGGACTCCCTCAAGTTTCAGGGGAAGTTGGGAAGCACGGCCAAGCATCCCCGCTGGGCCACCGCCTACAAATATGAAACCGAGCAGGCGGAGACGGAAGTGCTGGACATCGTTTGCCAGGTCGGGCGTACGGGATCGATCACCCCCGTTGCGAACCTGCGTCCCGTGTTCGTCTCCGGTTCCACCGTCAGCCGCGCGACCCTGCATAACGCCGATGAGGTCGAGCGAAAGGACATCCGGGTGGGCGACCGGGTGTTGATCGAAAAGGCGGGCGAGGTGATTCCCAAGGTGGTGCGCGTGATGGATTCTCCGGCGGGGAAGCGCGGAGAGCCGTTCAGGATGCCGCGGCAATGCCCCGCCTGCGAGAGCCCGATTTTCAGGCCCGAGGGAGAGGTGGTGTGGCGTTGCGTGAATGCCGCGTGTCCCGCGCAGTTGAAGGAACGGATCCTTCACTTTGCCTCGAGAAACGCGATGGATATCGACCACCTGGGTCCCGCGGTCGTCGACCAGTTGATCGACACCGGGCGCGTCCGGCATTTTTCGGACCTTTACACCCTGAAGGAAAACGATCTCGTTGCTCTGGAACGGTTGGCGGAAAAATCGGCGGGAAATTTGATCGACGCAATCGCCCACAGCCGCCAGGCGGGATTCGCGCGTCTTCTGCATGCT
>PCWF01000004.1:0-2117 GCA_002796165.1 Nitrospinae bacterium CG11_big_fil_rev_8_21_14_0_20_56_8
TGCCACCACCATCGCCGAGTTTTTCCGCGACCAGGGCAAGGACGTGATCTTGATGATGGACTCCGTCACCCGGTTTGCTCTCGCGCAACGCGAGATCGGCCTTTCGGTTGGAGAACCCCCCACCACGAGAGGGTTCACCCCTTCGGTGTTTTCCATGCTCCCCAAACTTATGGAACGGGCGGGATCCAGCAACTCGGAGGGAACCATCACCGGATTGTACACCGTCCTCGTCGAGGGGGACGACCTGAACGAACCCATCTCCGACGCGGTGCGCGCCATTCTCGACGGCCACATTGTTCTCAGCCGGGACCTGGCGACCCACAACCATTATCCCGCCGTGGACATTCTCAATAGCATCAGCCGATTGATGATCGACGTGACCTCCAAAGAACATTATGAAATGTCCATGAAGCTCAAGGATATCGTCGCCACCTACCGCGAAGCCGAGGACCTGATCAATATCGGCGCTTACACCCGAGGGAGCAATCCCAAAATCGATTTGGCCATCAGCAAGATGGAACAGATCAATCAGTACCTGCGGCAGGGCATCATGGATAAAGCGGGAATGAAAGACAGCATCGGGGGACTCAAAAAAATTCTTGAGGGTGTGAAATGAAATTCCGGTTCGAAACGATCCTGCGCATCAATAAAAACCGGGAGGACCTGGTCAAACGGGAACTGGGGGTCATCAATACCCATCTGCAGAAACAGCAGGACCATCTCCAATTAATGGAGAAAACGTCGGAACAAAGCACCGACGACCTCAACTCCCGGCTGAGAGTGGGGATCGATATAAACTTCATGCGGTTGTATGACGATTTTTTCAACGGAATCAAGTACCAGGAATCGCGGCAGAAAAAGATCATTTCCGAAGTCGAGGCCCGGCTGGAGGGAACCCGAAAAAAACTCGTCGAGGCCATGCGGAAACGGCGCATCATGGAAATTCTCAAGGAACGCGAATTTGCGGCATTCAAAAAGGAACAGGAAAAAAGAGAAAACATGTTCCTGGACGAAACCGCCGCCAACATGGGCCGTCGGGAATCATGAATCCACGAATTTCGGGTAACAAATTCCCGTTCATCCTGCTTCTTCTGGCCGGGGTCTGGGCCCTGGGGCCGGGAATCCAGGATTCCCAGTGGACCGGATCGGATCTAGCTTTCGCCCAGGGGACCGACGATAAAAAATCCGATGCCCCCGCCGCGGAAGGAGAAAATGCGGCCCCGGAATCGGAAAGCAAAACCGCCGGACTGGAACGGGCGCTGAAACAGCGCCGGGGAATGCCGGAGGAAAAGGAAAAGAAAGAGGTCAAGCTCCCCCAATCCGAAGCCTCGGCAAACCCGGAAACGTTCCGAATGATCGAAATGCTCGAAAAGAAAAACCTGGATCTGAAAAAGAAAGAGGAAGAGCTTCGGGTGCGGGAAGAGCGGGTCAAATCGCTCGAAGAAAAAGTGACCCGGGAACTGGACATGATCAACCAGGCCGTGGCCAAAAGCCGGCAGGAGTTGGGGCTCCGCGACGAAACGATTCAGAAAAACGTGGATTCTCTCATCAAGGTGTATTCCAGCATGAAGCCGGAGGAAGCGGCGGCCATCCTGGAAGCGGTGGATGAAGAACTGGCGCTCCAGATCATCTCCGGAATGAAAAGCCAGGTCGCGGGCCAGGTGCTCAGCCGGATCAACGTCAAGGTCGCCAAGAGCATCAGCGAAAAACTGGCGGGAAAAACCGAAACCAAAAAGAAAAACTGACAGCCCGGGAAACCGTCAGGACCGCTCCTCTCCTCCCTCCTCAGCGGGGGGCCTCCCCCTCGCCTTTTTTCCCTCATCGGGAAAAGATCCCGGAAGATCGTCGAGTTTGATCTCTGCATTGACCATCCCGAATGAAATGATCATTTTCAATCCATCCTCCACCGACATTTCCAGGAACTCCATTTCGTCACGCGGCACCATGATAAGAAACCCGGTGGTGGGGTTGGGCGAGGTTGGAATGAAGACGTTCACCAGATTGCCCGGAATTTTCGCATTGATCTCCCCGCGCGTATCGCAACTTACGATTCCCAGAACCTTGAGGGGGGGGCGCGGATAAGTCAGGAGCACCATCTTTTCAAAAGTGGGGGATTC
>PCWF01000004.1:2138-13450 GCA_002796165.1 Nitrospinae bacterium CG11_big_fil_rev_8_21_14_0_20_56_8
GAGCAGGTCTTCACCAAACTGCACGAGCTTGCGGCCAAAAAAATTCGTGGCCACCAGGCCCACCAAAATAATGAAAACCACGATGAACAGGAAACCGACTCCCGGAACGGGATATTGCTCCAGCCATTGCATCCCCTTGGGACCCACGACCCGGGTGATTATGGGTTCCATCGCCGAATCGAGATTGCGAATCACAAAACGGAGGACGAGGAAGGTCAACCCGGCGGGAACGGTGATTAAAAGCCCCGCGATCATGTTTTTCTTGATCGAGTGCTTTACTTTCCTCCATCTTTCGTATTTTTCTTCCATAGGCTGAAGCAAACTCCACCCGTTCCGGCCACGTTCCCTCCCCAGCCGGATGCAAGACAAAATTTTTGTGATCTTACCTTAGCGATTCGAGGTGTTTGTTGACTTCGACGACGAGGGAAGGATGTTCCGTGGCCCCCATCTCCGTGAAGCGGCGGTAAAAATGTTTGGCGGCCTGATTGTTCCCTTCGGTTTCATACAGAAGCGCAAGGTTATAATTCGTCCCGGGATGTTCGGGATTGATCGCCATCGCCCGATTCAAGACCGCCTTGGCCTTCCCCAGCAGGTTCTGTTTTTTATATACAATGGCAAGGTTGTTCAGCGCTTCCAGATTTTCGGGATTGATCTCGATGGCCTTCTGGTAATTGCGAACCGCCCCGCCGAAATTTTCTTTCAGATAGTATACCACGCCAATATTGTTGTAGGCCTTGGCATAATTGGGATCCAGATAGACCACGCGGAGAAATTCATCGATCGCCTTGTCGTAATCGCCGATTTCCTTGTAGATGACCCCGAGGTTATTGTAAGTGTCGGCGTTATCGGGATTCATTTCCGAAGCTTTTTGAAAGTTCAGGATCGCCCGCTCCCAATCCTTCGACTGCTGATAAAAAATTCCCCGGTTGTAGTAATAATCCGCGTTCTTGAATAAATCGGGGGTGGGAGTTTCGGGATAAATCCGTTCGGGAGTTTTTCCCGCCGGTTGCGCCGGGGGCGGCACCCGCGCGGCCACCTCTCCTTCTCCCTGGGGTTGTATATTAGAAGGCGGAGCGGGAGTTACCGGCTTGGATACCTGTTTTTTCGGCGCCGTTTTGGGCTTGGGCGCAGGAACGGGTTTCTGCACGGCCGGAGTTTCAGGCGTCTTCGCTTTTACCGTAGTCTTTTTTTCGGCCTTGGGTACCGAGGGGGGGACCGCTTTCGTTTGTCCCGCGGGCGCGGCCGCTTGCAGGGCCAACTCCGGCTCCGCTATCGGAGGAAAAGTCTTCGGCGTCGGGGTCAATTGCTCCTTGGGCTGACGGACAGGTTCGGCGGGTGGAACCTCCTGGGCCTTCTGGGGAGGAGCGGACTTCACCTCGCCTGCGGGAGGCTTGACCTTGGCCCGTTCCGACGCTGGCGGGGCGGTGACCACGGGTTTCTGGACGGGGGGAACGGGGGCCACTTCGGCAGGGGCCGTGGGGCTCCCTTTCGATTCCAGTTTTTTTAATATGGGAAGTTCGGTCACCTTCGTCCGGCGCGAATCCAGGGCTCCGGCATAGATTAAATAAGCGAGGATCGCGCCGGGGATTACAATCAGGACGAATACGCGGATGATCTGCTCTTTGGAGGCAGAACCGGGAAGTTTGCCCGACGATTTGGGAATGAGGTTGATCTCGGGCCGGGAAGCCGGACGCGAGGATTTGTCCTTCAACGCTTTCTTCAGGCTGTCCGCGATCAGGCTCAAGGCGCCCTACCCCCCCTCAACCGGCTTTGGATACGGATAACAATATGGGCTTCCAGCCTGCAAATTTCAACGCGTTGAGGTGGATTTTGGCATTCCGGGCGTCCTCAAAAGGTCCCACGTAAACGACATACCACTCCTGCCCTCCCGTGACGGCGGTTTTCCAGAACGAATTAAATCCCTTTTCCGCCAGAGCCTTCACCTCATCTTCCGCTTCCGTCTGGGTCTTCAGCGAATCCACGTGAATCCGGTAAAATCCTTTCGCCATCCCATTCGTCACATTGGCAACGGTCCCTTCCGGTGCGATTCCGGCCACAGGCGCGGGTTGCGGCTCCGTCGGATCACGAACTCCTTCCTGGACCGGTTCCTGGATATTTTCAACCGGAGATTCCCCTTGGGGCTGAACCGCGGCCGCAGGCGTCGAAGGAGGCCGGGCCGCTTCCGGGAGCGAAACTTTCACCGGGGTCGCCGAAGGGGGCAACTCGGCTTTCACATATTCCCGGGTCACAGACAAAATGGAGGACAACCCGGATTTCAAATTCAAGTCCATCTGCGACAGGATAAAAAACGCGAGCCCGCCGATGAAAAATAAAATCGAAACGATCAAAGGAAGCCGAACCTTGATGAACCGCTTTAAAAAATAGTTTTGATCTTCCTCTCCCAGCAGGCTCCGGATACCCTGCCTCGCGTGCGAACGGTCGAGCGTGTCCGCCTGCGCGTTGAACCCCGCCAGAAGCGTCCGGTCGCAGACCAGGTTGATCAACCGCGGGTAACCCTTGGAGTATTGATAGATCTCCTTCAGCGTGCCGGGGGCAAACACAACGCGGGAGCTGGCCCCTGCCACCAGAAGGCGGTGATTGATATAGTTCTTCGATTCCTCGAACGAGAGGGGCCCGATCTCGTAACGGATCGAGATTCGCTGGTTCAGTTGCTTCAGCTCTGGGAGCTTGAGTTTATCGTTCAGTTCCAACTGGCCCACGAATATGATCTGTAGCAGTTTTTCCTTTTCCGTTTCCAGGTTGGAGAGAATCCGCAATTGCTCCAGGACATCGAGGGGGAGGTTCTGCGCTTCGTCGATGATGAGCACCGTCGATTTTCCCGCATTGTGCTGGGCCAGCAGAAAGGCATTCAAGGCATCCAGCAGTTCCTTCTTGGAGGCGGTGTTGACCCACTCGGAGTCCGGATCCTCCAGTTCGATCTCGATTTCCACCGGGCGGGATTCCTGCCCTTGTTCGCCCTCCTGGTGCGACGCCCCCACGAGGACCCGGTTGCGTCTCTGATGGAGCCGAGGCACGCGCAGATCATGGACACAGGTGCGCAGGAGATCCATGTCGGATAACATGGGATTGAGAATAAGCGCCACTTCCACTTTTCTATCCAGCCGGTCGAGCAGACACCGGGAGAGCGTGGTTTTGCCGGTTCCCACATCCCCGGCGATGACCATGAACCCCTCCTTCTGCTTGATGCCGTACATCATGTGGTCGAGGGCTCCCTGGTGCTGTTTGCTCAGATACAGAAAGCGGGGATCGGGAGTCAGACTGAACGGTTTTTCCTTAAACGCGTAAAAGTCCTGGTACATGTTTTTTTACCTGACCCTTTCAGGAAGGGGATTCGTCAAGGGATCCACATAACCCACCTGCCGGAGTCTTTGGTCCTCAAAATTGAACCTGTCGTCGATTCCCTGGCCAACCATTACCTCGGGCGTGAGCATGATGACCAGCTCGGTTTTTTCTTCCGTATTCAGTTTGCGCTGGAACAGGCGGCCCAGGATCGGGATGTCGCCCAGCAGAGGAAGGGCGTTGTCGATCTCTTCCTTTTTGGTTTTCATGAGCCCGCCGATCACGATGGTTTGCCCGCTCCGGGACAAAACCACGTTGTTGGCCTCTCGCACGTCCAGGATGGGCACCACGTTCACATTGTCGGGAGAGGTGCGCTCGCCCGCGCGCTCGGTGATGCTCGTGTTAATACTCATCATGATCATCCCGTTGGCGTTGATCTGGGGCACCACGTCCAGTACGATTCCGATGGTCACCGACTCGGGGGTGTACACGGTCGTGGCGGCCGAGGTGGTCGTGGCGGGGGTGACCTCGGGGGAGAAAAAAACGTCCTCGGTTCCCACCTTGATGACCGCCCGCTGATTGTTCAGGGTGGCGATTTTGGGGCTGGATAACACGCTCACGTCCCCCTGTTGCGACAGGGCATCCACCACGAGATTAAAGTTGGCGTTGGCGACACCGTAAGTCAGCCCCGCCGCTCCGGTGAGGGTGGCGTTTTCCAATCCCCCCAGAATGGTCCCCGCCCCACTCGTGGACGACGCGAGAGTGATCGGGGAGACGGCGCTCCAATCGATGCCAAGCCGGTATTGGTCGTTGAGGGTCACCTCGACGATTTTGGCCTGGATGAATACCTGGCGTTGGATGGAGCCCTCGATGGCTTCCAGCATTTCCGCCACCTGGAGCAGAACCTCCGGATAGTCTTTCACGATGATGACGCCTCCCTGGCGGTTCACGGAAAAATACGGCTGTTCTTCCGAGGCCGCCGTTGTGGCTTGGATCCCGATCGGGGCCGTTTGCTGAGTGGACGCCGACGCCTGCAACGACCCGGCACCCTGCCCGGTTAAACCCGCCAGAAAACTTTCCGCATTGGGAGTACTCGATCCCCCGGTGGAAGCGGACGTCAGATTTTGCTCCTGCCCAAACCCCGCGGCCGACTGGGTCGAGGGAGTAACCATCTGTTGAAGGTTACTGACGATCTCGGTCCATACGTTGGTCTGCTCCGTTGAAAAAATCGAGCTCTGCGAACGCGCGGAAGATCCCGAGGAACTCCCCGATGAGGTCGTCCCGGTCGTTGTGGAACCGGTGGACTGGGTGGTTTGGCTGGTCCCCCCACCGCTGGAAGAAGACAAATTGCTCGACCCCCGCCGTTGGGAAAGAATGTAATTCAGGTGGAAAATCCGGGTTTGCATCTTCTTCTGGCTCACCCGGATAAAGTTTTTGTCGATCTCATACTTGAGCTTCAAAGGCGTGAGGATGTTTTCCAACGCCTGCTCCAGAGTAACTTCTTTCAGATCCACCGTGGTTCGGAGAGTGATCTTCGGGTCGATAATGACGTTTTGCGGAATCTCGTTGGCGATGGCGATCAAAACCGACTTCACATCCACGTCCCGCGCCGACAGAGTGAAGCGTGGACCCTTGTGCTCCGGCTCCCGAACTTGCAGTTGGGGTTGAACCAGCGTCAATTCGCGCGGCTTTTCCTGGCCTTTTTTGAGCGCCTTCGCTCCGGTCTTCTGGGACGACTGGACTTCGACGAGGTTATCCAGCGGTTTTCCGGCAGACCCCGTCTCCGAAGCGGGAGGCGTGGCGCATGAAGCCAACATCACCCACATCAACCCAAACCCCCAACCCCAACCCCTGGTGGACACGGAATGGACCCTTTGAAGAAATGGACTCAATTCTTTTAAATTCGTTCAAATTATCAACAAATTAATATAACTCGAAATCCGGCGCAAGTCTAATAAATTGTTGATTTTTCTTCCTTTTTGGGCCCAGAAGCCTCGGCAATTCGGAAATCCGGGCAGGGGCAATGCACCCCCCCTTTCAATGGCGGGTGCGGAACGACAGGGAGGGATTGGGCAGAGTTCTTGAGCTGAGGACCAGGGTTCGCCGTTCACCATCTTTTTCAACGACCACCTGATCCTGGAGGATGTCCACAATACGTTGGCCAAATGCCAATTCACCCTTGCGGAAGTTGAATCCGTTGATCACCGCGATCCGCTTCCCGTCCGTCGTCAGAAGCGCCTCGAGAAACAACTGTTCTGCCGGGGGGGTGGGGATTTTTTCCATGGGATAGACGCCATTCGGCATTGTGAATGGATTTCTCTTCTGGGAGGTTTCCTGGGCAGGGAGGAGGGACGCCCAGCCGATGGCGGATACCAGGCAGAATAAAACGACCAGGACCGCCCGCAATATAATTTGCCAAACATCCGGCTTTACCAATCGACTCGCTTCTCCACGGTCGGGATTCAGCACGCCCCCCCCTTATTAAATGACAAACAATTTGAGGTACAGCCGGGTTTCGATTTTCGGCAATATTTCCACGTTTCGGGTCGTCTCCAGGCTCCGGATCCAGAGTACCGCGGGGAAGGTTTCGAGAGTCATCAGGTAAACCCGCAAGGCCTCGTAATCACTATGGATCGTCATGATCACCGACATTTCCCTGATGTTGAGATTGCCCCGGCGAACCGACTTTTCCTTCGTCCGGATGGATTTGATCACAAGACCGTTTTTCTCGGCTTCGTTTTGCAGGTCGTTGATGACCTCGAGCGATTTTCCTTCCAGCCGGGACTTGATTTTGGCGATTTCCTCATGGAGGATGCCGATCTCGGCGTTGAGCTGGGCGATCCTCTCCTCCGGTTTGGCATTGGCCAGCCGGATGGCGGTTCCCTGAAGCTCGGCGAGCGGACCGCTGATTTCCAGGATCCGGAGGTCCAGCTCGCTCAATTTCTTTGCCTGAACCTTGTACTCGAACTGGTAATAACAATACCCCACGGCGCACAGGAACGTGACCCCCATGAACAACTTGTCGCGAAGGCTCATGTTTTTGAAATTGAATTTTTCGATTTTCATCGCCATCTGGAAAATCCTTGTTAAACGGAACCGCGCAGGGTGGGGTAAACGTAAAGTTCAAAATCGATCCCCGGAACGTTGTAACTCCCCGGGTCCAGGGGTTGCGACTTGATGAGTTTCACGTCTTTGACCGCGGGAGAGTTTTTGAAATCCTCCAACAGATATTTCAAGGTCGTCTGGATCGATGAGGGATCCCCGAAAATATTACCCTTCACCGTGACTCGCTTGTCATCGACCTCGTCGTCGTTTTTCTTGTTGCGGAGCACTTCCTCGTCATCCGATTCCCCGGTCGAATAGGAAATCTCCGAGAGAGACGCGTTGTCGGGAACGATGGCGGCGATTTCGTCCAGCACTTCTCCAAAGTCCAGGGGGAATGCCGCACTGCCGGGAAGCTCTTTCTTTTCATCCTTGAGCTGGTTTCTATCCTTAACCAGGTTTTCCAGCTCCTTTGTGGGGGCTTCCAGCTCTTTTACCTTTCGTTGCAACTGGGAAAGAAGGACGTTCTTCTCATCCAGTTTGTTCACTTTATCCTGAACCTGCGCCCGCATGTGGCGGCTGTGGGAAACCACCCCCCCCACCAGAACGGGAATGAGCAGGACCGGAGCCCAGCGGATCAGGGTTTTTTTGAGCGAGCCTTTCAGTTCCGCCGGGAGGACGTCGATTTTTTCACATCGGCCGAGGGCCAGGCCGGCGGCGGCCGTCAGGCTGGGGCCGATCAGCTTCGCGTCTTCCTTGGAAATTTCCTTCGCCGTGGAGGACGCCTGGAACAAAACGTTGCACCGCTCGATCTCCATCTCCAGGCTTTCCTTCATGAACTGGTACAAACCCTTCAGGCCCACGCCGCCCCCGGAAATGATCAGCCGATGCACCTTGTCCCGCTTGTATTGATTCTTGAAATATTCGATCGACCGGTAAAACTCCTCCACCTGCTTTGAGACCACGGGAAAGGCCCGCTCGCGGATCAAAGTAAGGGGGATCCCCTCCTCGGTCGTCCCGGAGTCGTCCTCGGCGGGAAGCCCGAAACTCTTTTTGATCTGTTCCGCGCGTATTTCGTCCACTTCCACCGGTTCATGGCCTTCCGTTTCATACTCGCCGATAATGGCGGCGGTGATGTTCTTGCCCCCGTTCGGAATTTCCCTGGAAAACAGAAGTTGACCGTCGGCGACAAAATAGACGCGGGTCCGCTCCGATCCCATGTCGATGTAACTGCTCACGATGCCGGGTTCGGGCGTATATATGGCCCGGTCGTAGTCCCACAGGGCCATCGGGACCACGGTGACCCCCAGGGGCTTGAGTCCCGCCTGTTGCACAATATCCACCATGAAGGGGATCACGTCTTCACGCACGACCACCGTCAGCAACTCGTAAAAATCGGCGCCTTCGGCCCGCGATTCTCCCTGGATGTAGTAATCGAGAGACGCGGTGTCCACGTTGAACAGAATCTCCTCCTTGGCGTTCCAGCGGGCCGCCTCGACCAGTTCATCGTGGGGCATTTTGGGAAGCACCGCCCGGCGGATGACCACGTTGTGGCCGCTGACCGAAAAATACACCTTGCGGCCCTTCACCCCCGCCTCGGCGAACAGCGTGCGGATGAGACCGGCCATGGGTTTTGCCCGGTCTTTCATTTTCAGAATGTGCGAGGGGATCTCCTTCAAAGCGAAATTGACGATCTCGAAACCCTTGTCGTGGGTCACCAATTCCACCACCTTGATGGAATGAAATCCGATATCCAGACCAATACTGCTCTGCCCGGTTTTGACTCCGACTGGGGGAAGTTTCAGTTTCATGCGGCTTTAAAAGTTAAAAGGAATTCCGGAACCGTCAAAATGACGTTTAGAATTATGGCACAATCTACCCGTCCCGTCTACGGGCAATGCGCTAAAAACCATTGATTTATTTGATGTAATTGAATCGAGAGGAACGGGCTCACAAACGTGGACCGTTGCCGGCCTCACTTTGAGAGGCCATTCCGACCCGCGCCAGCGCCAAAGAATCTTGCACCGATTCAGGCAATCGCGTGGGTCATGATCGCTATCGTTCCGGCCAGATCCTTCGCCCACTCGCCGTGGGGGGGCGCTGGACCGAAGCGGGGCAAGGGCGATGGATGGGTAACGGTAGTCTTGGAAGTTTGTCCTGCGCCCTGACAACAAGCAGGCTCAGGATGACATTAAAAGAAAAGCACAAGGAATGACGTCCAAAGCGCCAACTTGCCATTCTGAGGCGCATCAGCGCCGAAGAATCTTGCCCCGGTCCTTTATGGGGCATGCGTCATTCTCGTTCCGGCCAGATCCTTCGCCCACTCGCCGTGGGGGGCGCTGGACCGAAGCGGGGCAAGGGCGATGGATGGGTAACGGTAGTCTTGGAAGTTTGTCCTGTGCCCTGACAACAAGCAGGCCCGGGATGACATTAAAAGAAAAACACACGGAATGACGTCCAAAGCGCCAACTTGTCATTCTGAGGCGCATCAGCGCCGAAGAATCTTGCACCGATTCAGGCAATCGCGTGGGTCATGATCGCCATCGTTCCGGCCAGATCCTTCGCCGAAGGCTCAGGATGACATTTATAAGGGCTCAAGATGACATTAAAAGAAAAACACACGGAATGACGTCCAAAGCGCCAACTTGTCATTCTGAGGCGCGTCAGCACCGAAGAATCTTGCCCCGGTCCATTATGGGGCATGCGTCATTCTCGTTCCGGCCAGATCCTTCGCCCACTCGCCGTGGGGGGCGCTGGACCGAAGCGGGGCAAGCGCGATGGATGGGTAACGGTAGTCTTGGAAGTTTGTCCTGCGCCCTGACAACAAGCAGGCTCGGGATGACAAAGACAATGCGGTGTGGAGCGGGGCCGAGGGAAAAATCAGCCTTCGGTCCATTTCGGAGGCTGGCGCTCCGACGAGGAGCAGGACGAGATGCCCTGCGAATCCCCCCCGGCAAGAGGATCGAATATCAGGGTAGAGTTGTTTTTCAACGTCACGGAATTACCCACCACCGCCCCGAGAACCTGGGCGTCGTTCTGAATGGTAATCGCATCGTTGGCGATAATCCCGCCCGCCAGGTAAACGGAGTTTTTCACTTCCGCATCGTCTCCGGCCAGGATCAGCAAATCGGGAGAGAAACCCTGGATTTCGTTCAGGCGCGCCGCATTCTTGAGTTTGAAATCCTGATCGGTGCGGAGGGTGAGCGTCCCGAACAACTGAATTTCGGTGACATTCTTGATCTCGGCATTGTTGCCGATATTGACCGTCAGGTCCCCTTTCACCTTGAGTTCGGCGCTGTTTTCCATGCTGAAATTATTGGCCACATACATGGTGATCTGCGAATCCACCGAACTGCCGACGGGAAAATTATTGACCAGGGCGCCGGTGAGCGTCAGCACGTTACCGGCTTTGCTCGAGACCGTCACCGCCTCCGCCTGGGCGCTGTTGCTGTCGTCGGTCAGGTCCACGATACTGCTGTCGGGATAATCGTTGATCGTTGCATTTTGCAGAGTAATCTGGTTGGCTCCCGGGCCCAGGCTGGCGATGATATTTTCCTCGACAACCGTCGAGTCGGAGGCGCTGATGATTTTGACGACCTGCCCGCCGGAATAGGGGGTGACGTCCTCGACGGTGATCACGGTGTCCCCGGACGAAACGACCCCGTCCAGACGGCTTCCCACGGTGATTTGAAGACTCATCCCCACCTTGTAGTCCGTTCCGGAAGCGACGGTGATCGTGGTGTCGGTCGCGTTCCCGGCCAAAGTAAGCGTACTGGTAGCGCCGAGGGTGACGGCATAGGTATCCTTCAAAGTGAAATTGCAATACTGGTACGGCGCCCCCAGGGTGGAGGATCCATTTTCATAATCCGGATATTCCGGATTGGGGCAACCCACGGGGTCATCGGGAAACTCGCTGGGGTAAAGCGGGTCGATCTGGACCGTGGGACACACCTGCACGGGATCATTCGGGTCGGTGGAACTGGCGGCATTTTTAATATCCACCGAACTGCAGTAGGTGATGGCCTGTTCCCCAAGAACGCAGGGGCTCACGCGGGAGATCGTGGCGGAAAGCGCCCGGATCGCATCGTGAAAGGTTCCCTTGCAATTGACCCGGATATTATCGGCGTCGTTATTCACGTGAACCGGAAAACTGGCCTCGAATTCCCCTCCTCCCAGACTGATGGGGGAAAGGGTTTGTCCTTCCAGGTTGGTCTTCCAGTCGAGATTGTCCAGGATGGCGGGGCATCCGGCGGTGTAGTCGCGCAGACATTTTTCCAGGTAGCGGATTCCTCCATCCGTGATGAACAGCGCGTTGGTCTGGGAATAGGTCAACGCGGACCCCGATTGCTTCTGCCCGGTCTCGGCGAAGAAATTGAGCGCCAGGGTTCCCAGAATGACGATGGCCAGAATGACCATCATGATGGCCGCCACACCCGATTCATCGGCCCAATTGCGGCGGATCCATTTTCCGGGCCGGGCCGGAGACGGACACCCTCCCGGAATGTCATTCTGAGCGCCAGCGAAGGATCTGGCCTGATCGGCAAAATCAGGCCGGGCAAGAGATCCGGGCAAGGTTCTTCCGCCCTGCCGGGCCTCAGAATGGCGCCGATAAAAGTTTTGCAGAATCCTGCTGAAAGGGTTCATGAAAACGTGATGTCTCCTCTCGGCTTGACGGCGGTTTTGATCTGGAAACTTTCCCCTTGCGGGCCATTCATCTGCAGGCTGACTAAATAAAAATTCATTCCCGGCTCGGTCACGCTGAAACTGGTCACGTTCGAAGCCACCACCTGGGTCGAGCCGCTGATCCGCTCCAGCGTGTTGTTCCCCGCATTGAAGGAATACGTGATTCCCGTGATATTGGTGTCCTGGGGATAAGCCGTAACTTTATTAAACGTAATGGAGGTGGCGGTGATGGTAACAGACTGCGCAGTTCTCGCCTCCCGCAGGAGAAGCTCAAGAGCGAGTTTGCC
>PCWF01000141.1:0-1661 GCA_002796165.1 Nitrospinae bacterium CG11_big_fil_rev_8_21_14_0_20_56_8
AAGCGGGTCCAGGCCACCATCAACCGGAGCGGACCGGAAACCGTCGCGGGCATCGGATCGGAAAAACTCACCAACGAAGAAAATTACCTGGTCCAGAAACTGTTCCGCGGAGTGTATGGCTCCAACCAGTTGACCAACCTGCAGAACCTTCAGGCGCCTTACGTCAATGCGTTCATGATCCGGTGCTTTGAAAACGGAATCGTCTCCAAACCGGTTACGGAACTGCAAAATGCCGATGTGGTGCTGGTATTCAATTCCGATCTTCCTTCCGAATACCCGGTGGGCGGCAACTCCATCCGCAAGGGTGCGATTTTCAACAAAACGGGAATCATTTACGCCAATCCCCGCAACGTCCGGTTCGATCACATGAGTGAGGTGGACGTGCGGCTGAACTATCGGTTAGGCTCGGACGTTTTCCTGGCCAATCGCATGTGCCGTATCCTCATCGACGAGGAAATGGTGGACACGGGCAAAATCTCCCAGTCCGTTCCCAATTTCACCGATTTCGTACAATCCCTCGCGGCCTACACCGCGGAAGCGACGCAAAAAGCTACGGGCCTGACGGACGAAACGATAATGCGCGCCGCCCGGCATTTCGCGAAAAAAGCCGACCGCGCGATTCTGATCGGAAACGACGTGATCGATACCAGCCAGGGTAAGGAGATTCTCCACGCCCTGCTGAATCTTGCCGTATTGGTTCACTTTGGCGGCGAAGGAAGCGTGAGCCTTCATCCCCCCCGCGAACATTGCAATTCCCAGGGAGTGAATGACATGGGCGTGACGCCGCAGTTTCTGCCCGGCTACCGGCCTGTCACCGACGCTTCCGCGCGGCAGGCCCTGGCAAAAGAATGGGGAACCGCCGACCTGGCCCTGGGCGGCGCCAATCTCGCCGAGGACCTGTTTCAGAGTTGCGTGCTGGGCAAAATCAAATTTCTCCATATCGCCGGTGAGGACCCGGTGCGCTTTTTTTACCGGGGCGCGCTGGCGAAGGACGCTTTGAATACGGTTCCCTTCCTGGTGGTTCAGGATTCCTACCTGACCGAAACCGCTAAAATGGCCGACATCGTTCTTCCCACGGCCACCTACGCCGAAAAGGAGGGAACCTTCACGAACATGACGCGTCACGTTCAGCGGGTGGCCCCGGCGATTTTGCCCCAGGGTAAATCCCGAACGGATTTCGATATTTTTTGCTCCCTGGCCCATGCCTTCGGCAAACCCTTTTCGGGTAGTTCGGTCATGGACGTTCAGGATGAAATCTCCCGGACGGTTCCCATTTATCATGACGTATTCCCCGGTACCCGGTCCCAACAATGGGTCCCCACGGGATTCGCCAACAAACCCGGATTTGAAATCCACCCCTTCCCCGGTCAACCGGCCGGTGGCCGCGAGGGTTACCCCCTGAAATTGCTGACCAGCAATCACATGTTCCATATCGGGAGCTACAGCCAGTTCTCCAAGTCCCTCATGGAGATCAGTCCCGAATGTTGCGCCGAACTGCACCCGAGTGACGCCGAGGCGATGGGCTTGAAGGAAGGGGACCGGGTGCAGATCGATTCGGGAAACTTCAAAGTGGAGGCCCCGGTCAAGATCAACCGCGTGACCGCCCAAGGCATGGTGTACATCCCCAAAAACTGGGCTCAGGTCCCCGTCAACCTGCTGAG
>PCWF01000141.1:1679-11410 GCA_002796165.1 Nitrospinae bacterium CG11_big_fil_rev_8_21_14_0_20_56_8
GGTCCCGGTAAATGTGGTCAAGGCGGGATAAATTCTGCGTTTGAGGCTAAACGAGCTCGCCGGGACCCAACCGGGGGGCAAAATATTTCAGGGTACATCCCCGGCCGTGAACCGGTCTTTCGGAGATGGGACTCGGGAAAAGGCCAGTTGCAATCTTGTGAATTATTAGCGGGGCCCAGAAGAGGAATTCGATGACCGACCTAAAAGAGAACCTTCACACCGATCACATGGTCCTGAATATGGGACCCTCGCACCCGGCCACGCACGGTACCGTCAAGTTCCTGCTGACCCTCGACGGGGAAACGGTGGTCGACATTGCCGTCGAAGTGGGTTACCTGCACCGCGGGTTCGAAAAAATGTGCGAAAGCGTGACATGGACCAACGTCTTCCCTTACACGGACCGGTTGAATTACTGTTCGGCGATCCTGAACAACATCGGATATGCGTTGGCGGTTGAAAAATTGTGCGGCATCGAATTGACCGACCGGTGCAAATATATCCGGGTGGTCACGGGGGAACTCGCGCGAATCGCCGATCACTATACGAATATCGCGGCGGCGGCGTTGGAACTGGGAGCCCTCACCGCATTCATCTACTTCGTCGAAGCCCGCGAAATCGTCTGGGACCTCCTGGAAATGGTCTGCGGAGCGAGGCTGACCGCCAACTACATCCGGATCGGCGGCCTCATGTGCGACGTTCCTCCCAATTTCAACGAAGAACTCGAGTCGCGATACGCCAAGCTCGATTCCCTGTTCGTCGACGTGGACAAGCTTCTGACCAAAAATCGCATCTTCCTCGACCGTATGCGCGACACCGGCGGCATTTCCGCCGAGGATGCGATCAATTGGGGTTATACCGGCCCCTGCCTGCGGGCCTGCGGCGTGAATTACGATGTCCGCAAGGCGCACCCGTACCTGGTTTACGACCGGATCGATTTCGACATCCCCATCGGAACGGTGGGAGACAACTTCGACCGCTACCTGGTGCGGATGGAAGAGATCAAGCAGAGCTACAAAATCATCAAGCAGGCCATGAAAGACATGCCCCAAGGCCCCATCAACGTGGACAATCCCTACGTCAGGGTTCCCTCCAAACAGGATGTCTATTCCCGCATGGAGGAAATGATCGCGCACTTCAAGGTGATGATCGATGGAATGAAACCCCCGGTCGGAGAAGTCTATTTCCCCATCGAGGCCGCCAACGGGGAGTTGGGATTCTACCTGGTGAGCGATGGAAGCGGCAAACCCTACAAATGCCGGGTTCGGCCTCCCTGCTTCACCCTCACCGCCTCGATGGAGCAGATTTGCCGGGGCGGAATGCTCGCGGATATCATACCGACCTTCGACATGCTCAACATGATCGGGGGAGAATGCGATCGCTGACCCCTTCCCGCACCTGCCCTCCGATCCATAAATTTTTTTCCTTTTGCTTCTCCGGTTATCTAAAATAGAAGGACGGGTTGGCCCGTTGCCGGGCCAATGCCGCGTGTGGATCCCTGCGCGATCCCCTGCTCCCTTCCAAGGTCGGCCATTCATGTCGAAGATGTTAAAAATCATTTTTCTGATGCTGGGGGTCGGTCTCTTCGGCTGGTCGGTCAAAACGGTGGACATGACCACCGTGTTCAACCTGTTGACGAAACTTGGAGCCGGATTCCTTTTGATCCTGCTGTTCTACTGGCTCGTCACCCTGCTCGATACCCTGTCGTGGAAATACAATTTTTATCCGGTCGAAGCCCGCCACCTGCTCACCTGGCAATTGTGGCGCATACGCCAGATCGGCGAAGCTTACAACACCATCACCCCGCTGGGAACCCTGGGCGGAGAACCGGTCAAAGCCCAGTTATTGAAGGACCGGCACGGCCTCTCCCTGCGGGAGGGTCTGGCGTCGCTGGTGGTGGCCCGGACGACCTTCCTCACGGCGCTCTGTCTTTTTTTCGTTCCGGGGATCGTCCTGATTCTCCAGTCCGGTTCCGTATCTCCCCAATTTAAAACCACGAGCGTCGTCGGGATGGCGATCTTTTCCACCCTCATTTTTCTGTTCTTTCTGTTTCAGATTACGGGAACGCTGGGGCGGCTGGCCGGTTGGGTTGCCCGTTGGGGCGTGGGGGGAGGAGTGGTTTCATTCCTGTCCAAACTGGAAGCGCTTTCGCGCCTCATGTCCGGTTACTACCGGGAACATGCAAGCCGATTGATTCTCTCGATCGGTTACGCATTTATCGGATGGATCGCGGGACTGGGAGAACTGTACGTCACCCTGGTCTTTCTCGGCTTTCAACCGACCCTTGCCGATCTGTGGATCATGGAATCTCTGGCCCAGTTGGTTCGGGTTGGCAGTTTTTTCATTCCACTCAGTCTGGGGGCTCAGGAAGGCGGGCTCATCCTGATCTTCTCGGCCATGGGCTGGCCGCCGGACTTGGGGCTGACCGTATCGTTCGTCCGCCGGATCAAGGAAATGATCTGGGTCGGATTGGGCCTCGCGATGGGGTGGAACCTGGCTTTCGACGCGGGGAAAGTGGAAGTCGAAAGTCCGGAGAGCCCATAAAAAAAGCAGGCCGATTTTGAATCCGGCCTGCCTTTATCAAATTTAAATTCATCCCTTCGCCACGCGTTTTTCCATCCCGGTCCCAGGCAAGGGGATTGAATGGGACGGATTAGAAAACGTCCCGGGAGACACCCCGGTCGCGGCCGCGTCCACCGGGAACCCGTCCCAGCGAACTGGTGAAAACATCATTTTGCTGAACCAGCCCATCGTGAGGAGTGCGAACCGTTCCGATGCGGTTTTTTTCAATCTCCATCGCCGCTTCGTCGATGATCTGTTCTTCCTTTTTCGCCGCGGCTTGAGCCACCTGCCCTTCGCCCGCCGCCTGAGCCTCGCCACCCTGGCCCGTTTCCCCGGAGTCCACGGCCTCAGCTTCCTTCATCGACGTTTTGAAATTGCGGATACTGCGGCCGAAAGCACTCCCGATCTCGGGCAATTTACCCGCGCCAAAAATAATCATGATTATGACCAGGATTACCATCAACTCGGGAAAACCGATGCCCATCATATGAAATTCTCCTGTCCAGGGGGGGATATTGATTCTGGCTCCTAGTGTATCAGAAAACGTCCTGCAAAACACCCCCTTGTCAATTTTTAAAATAGCCTTCCATGACCGGGTTTATTCCGTTTCGGCAAACCCCCTTGCAATGAAAATAAAGGGTAAACTTGTTTCCCCAAGCCCTTTTCAGGGATCGCCGCAAGTATTTGCGCCAATCTCCCTTTTCTAAAAATTTGCAATATTGGCGCTGAACATGCCGGACGGGCTGTCGTAGAACGTCTCGTTTCCATTGATGCCGTCCTCGCTAACATCCTTGTAAATCAGGTCCCAATGCCCGTCTTCATTGACGTCCGCGGCATAGAACATCGGTTCCCGGGCCGCCACATAGTAGAAATTGGACGAACCGTAATTTACAAAGAACACGATATTCTCAGGAAAGTAACTCGCCATGACATTGGGTGGTTCTTTGGCAAAAAACGACCGCACCACAATCCGCAAGGTGTAGAAATCGGGCTTGGAGTTTCCGTCCAGATCGTAACCCACGTACAGCATTCCGTTTGCGGCCAAGTCCCAACTCATTTGAGTGGCCAACGGCGGCTCGTGCACGAGGTATGGGTTACTCCAGGTCATTGGCGGATTAAGAACGAACACAAACATTGTAAAGGTAAAAAGGACAAGGAAGCGTTTCATTTGGCTCACCCCCTGGCTCGTTTACGGCGGCACATGAGATTCGTTCGCATGTGTGGCCGGATTACTCAGCGGAACCCAATTGTTCCGGAGTTGCCGTACCAGCACCATGAAAGTCATGGGAATCACCTCCGATCGCCTTATTTTCAGGCATAAAAAGGGCCTATCCTTCACCGTGAAAGATAGGCCCAAGCCAACCGCAATTTCTGATGGTTACGGGAATATAGGCTTGAAGCCTAAGTTTCACAAACCATTCCAAACTCTGTCGCCATTGCACGCATAATCATCGTTCCTTCTTTTATCTCATGTATTAGATGAAGGTTAAGAGGATGGAGATTCTTCTTTTCAATCGAATTATATTTTTAATCCATTTAAAAACAATGGGTTATCAGCATGGTTTCAAATCAAACCCAATAAAAAGGGCCGGGAGAAACATCTCCCGGCCCCCGATTTAAAAAGTCCTGATATTTCGATTTTTAATTTAATCTCAGTGATTGATGTGTGAGTTCAAAATCGCCGAATTGATAATGGCCTCGTTGCCATTGGCGTTTTTCTTGGCGGCCTTGAAATGCATGGTGGCTTCGCCATGTTTTCCCAATTTATCCAGGGCCAACGCCTCGTTAAAGTGGGCCTCGCCAAGGGCGGGATCCGCGGCAGAAGCCTCTTCAAAATGTTTGAGAGCTTCATCCGCATGTCCCTGGTTCCAATGCTTGATCCCTTCCTGGTTATGCATTTGCGCGCTCGCGTTCGCCCCCTTTGGCAATTCCATGGGGCCCTCGGCGGCGAAGGCGGTTACAGCCCAACTCATAAAAACGGCGACGGCAAACATGACGGAAATTTTTTTCATCGGCTTCCTCCTGAGAGCGGTTATGACAAAAGTTGTCTGACTTGGTGACACAAGACGTATGACGGGTACGATGATCGGCCTACCAGAACTCCATTCTCAACCCACAAATCCTCCTTCATAACAATCGAATCGCGCTTTCAAAAATCAACCCAATCGCACAAATCAAATACAT
The DNA here is from genome assembly GCA_002796165.1 of Nitrospinae bacterium CG11_big_fil_rev_8_21_14_0_20_56_8. Taxonomy (GTDB): domain Bacteria; phylum Nitrospinota; class Nitrospinia; order Nitrospinales; family VA-1; genus 21-14-0-20-56-8. The sequence continues at coordinate 6,423 of PCWF01000141.1, forward strand.
GACCGGTTTTGGACAAAGTAAAGGAAATCTGCATCCCCATGGGATCGAGTTGGGAATGGATCCAGCCAATCATAAGCGTAGTTCAAGCGGAAGGAGACGGTCAAACCGGGCTAACCTGGACTGCATGCTATAAATTTACCATTTCTGCAGGGTCCGGGGAAATAATTTATTCAAGGGATCTTTTTTGATGGAATGCCGCTTATGGCTTCGGTGCATTTTCAGGGACTCCCTTAAGGATTTCGAGAGCTTCTTCCACATAGGCAGGGTGCCGCAGGGAACTCAGTACCACATCCACTCCGCGATCCAGAAGCCAACGAAGCGCAAGGGATTGAAGGGAAATCTCCGATCCGGCGGAAGGGAAAAACCGGCCGCGAAGATCCTGAATCTTGCCAGAATCCAGGTCCCGGCTCATCAATTTGTAATGATGTCCCACACGGGAGAGCACCGACCCGGCACATTCCAGGAGATCGTTCAACTTCTCCCCGGAAACCACTCCGGTTCGCGCCAATTGTCCGCCCAGGAACCGGGCCCGTTCCAGGGCATTTCTCAGGATTTCCTCCGCCTGCCGGGACGCGCTTTCAGCCCCCGCTTTCGGGGGTCCCATGCGCTCGACGAGCGAACTGAAATGAAAGGCCGGGGGCAAATGGGCCTCCTGCATCACCTGTCGAAAATCCCTGCCGTCCCGCGTGGGCAGGGAATAAATCTCTCCCTCCACCTCCCGAAGCCATCGCATGGCTTCTTCCTGGAATTGGAGGGGATCCTGTTTCCCAAAGGGAGGAAAATCGGTCAGCAGGCAAATCCCGCCATCCACGGTGGCTGTCAATGCACCCCCGCCCAATATGAGCAGGTTGCGCTCGCGCGCGAATGTTACGAGCGAAGGGCAACCGGCCTCTTCCCTGAAGGGACCGTCCTGGATAAAATTGGCCTGCACCTCGAGGGCTGAAAACGGAGGACATTCCACAAGCCGATCCAGCAGGCGTCGAAAGGGCGTTCCGTAAAGGGAGTTTGCCACCTGCCGCGGGTCTTCCAGGGCCAACCCCCAGGCACCCAGCGTCCCTCGCTCCCCTTCTTTCCGCAGGACCTCGGACACCTCTCCCATGCGGCGAAAAATCGTCTCTTCATCCGCATGGGCGAAAAGGGTCGGGTCAAAGCGGAGAAGGAACAAATCGATTCCCCCCACCCCCAGCCGACGGCGTGATCGGGCCAGCTGATCGCGAACCGAATCGGGATCGATCCCGAATTCCCGACCCGATTCGGACCGCAGGCAATCGTGATTAAATCGCTTGCGGGAGCGCATGTATTGAAACCGTCTCAAGCCAGGCCCATCCACAAAACCCGACCGAACCACGACAAAGATTTCCCGGGCCGAATCGGGATCCTCCTCCACAATCCGGTTCAAGGTTTCACCCAAAAGGGATTCGTCCTCCCCCCCGGTTTCATCGGGCGAGACTTCGAATATGGTCAAGCCGCCGGCCAGGGCGGACCCCAAGGCCTCGCGGTGTTCCTGTCGCCGGGGATCCAGCCGATGGAGCCTCATCCCGATTCGCACCAGAGATTTCCCCTTCCATGAATGGATCCCCTGGGATTGAAATTTCAAGTGACTCGGCGGGGGATGTCCTTCGTCCGCCAGACCGTCCCGCGTGGGGAAACGTCCTGCTTCCAGGTCACACGACCAGGGATAGGCTGGAAACGTGGTCAGGCGCTCATCCAACACGGGCCCCCCGACCGTAAAATGATACAGACTCTGAAAGGTTCGATCCGGAAATCCCAGCCGCCCATGCACGGCGTCATCGAAATAGCAACCGATCCCCGTCGCTCTCAACCCGGCATATTCCGCGGCCATATAAAGCACCTGTCCCACCATGCCGCTTTCCCAGAACAGGCGGCGGTAATACCAGGATCCATACTGGTTCAGGGGGTCTTCGAACTCGGCGATCATACCCAGACTGAAAGCGCTGTCTCCGGCAATGGCCTGGCCGCAACTGACACTTGCCGCATGGGAGGTAACCTCGCCGGGTTCCAGTAGATACAAGGGAAGATCCGGAGGACAACCGGCAGGGATTTGCCATGCGAAGGCCGGCCGGGTCTTCTGACGAATCCGGTCGAGGCAGGAGGGATCCCGCACCAAAAAATAAATTCCGGGAGTCAATCCTCTCACCCGGTGAACATAGAGACAGAGGTGGATCCTGGAAGGCCACGGGACCGCATCCCAGGGAACGGGACCCCCGGTTTTTCCCGCCAGGGTTTGCGACAGCATCGCAAAAAACCGGGAACTCGATATGGAAGTCACCCCGTCAAAATTGACTGCGCTCCGGCGTTGCCGGATGATCTGCCGGGCCGTGACCGCCCGTTCCCGAATCGAGGTCTCCGGATTGACGAAAACGGAGGACGCCCTGGCGGCAAGGGGGAACGTTCCTTTGTCCTTCGCCTCGGGTTTGAGGGTGATCGCCGAGGCGGCCTGAATTGCCTCCCAGGGGATCTCCGATTCACTCAGCGTGTTGGCGCGTCCCCTCCACTGTCCGCGCGCTACGGCCTCCACCGCGCCGGAATCCAATCCCAGGGGAACGCACGATACGGGGGCCGAATTCGGAAAAACGACGGCCACCAGGTCGGGATGCTCCCGCTCGGCGTCGGCAAAGTCGGGTTCACGGTCTAACCCCAATAAACGGGCGATCGTGGCATCCCCCACGTCTTCCAGTAAAATCAACCTCCAGCCACACGTTGCCGCCGCAATGCGGCACGCCGCCAGCGCGTGGCCGATATCGTGCTGGCAGTACCGGAAGGCTCGCTCGCCATATTTCCACGCCTCTCTCCAATGAATGGAACTCAATCCCATGAGGAAGGTCCGGGCGGGAAACGGCTTCACCAACCGGTCCCACAGAGCGGTTTCCATCTCCGCACGCAACTCAAGGGAATGCTCCTCGGACTGGTAGTGAAACACGCCCGGCGCGGGATGCCCCCCTGGCAGGGCGGGTAACAACAGGTAGCCCTCGGTGGGATGCAGGTTCCCGCTGGATGGGTTGCAACGAAGCGCCCAGCGGGAATCCCCCGCCTGTTTCCAGGCGGAAACGGCCAGGGACAATTCCATGAATCTTGAAACCGAATCGGCATCGAGAGCCGCCGGAGAAACTTCTCCGGGCTTCCAAATCCCGGCAAAGGGTGGAGAATCGTCGTCCACCACCGGGGGAAGGGGAATCGCCGGCGCCCCCGAATAGCGCCGAAAGGGATCCGGCTGATTGGCCCAGTCCAGATAGCCCGGTCCCCGGGCGTACCGATGCCCTTGATGCTTGGTCCGGTCGTGATATTCGAGAATCTGGGAAATGGGGGACGGGTTCATTCAAATATCATTGGATTTTATGGCGTTCCCTGCCGATACCCTATTAGAGTCTGCCAAGGGGAATTCGGATTTTTATGGGCGGGGAATTTATACGGGAACGATTGATTATCCCTCGAAGAAGGTCTAGTATTAAGAAATGTTCATTTTAAAGTTTTGAAAACAAAGCTTGGAAAATGGGTAGAATAGAGAAATGAACGACTTCTCGGATCTGGAGAAGCTGGTTGAAACCAACCTCAACGGGGGTACCCTGCTACTGGAAAACCAAAATCTGGGAGATGGTGGCATCCGGAATCTCTCCCAAATGGAAAAATTATCCCAGGTTATCCATCTTGAACTGGGCGACAACGGGATCACCAATGAGGGACTTACAGCGTTGTGCGCTTCTCCCTACCTTGGACGTCTGAAAACCCTGAATATAAAATCCAACAAGATTACGGCGGAAGGCGCGAGAACGATCGCCCAATGCGAAAAGTTTTCCGATCTAGACCAACTGGTTATGAAGTTCAATGATATTGGAGCAGAGGGAGCGTGCCATCTGGCCGCTTCCACAAACCTGCAAAAACTGCGTACCCTCGACCTGTTTCGCAACCACATTGGCCCGGAAGGTGCCCGGGCCATCAAGACATCGCAAAACTTTAAAAATTTGAGCCGCGTTCGGCTCGACTGACCCGAATACCGCCCCATTATGGATTTGACCCAAAACTATCCCCGTAGCCCGAAAGAGAAGATGTGCGGGCTGGTTCACCTGCCCCGCATGATCGACAAAGCGCGGGCATACAAGAACAAAAGCCTGGGCGAGTACATTTACCCGTGTCCCTTGGACAAAATGATCCTCAACTATCTGGGGGTGGACGATATATTATTTGCGCAAAAATCCAACGCCTGTACGGATGAAGAAATCATGCACTGGGTGACCGAGCGCACCCGCACGAAGGATCCGGCCGAAAAGGATTTCATCAACCGCCAGATTCTTGAACGAAGACCGGACACGCAGGACCGGCTGGATTATTTTAACGGCATCCGCGATAGCATCGATCCGTCCCGAACCGATATCAAAACATGGGTGGCTCTCCTCGACCTCGAAGAGGGCCGCCTGGATTGAAGGCGGACATTGACTCCCGCCGCCCGGCCAACCCGATTGCCATTCGAATCATCGGCACCAATCACCGATCCGCCCATTCCCCGGCTTCGACACCATGAAACAAGTTCTTAAAAACCAGAAACCCCGAAAAAAATCCTCGCTCAAAGGCCTCCGGTCCCGTGTTCTGCGGGTGTTTTTTCTCGGGGTCTTCGGTTTGTTTCTGTTCGGCGTCATTGCGGGCTCGGCGGGGGCCGCTTATATTTATTTCAAATACTCCAAGGACCTTCCCGACGTTCGGGAATTGCGGGATTATCAACCCAGCACGATCACCCTCCTGTATTCGGACAAGGATGAGCTGATTGCGGAATTCTATATCGAAAAGCGGATCGTCCTGCCGCTCGATCAAATTCCCCTGAGACTCAAGCAGGCTACGCTGGGGGTGGAGGATTCCAACTTCTATTACCATTTCGGCATCGACCCCAAAGCCATTTTCCGGGCCATGCTGACCAACCTTCAGGCGGGGTACGTGGTGGAGGGGGGGAGCACCATCACCCAACAGCTCACCAAAAC
>PCWF01000230.1:0-484 GCA_002796165.1 Nitrospinae bacterium CG11_big_fil_rev_8_21_14_0_20_56_8
AAAAAGAAGCTCGCCGCTGCTACGGCCGTACCAAGAACAACGCCGGAAGCAACCGCTGTTATGAAGGTTCCGCGTTGAAAGGTTTTGTCGCCGCGTCCGGCAATCAACTCTTCGACAACTTGACGCGTCGGGCGTTTGTTGGAAGTCATTGATTTAGCCGATTGCACGGTGATACCGTCAACGGGATGCGCCGTGGAAGATCCGGCCCGGCCATTATCCTGCGCATGTTTGGCATGCAAAGCGGCGTGCCGTCCTTCGCCTAATTGACGTGTGGTCTGTTCACCGGTGTTTTTATCCGTCAAGAAAATCCTGTTCGTCGCGCCGTCAATCTCATAATCAACACCCAATTCCAGCACCGTGTGAACATAAAAAGCATTATCCAAAGCTTTGCGCACCACTTCATCGGAAATGTCTTCATGCAGTTCAATACCGGCTTCCTTAGCCGCAACATAAAGCTGATTCTTAAGATCCGCCACGGTTTCAC
>PCWF01000230.1:594-2549 GCA_002796165.1 Nitrospinae bacterium CG11_big_fil_rev_8_21_14_0_20_56_8
GCTTTGAGTTCGCGGACAAACTTTACGACATCATGAGCTCCGGGTTGAAGGTCGAGCCGGGTTTGCAGGCTGGGATGCGCCAGGAAATACGGCACATCAAGCAGATAGAGCCAATTGCGATAAGAAACCAGAACACGATCATTCTTCGACAAATGCCGATTGATCCATGAAACCACAGGATATCCGGAAACATTTTTTTCCAGAAAAGTATCCTGTTGCTGTCCGGACAGCAGATACGTTGCATATTTCTGTGTAAAGACGACTTGCCCGACAAGCTGCATGACGATCAATGTGGCTGTGCCAATCGCAATGATGAAGCGAGGGCGATGATACAACTGCGCATAACGATCCATACCTGCAATCAGGCACAGTAGGGCAATTGGATAAATCGGCACAAGGTGCCGGATACGCAACGAGGGGCCGAAAAAGAACCAGACGGCATAAAACACAAAGGCAATCAGGATTGCACGAGCCAAAGGCGCATGCGGGTCCGCTTTGGTTTTTAAAAACCCGATGATCGCGAAAGGCAAGAACAGTACGCTGGCTGGCCCGAGCCCGGTGCGGAGGGATTCAAACGCCGGTAAAGGCGCAAAAATGGTTCTGACCGGATAGCTCAGGAACCATAAAACATTTCGCGGCACGGCGTTTTCTGTATGCCACATCTGCGTCATGCTTTCTGCCATGGCGCGGTTCCACTCAAAGCCGGGCATTAACGCAACGTGTTGCCAAAGCAAAGGATAGATCGGATCACCGGTCTGTTGCCAGTTGAACAGATACCATTGGCAACCAACGAGGGCTGCAGCGGTGCCGAAGATTGTCATGCGGTAAAACGCATGGCGCGCGCCGATCAAAGAGACCGCAGCAGCAAAGATAAAAATCAGCCCGGTTATTTTGGAGCCGGCAAAAAAACCGGCGGCGAGACCGGCAATGATGATCCAGCCATGGGGTGCATCCTGTGTATCTTGCTGCTTGATGGAGAGTGCCGCAGCATAGGCACCAAGCAAGGCAAAGGCGCCAAGGCGCACTTCAACCTGTCCTGTGCCGGCGGCATAGATAACAGCAGGTGTGCTGATTAAAACAAGCGTGCCGATCAGCGCCCAAAGGCGTCCGGTATGACGTCTGCTTATAACGTAAAATACGGCCCCCAGACTCAACCCTGAACTCATCGCCCAGAGCGGCACGGCCGCTTTGCCACCCAGGCCCAATGCCACGCCGTAGGTCAGCTGCAGTAAAAGCTGGGTGACGCCGTCGGCGGCACGCGGGATCGCGAAAATTCTGTGCTCGGCCAGAAACCGCCGGGGTGTCTCAAAATGATAAGCCATGCTGTCGGCATCGGCAGCCGGGGCCAGGGCTTCTGCAAAATTCATCAGCACAACAATCGTAATGCCGAGGATTAAAATCCATTCCAGGGTTGTCGGTTTCGTAAAAGAAACCTGGCGGGCGGGCGATTTAACGAACACCAATCCCAGCGAAAGGATGACCAGTATGGCCATGAAAGCAGGCGCCGAGAAGGCAGCCGTGACACCGGCAAAAAAGCTCAGCCAGCCGATCATGCCAATACCCAGCACAAAGCCGATGGCAAGCCGTTCTGACTGGGTTAAGGCAGACAACAGGCCGACGGCGCGTAACGTTGCCAAGCCGCCACCAATAGCGGCAACGGTCATCCAGGCGGTTGTGATCAAGGGGATCATGGCAGCCGGATACCGAAGACGTTTAGAATCGGGCCTGCCATGCCGCGGAATTGCAGCAGATAAAGACCAAGGACGCCGAAAACCCAAAGTGCACTAACAACAACGGAGCCCTTTTTTATGGCATACGTCTGATGATCCCCTGGTGTTCCAGGGCCGCCGGCGATCAGATAAAAAGGTGCTGTAGCCATCGCCAGGACGGCACGCAGCCCATAAGTCAGACGAGAGCGCGGCTGTGCGCGGGCGGCTTCCATATATATATAGGCG
>PCWF01000230.1:2583-4772 GCA_002796165.1 Nitrospinae bacterium CG11_big_fil_rev_8_21_14_0_20_56_8
CGGAATGGTGATAGCGGGCGAGGGCTTCGCCAAACAACGTAAAACGCGTTTCAGGTTCTGCCAGAAGCTTGAGCCACAAGTCGAAATCCTGCGCATTGCGCAAGGACTCATCGAAGCCGCCGACGCCAAGCACCGCATCACGCCGGGTGACGACACTGATGCTGGGGATATAGCCCTTAAGATAAAGCGGCACATACGGATCATCAGCTTCCAAAAAGCGGCGTCGACAATCGACATGCACATCACCGTTTTCGGTGGCATCCAGATAGTCGTGCGCAACCAGCTGGTAATCGCCTTCAAGCATCACCGCCATGGATCGTTCAAGCTTTGTCGGCAGCCATTCATCGTCGGCATCCAGAAACGCCAGATAAGGCTGGGTGGCTTCGGCGATGGCACGATTGCGTGCCGCACCGGCACCTTTGTTGTGCTGGCGGATCACGGTCAGTTTGGCGCCACCCAGGCTGTCGGCGAAGCGCTCGGCAATCTCAGCCGTGCCGTCGCTCGAACCGTCGTCGACAATGATGATTTCGCTGGGCGTTAACGTTTGCGCCGCAATGCTGGCCAGCGCACGGGGAATACTGGCAGCGGCATTATAAGCCGGCATGATGACACTGACGGGGGCAAGCTCAGGCGGCATCGGCGATATCCTGAATATTGTCTGTGGGCGCACTGTCGGTGAGTGGTTGGTCAATAAACATCCGCACAGAAAGTTCAAGCATCAAAAGACTGTAGACCCGATATGCATGACGATCCGGCGCGCGCATCAGCTGGCTGATACCTTCCGCTGTCCACCAGCCGCGATCCAGTGTCTGACGAGAGGTCAGGAGCTTGGCAGCCGCTTTGCCGACATCGCCTTTGAACCAGCTTGGTACCGGGGAAACGAATCCTCGCTTGGGTGCGGTGATAACGTTTTTCGGCAGCAATGATTCCGCGAGCCGTCGTTCAAGGAATTTCTGTTGTCCGCCCGGCGTGCGGCTTTCGGCGGGAACCCCCAAGGCTGCTTCGACAAAACGATGATCCAGAAAGGGCACCCGACCTTCGACGCTGACGGCCATTGCAGTGCGGTCCAGAAGCGTCAGCAAGTCTTCGACCAGATAACTGCCAAGATCAGCAACCAATCCAACGGTCTGCGGGTCTGCATCCGGGTGTTCGCTGATGAAGACCTCGGCGGCGTTTGTCTGCGCAAGATTGATCGGCCCTGCGGTGTGGCCGATCATGGCCATCAACGGAGGCGGAAAGTGCGTGGAATGCGCATGCAGATAGGCACCGCGCGATTGTGCAAACAGCTGCGCTCGGCTTAATTGCCAGGCCCGCATCGGCGAGAGGAGGCCGACAAGCGGTTCGATGAAGTCACGCCGGACAATTTTAGGAATGTGCAGATATTGCTTCTCGACCGGCAACTGGAAATAGCGGCCGTAACCGGCAAAAAGCTCGTCACCACCGGTACCGTTGAGCGACACGGTGACGTGCTCGCCAAGCGCCTTTTCAATCAGATAATTGGGCAGTACGGCGGCATCGTTAAGCGGTTCTTCCGTATACCACGCCAGTGACCACAAGTGATCGGCGGCATCACCGGCATCGACATCGATGACCTGATGATCGGTGCCGTAGCGCGCCGCAACCTCGGCCGCCAGCGGGCTTTCATCAACCCCGCCTTTGAACCGCGCGGTGAATGTCTTCAGGGCATGTGGGGTATGTCTGGCGGCCAGCGCCACCAGCAGACCGGAATCGATGCCGCCCGACAGTAAAAGACCTACCGGCACGTCGCTGCGCAGTTGCAGGCGCACACTGTCTTCCAGCAGCCCAAGCAGATGCGCGTCAAGTTCCGGCCCGCTCTCGGGCAGGCCGGTGGCGGGTGTCACCTGCCAATACGGGGCGATCACCATTTCGCCGTCACTGTCGATACGCAGACGATGACCGGGTTGCAGCTTGTTTATGCCCTTGAACAGTGTCTGCGGCCCCGGCACATAGCCATGCGCGAGATAAGCATCCACGGCGCCGTTATCTATGTCCGGCCGCACCAGCCCGGATGCGAACAGCGGCTTTATTTCCGACGCATAGAGAATGCCACCGGATGGCAGTTCCGCCCAGTACAGCGGTTTGACGCCCATGCGGTCGCGCACCAGTTCAAGACTGTCCGCCCCGGCATCGTAAAGGGCCAGCGCATACATGCCGTTCAGGACATCGAC
>PCWF01000083.1:0-11240 GCA_002796165.1 Nitrospinae bacterium CG11_big_fil_rev_8_21_14_0_20_56_8
GTGGGCGATTCCCGCGGCAAGGGTGCCGAGGCCGGAAAGTTTTTCCGCCATCATCAGTTGTTCCTGAAGACCTTTCTGCTCGGTGATTTCCTGCAACAGGAGCCCCACCCGGCGTTTTTCGTCTGCCTTGATGGCAACATCGAAAAACCGGTAGGCGAAGTGCCGCCCTCCGAACGTCACCGTATATTTATTTTCCAGCGAGGCATCCTGTGCCTGTGGAGCCAGAGGATCCCGGGCTTGGTAGGCGGAGGGGGGTGGGTTGTAAGAGATATGGTGGGTTAACCCCTCCACAAAATTTTGCAATTCCCCGGCGAGGGTGGCCCATGTGGCTTTGTAATCGGGAGCGAGGGCTTCGAGGCTCTTGCCCAGCACCGTTTTTTCAGGAACACCGGCGAGTTTTTCGAATGCCGCGTTGGCGAACTCGATTTTCAAGTCCTCCCCCAGGATCAGAATGATATCCGGAACGCTCATCAGAATACTGTCCGTATATTCTTTGAGGAACATCACCTCGCGGGTCTTCTCCCGGACCTTTTCCTCCAGGTCGGAGAAAGAGAGGCGGATCATGTTGTACATCGTGTTGATCTCTTTGGCCAGGGATTCAATTTCGTCCCCGGTGGAGATGGTGAGAGGCTGTATCTCCTTCCCCTTGCCGATGGCGGCGGCGGTACGCTGGACGAGCCGGATCGGTTTGACGATGCGGTCCGAGGCGAACGATCCCATAAGGATGATCAGGAGAATCGAGACCAGTCCCGCCGCCGAGATCCACAAAAACAGCTTTTGCGTGGAGGCGAACAACTCCTCCGACGATTGCCATGCGAAGGTATACCATTCCCCATTCGTGGACGCCCGCGTAATCTGGTTGGTTTGCAGAAGAGGGGCAAATCCGATGATGGACAATTCCTGGCTTCCATCGTGCCCGTTTCCCTGAGTTTCCACCCAGGCCGCTTTCGGGCCGGTGACCGCGTGAACCAGCTCCGGATCGGAGAGTTGGAACCCGGTGGGCAGGATGGGGCAATCGATTACGACTCCTTTCGCGTTGATCAGCATGACATGGCCCGTTTCCCCGAATATGATTGGTTCGATCGAAGCGGAAAAAAAGGCTTTCGCCGCGAACAATCGATGAAACACTCCAATCACTTCCTTGCTGGAATGGCGGATGGGGATCGCGATTTCGATGATGTATTCTTCCAGCTTAGGGTCCCGGTGGAGTTTGCCGATGTAAAAATTGCTCTCTCCGCCGATGGCTTTTTTCCAAATCGAGTTTTGGTGATTGAAAAACTCTGGATAATGGTCCACCGAGGCGACCAGAACCCCTTTCCGGTCCGTAACGAAAATAGCCCGGGTTGCCGGGTTGGAGGTCCCTTGTCCGGAGTGGAAACTGCGGAGGACCCGGTTCGCCGAATTGGTCAGGATGCGGGATTCGGCATTTTGGGAGCCTTCCCAAAGCTGGCGGGCTTCCTCGATATCCGGGGGCAGGTGATCCAGTTCGATGTTTTCAAATCCCCGGTTGTGCTCGTTGACCGTGAGCACCAGGGTGGGATGCGAAGCCATGCGCTGATTGCGAAGCAACTCTTCCCGGACGATGAAATCGATTTTCGATGCGGTTTCGTAGGCCAGGGCCTGGAAACTGGAGCCGATGACCCCCATGAGGGATTTGGTTCCCTGAACGTAAGAGATCCCCATCGCCAAAAGCAACGGCAGGGTTCCCACGAGGATCATGGTCCGAATGAGTTTGCTTTTGAGTCCGGCGCGTTTCGCAGGCATTCTAGAAGGTTTTAAAACTCAAATAGTTGGGGGTGCCTCCGGGATGCCCGTCGTGCCCCTTTTCTCCCCGGCAAAACGGCGCTGAATCCGGCGTGAGAAAGGGAGTTTTTAATTCTTGACTAAGGCTTTTTCATAAAGTAGATTTAACGAGCCCGGACGAAAGAACAACAACGCATTTCCCGAAATTTAATTATACCTCCAATTTTTCTTAAATGCCCCATCAAGATTGCGGGCTGGAAGACGGCATTCTTTTTACCCCTGCGAGAGGGGGAGTGTCGGAAAAACAAGGGGTTTGAAAAGGACATAACTATCACAAGGAGACAGGCATGGCCAAAGGGAAGATTTTAGTCGTTGATGACGAGCAGGATGTTAGAGACGTGATCAAGCTTCATCTCGAATCGGAAGGATTTAACATTCTGACGGCAGAAAATGGGGAGGAAGCGATCAAGACTCTTAAGGGTAGCGATAACATGGTCAATGTTGGTGTCATTCTTTGTGACATCCGGATGCCCAAAGTTAACGGCGTTGAATGTATCGATTATCTGAAGCAGCAGGCTCCGGGAATTCCGGTTGTGGTGGTTACGGGTTATCCCGATGCTGAAATGGCCGCGGATCTTCTCAAGAAGGGTGTAAAAGACTATCTGGTTAAACCCGTGGAAAAAAGCAAGCTCGTGGGCGTGGTTAAGAAACTCGTCGCCGCCGGAAAAGATATCGAGCTGTAAGCATCTTTTTTGCCGGATGGTTCCGGCGACCCTTTTCCCCTGTAAGTCGATTACCCGGGCTTTGCAGTCTTCAGGATTGCAAAGCCTTTTTTTATGATCTCGAAACGGAATGTTTCATATGATGAAAATGATCAAATGCTATATCCGCTATGAAATGCTGGAAGAAGTCCGGGAAAAACTCTTCGACCTCGGAGTCCCCGGTCTTTCCGTTTCCGACGCCAAGGGAATCGGAAAACCCATGAGCCAGTTGAAAGCAAGCCCCGACACCAAGATTCCCCAGTTTCTTCCCCGCGCGGAGATCACCATCGTGCTGGAAAACGAAGCGGTTCCGGAGGTGGTCGATATATTGATAAAAACCGTCCGGACCGGGAAACTGGGAGACGGCAAAATTTTTATCCTTCCCGTGGAAGAAGCGATCCGCGTGCGCACGGGGGAGCGAGGCAAGCAGGCGCTCTATTAACGTGCACCCGGGTGTCCATGCGGTGCAATTCCCCGGCCCCGAGTATTCTTGATAGCTGAAAACCTTCAAATCGTAAACGCGAAAATCGCCGAAGCCGCCCGGAAATCCGGCCGCGATCCCGGACGGATCGGTCTGATTGCCGTGACCAAGACCGTGCCGGTGGACCGGATCCGCGAGGCCATGCAGGCCGGGCTCGCCTGTTTCGGGGAGAACAAGATCCAGGAGGCGAAGGCAAAAATCGAGATCCTGGGGCGAACAGCCTGCCGCTGGCACTTTATCGGGCATCTGCAGAAGAACAAGGTCAAATTCCTGTTTGATCGGTTCGACCTGGTTCACTCGGTCGACGGTTTTGAACTGGCGGAAGCCATCCACGCCCAGAGCCTGGAACGCCGTTGGGTGATGCCCATTCTGATCCAGGTCAACATTTCCGGAGAACGTTCGAAGTCCGGAGTGGACCCCGCGCAATTGCAGGAATTGCTGGTGCGGGTGGCCCCCTTGCCGGGGATCCAGGTCCGGGGACTGATGGCCCTGCCGCCGATGGACCCGGACCCGGAGCGATCCCGGCCCTATTTTTCCCGGCTCCGCGAACTGCGCGACGGATGTGCTAAAATGGGCATTGATAACATCCGCCTGGACGATTTGTCGATGGGGATGTCAAACGATTATCCGGTGGCGATCGAAGAAGGCGCCACCCTGGTCCGCGTGGGGTCCGCCCTGTTTGGGCCGCGTCCCCGGCCTTGAACGTCAAATTCAATAAGGGAGAACCGCGTGCTTACGAGCAAAAAACTGGGATTCATCGGTGGTGGGAACATGGCCGAAGCCATGATCAAGGGTCTTCTCTCCGCTTCGTTCCTCGACTCCAAAAGCATCCTCGCGTCCGATACCAATCCCGGCCGGCTGGAATGGTTGCATTCCCAATATAAGATCAAGACCACCGCCAGCAACCGGGAAGTGGTGGAAAAATGCGACATCATCGTGCTGGCCGTCAAGCCCCAGGTGATGAAGAAGATGCTGGAAGAATTCGGCGGGCTGGATTTTTCCGCCAAGCTCTTTGTCTCCGTGGCGGCGGGAACGCCCATCGACGCGATCGAGAAAACCCTTCGCGGAGGGGACAACCGGCCGGTTCACGTGGTGCGGACGATGCCCAACACCCCGGCGCTGGTGCAGGCCGCGGTGACCGCCATCGCCCCCGGATCCGACGTTTCAAAAAACGATATCCGGATTGCCCATCGGTTGTTTGAAGCCGTGGGGAAAACCGTGGACGTGGAAGAAATCCATCTCGATGCCGTGACCGGTCTGAGCGGGAGCGGTCCCGCCTATATCTTCATGATCATCGAGGCCCTGTCCGATGCCGGGGTCAAAATGGGTCTTTCACGCGCGGTTTCCAATGCGCTCACCCTCCAAACGGTTCTGGGAGCGGCGAAGCTGGCTCAGGAAAGCGGGAAACATCCCGGCGAATTGAAGGACATGGTGACCTCCCCCGGAGGAACGACCATTGCCGCCCTGCACACCCTGGAAGCGGGCGGATTGCGCACCACCCTGATGGACGCGGTGGAGGAAGCCACCTTGCGCTCCATTGCCCTGGGCAAAATCTCCAGGAAAAATGAGGATGAAATAAAGCCCGAGACCGAGCCGGAAGGGAACTGAAGAGGCGGGGACAGGGTGAAGGAATTGCGGCGGGGAGGCTACCTCGCCTTGAACTTTTGATACTCGCCCACGCCGATGATGATGAAACCGATCACCAGGATCCAGGTGGGATGGAGAACGTGTTCCGGGATCTGGAAATAAAGAAACAGCATCACCAGCACCCCGAACATCGTGATGATCATGCCCCAGTAAGAAATCTCCATTCCTTTGATGAACCGATCCGGATCTTTCAACTCCCTGCGCATCTGCGGGTGCAACTCGATTTTAAACATAACGGATCCTCAAAAACGGGTCTAAGGCCATGAGCTTTCCCCTTGGAAGCGGGGATAGTCGAATGGCCCCATCAAAAAACCGGAATGAAGGAAAGACCTCATCCGGAAGGTTCCCCTTTCTTCCCGGGAGTGGAAGAAGATGGGGAGGATTCCTTCGTCGGGGACATGGCGGCGCCGATGGCCTCATTCAGCCGTCCCGAGCGAAACCCTTCCACGTCCAGCGTCACATACTTGAATCCCAGTTCCTTGAATCGGCGTTCCACCGTTTGCGGGATGGATCCCGTGAAGAAACGTGGAATTTCCTCCTGCGCTAATTCGATCCGGGCGATATCCCCGTGATGGCGAACACGCAACTGGCTGAATCCGAGTTCGAGAAGCAGATCCTCGGCCCGTTCAATGGCTTCCAGTTTTTCCATGGTAATGCTCTCACCATAAGGAACCCTCGACGAGAGGCAGGGATTGGCCGGTTTTTCCCAGTTGGAGAGCCCCCATTCCCGCGCGAGATTGCGCACGTCTTCCTTGGTGAACCCGGCCTCAGCCAGGGGGCAGGCCACCCCCGCTTCGCGGGCGGCCGCGATGCCGGGCCGATAGTCGCCCAGGTCGTCGAGGATGATGCCGTTCACCACCCGGTGGATGCCTCGGTCCTTCGCCACCGCGTTGAGCTTCGAATACAACTCCGACTTGCAATGGTAACACCGGTTGACGGAGTTTTTGAGATAGTCGGGGGAGGAGGTTTCGGCGGTTAAGATCACGAGGTGTTCCACCCCCATAACCTTCGCGAGACGCCGTGCCAGGTCCAGTTCCCGCTGGGCCAGGCTCTCCGATTCGGCGGTGACGGCGAGCACCTGGTCCTTCAGCGCCCGTTGGGCCGCGGCGAGAACGACGGTGCTGTCCACCCCGCCCGAAAACGCAACCAGGACGCTTCCCATCCCCTTCAGGTTATTTTCGAGCGCGGCTATTTTGGAATTGAGGGACACGGGGCACGTCTGCAAAGAAAAAGGCAAAAAGCGGGATCCTTCCGATCGGTCCCGCCATTTGCCCTGAGGTAAAATTCCGTGAATCAGCCGCCGATGGCGTGCATGGCCCGCTCGGGGCGTTCGAAGGAATCGAGATTGATTTTATGGCCCGGCTCCTTGATCCAAACCGCCGCCGCAATGGCATCCTCGATTTCCGGATCGGAGGCACCGCCCCGAATCAAAGCTTTCAAATCCGTTTCCGAAGTGGAAAAGAGGCAGGTCCGCAATTTGCCGTCGGCGGTCATGCGGATCCGGTTGCAATGGTCGCAGAAGGGGTTGCTCACCGCGGTGATAATGCCGATTTTTCCTTTTCCATCCACGAAATCGTATTCGCTGGCCGGTCCGATTTCCCGGGAATTGTCGATCGGGACCAGATCGTATTTCTTCTGGATCAACTCCACGATCTCGTGGCCGAATAAAACCTTGTCCCGTTCCCATATCTTGTCCGCGTCGAGCGGCATGAACTCGATGAACCGCATTTCGAATCCTTGCGAACGGCCCATGTCGATGAGACTCATGATCTCCGATTCCGAGAAATTCCGCATGGCAACCGCATTGATCTTGATGGAGGTGAACCCGACTTCCCGAGCCCGGGCCAGGCCGGCGAGGACTTCCTTCAGGCAATCCTTCCGGTTGACGTCCCGGAACTTTTCGGGATTCAGCGCATCGAGGCTGACATTGAGCCGCTTGAGTCCCGCATCGTAGAGGTCCTTGGCCTGGTCCTTCAGGAAAAAGGCGTTGGTGGTCATCGCCAGGTCGTCGATCCCCGGCACTCCCCTGAGCATGCGCACCAGAACCGGGAGTTCTTTTCTCATGAGTGGTTCGCCGCCGGTCAGCCGAAGCCGGCGGATGCCCATGGCCGATACCACCCCGACAACCCGGGTGATCTCTTCGAACGTGAGCAGTTTGCTCCGCTCCATGAACTCCACATTGTGCTCCGGCATGCAATAGGTGCATCGGAAGTTACACCGGTCGGTGACTGAAATGCGCAAATTGACGATCGTCCGCCCCATGCCATCGACCAGTTTTCGACGGTTCGGTTGAATTGCAGAATCGGTATTATTGGCGCTCATGGCACGCAACCCTTTAAAAACAAGGCCTGAAAAAGCCCCGGTCGTTCATCGTAAGTCGCGGAGGATCCAACAGATAAACCGCCTGATTTTCCCCCGTCATTGAATGCATTCGATTATAGCCTTTTTGGTTGGATTATGCACATCATAATAGCTTAAATTGGCAAAGTGCCCTGACCCGCGCCCCGATACGCTTGCAACCGTGAAATGTTGCCTCCCAGTCCTTTGCGGAGGGGATGTGAAGCGGAAAATATTTTATTTAAGGAACTTTGAAAACCGATCCGCATCTAAAGTACTGTTAACTGCCGGAGGAAAATGGGTTATATTAATACTTCAGGATGAGTTCGACATCAGCATGGCGAATAAAGAGCAAAATTAATTTTTCAGCTTCCCCGGATCTATTGGGTATTTAAATGACGGTCAACGCACAAGAAACGTATTCTCAGCGGTTCGAAGAAACGGCGCAGGCTCCCCGCAACCGGGGTGCCTTGGGACGGGAGGATGCCGAAGAGAAGGGGTTGGCTCTTGTCGAGGCCAAGGCCAAGGACACCAAGCTCTATCTTCTCATCGATCCCGACGAAGACCGTATCTTTGCCGCCCGGTTTTTCGCTTACGGCGGAAAAGTTTCCCTGGCGCTGGGGGATACCCTGTGCACGATGATACGGGGCCTGACGGTGCAGGAGGCCTGCAGTCTTCTGGGAGCCGATGTTGAGCGTCAGCTTCGGGACGATCCCGAAACTCCCGCTCTGCCCGATTCGAAGAAGGACGCGCTGGGGAAACTCGAAGATTTACTCAAGTTTGTGAAGGATGATTATCCCGCGGCCAAGGCTTTGGCCTTGGCGGGGCGGTTGATCAATAAGGAAGAAGTCAAATCCGCTTCGTTTCAGGAGTTGTCCATGGCCGAGCAGGCCTGGCTTTCCTTGAGCGAAGCTGAACAAATCGAACAACTCAACCTGGTCCTGAACGAAAAAGTCCGCCCGGCATTGATGAACGATGGCGGCAATGTCCAGATCCTGAGCGTCAAGGAAGGCGAGAAAGTCACTATCCAGTATCAGGGAGCCTGCGGCAGTTGCGGTTCTTCTCTGGGGGCGACGTTGTCCTTTATCGAGCAGGCCCTGCGCAAAGAGGTGTATGGTCAGTTGATGGTTGTTCCCAATATGTGAACCCGAATGGTTAGCACCCGATTCCTTGCGGGGAAGGAGTACCTATAAATGAGTACCGAAAACAGCGTCACCGACGTTTTGGAGAATCGGCAGTACAAATACGGGTTTGTTACCGATATCGAGTCCGAAACTTTTGCCAAGGGACTGAATGAGGACGTGATCCGGGCGCTGTCCCAGAAAAAGAACGAACCCCGGTTCATGCTGGACTTCCGGCTGAAAGCCTATGAAAAATGGCTGACCATGAAGGAACCCGAATGGCCCAACGTGGTGTACCCCCGGATCGACTACCAGAACATCTCGTACTACTCCGCTCCCAAACCCAAGAAAGTCCTGGAGAGTCTGGACGAGGTCGATCCGGAACTGCTGAAGACCTTCGACAAGCTGGGAATCCCGCTCGACGAGCAGAAGCGTCTTGCCAACGTGGCGGTGGATGCCGTGTTCGACAGCGTCAGCGTGGCCACCACGCACAAGAAGAAACTGCTGGAGATCGGAATTATTTTCTGTCCCATTTCGGAAGCCGTTCACGAATATCCCGAACTGGTGGAAGAGTACCTGGGGTCCGTTGTTCCCGTGGGCGACAACTTTTACGCCGCTCTCAACAGCGCGGTGTTCACCGACGGGTCGTTTGTGTACATTCCGCCCGACACCCGGTCTCCCATGGAACTGTCCACCTATTTCCGCATCAACACGCAGGAGACGGGCCAGTTCGAGCGGACCCTGATCATCTGCGCCGACAATAGTTATGTGTCCTATCTGGAAGGCTGTACCGCGCCCCAGTTCGACACCAACCAGTTGCACGCCGCGGTGGTCGAGCTGGTCACGCACGACAATGCCGAGATCAAGTACAGCACGGTGCAAAACTGGTATGCCGGGGACCCGGAGACGGGGAAGGGCGGCATTTATAACTTTGTCACCAAGCGGGGCAAATGCCTCGGCAGGAATTCGAAAATCTCCTGGACCCAGGTGGAAACGGGGTCGGCCATCACCTGGAAATACCCGAGTTGTATCCTGCAAGGGGATAATTCCGTCGGCGAGTTTTATTCCGTGGCGCTTACCAACGGGCACATGCAGGCCGATACCGGAACCAAGATGATTCACCTGGGGAAGAACACCCGGTCCAGTATCATCTCCAAGGGGATTTCTGCCGACCACTCCAGCAACAGTTATCGCGGGCTGGTCAAGGTGAGCAAGAATGCGGCGAACGCTCGAAACTATTCCCAATGCGACAGCATGCTGGTCGGCGATAAATGTAGCGCCCATACCTTCCCCTACATCGAGACCGCCAACAGTTCGGTGCAGGTGGAGCACGAAGCGTCCACCTCGAAAATCAGCGAGGAACAGCTTTTCTATTTTGAGCAGAGAGGAATCTCCAGGGAAAACGCCATTGCGGCCGTGATCAACGGATTCTGCAAGGAAGTCTTCAAACAGTTGCCGATGGAGTTTGCCGTCGAAGCACAGAAACTGTTGACGCTCAAACTGGAGGACAGCGTGGGCTGAGGTCCCTTTGGTCCTCCTGGCCCCGCGCCCCCTTAACTACCCCCGGTGGTCCATTCCAAAGCGGAGGGAATTCCTTTCTTCCTGCGAAGAAGGGAGGACGGGGGATTATTTTCAACTTAAACCTGAATTGAAGAAGAGGTCGAACACATATGCTGGAAATAAAAAACCTTCATGCCGGTTTTGACGGGCATGAAATCCTCAATGGCATTTCCCTGACCGTAAACCTCGGTGAGGTCCATGCCATCATGGGTCCCAACGGTTCCGGGAAAAGCACCCTGGCGAAAATCCTTTCCGGTCACCCCGCTTATGAAGTGACGGGAGGAGAGGTGGTCTTCGAGGGGAAAAACCTGCTGGAGATGTCCACCGAAGAGAGGTCCCTGGCAGGGATATTCATGGGATTCCAGTATCCCGTGGAAGTGCCCGGCGTCAACAACGCCGAATTTCTGCGCCTCGCCTACAACGCCCGCCTGGTTCGCCACGGAAAGGAAGAGGTGGATCCTCTCGAGTTCGACGACATCCTCCAGGGGAAAATGGATTCGCTGGGGATGGAACCCAAATACAAGGAGCGTAACCTCAACGAGGGATTTTCCGGGGGTGAAAAGAAAAAGAACGAAACCCTGCAAATGGCGATCCTCGAGCCCCGGCTGGCCATCCTTGATGAAACCGATTCCGGACTCGATATCGACGCGCTCCGGGTCGTTGCGAATGGAGTCAACCGAATTTTCAAGCGCGAAGATAACGCGCTCATCCTGATCACCCACTACCAGAGACTTCTCGATTACATCAAACCCGACTTCGTTCACGTTCTCAGCAAGGGCAAGATCATCAAGTCGGGGAAGAAGGACCTTGCCCTCGAACTGGAAGCTCAAGGGTACGACTGGTTGACCACCACCCAGTCTTGAGGAGGCGGAAAGATGACAGGCACACTCACCCAATCCGCCAAAAGGCCCGAAGGGGTCATCCATGATCTTCACCGGAAATTTCTGAGCGAGGCCCGGCCTCCCGAGGCGTTCCGCCCGGTGAATTCTGCCGGGATTTCCCGGTTCGAAACTCTCGGGTTTCCCCACCGGAAACACGAGATGTATACCTTCGTCAATACCCAGCCGCTGGTCAACACGGGCTTTGCTCTGCAGAAACCGGGGAAAATCGCCTCCGACGCGGTGCGGCCTTATCTTTACCCCGGTTGTGAAACGAGCCACCTGGTCCTTGTGGACGGGACGTTCCGGCCCGATTTATCCGACACCTCTGCCTTGGGCGATGGAGTGCGGGCGGTGGGCCTGGAGCAATCAGCAGGTGAGGAACCCCTGCGTCATTACCTGTTAGAGACGATTGAGGCCGAAGACGATGTTTTCGCCGCCATCAATGCCGCATTTCTGAGCGGAGGGTTGCATCTGGAGGTGATGCCCCGCTTCACCGCTTCCGCTCCCTTGCAGATCCTGGTTCTCTCTTCCGGTTCCGTTTCCGGTTCCGTGGTTACCTGTCCCCGGCTGTTTGTACAGGTGGGCGAGTTGGCCGAGATCGGCTTGATTGTCCGATTTGCGGGAACGGGTGGAAACTATTTCGTCAATACCGTCATCGACGTGCGGGGGAGCGAGGGCGCCGGGGTCCGGTATTCCCAGATCCAGCAGG
>PCWF01000083.1:11276-14818 GCA_002796165.1 Nitrospinae bacterium CG11_big_fil_rev_8_21_14_0_20_56_8
CGGAATGGCCGGTTCCTGTCCACCCATGCGTCGTCCGGGTGCCGTCTGGCCCGCCACCATTACGAGGTGGATCTCGACGATGTGGGCGGTGAGTTGAGACTTAACGGACTCAGCGTCATATCCCGGGAGGAGCAGGTGCATAATTATGTTCGCATTCACCACCGGGCTCCGAATTGCACCAGCCACCAGTTTTTCCGGAATATCATCAGTCATCGGGCCCGCAGTAGCGTGGACGGTACGGTGATCGTGGATCCGGGCGCCCAGCAGACCCAATCCGACCAGTTGATCAACAACCTCATGCTTACCGATGAGGGGCATGCCGACAATAAACCGAATCTCATGATTTTTGCCGACGATGTCAAATGCACCCATGGGGCCACCGTCGGGCAGATCGATGAAAACCAGATTTTTTACCTTAAAACCCGGGGATTGACCGAAGCCGCGGCAAAGTCGTTGTTGACACGAAGCTTTGCCGAGAGCGTCCTCGAGTCGATCGATTTCCCTGCCGTCAGGGAGGACCTGGAAAACACGCTTCTGAAAAAACTGGAGGCGAGCCATGGCTGATCCCAATATTCTTTCAACGGCGAAACCGGCGTTCGACGTCGATAGAATTCGCCGGGAATTTCCGGTGCTTTCGCAAACCATCAACGGTAAGCCGGTGGTTTACCTCGACAACGCCGCCACCACGCAAAAGCCCCGGCGGGTCAGCGAGCGCGTGTTCCGCTTCGATACCGAAGAATATGGAACCGTGCGGAGGGGAGCTTACCGGCTCTGCGAGCGGTCCACGCAACTGTACGAGGAAGCCCGGAAAAAGGTCGCCGCGTTCATGGGCACCCCGGATTCCTCGGAGATCATCTTCACCAGCGGCACCACGCAATCCATCAACCTTGTAGCCTACAGCTTCGGGAAGAGATTTATTCAGCCCGGCGACGAGGTCATCATTTCCAACATCGAGCACCATGCCAACACCGTCCCGTGGCAGGTGGTGTGCGAGGACCGGAAGGCGGTGCTCAAGGTCATTCCCGTCAACGACCGGGGAGAGTTGATCCTTGAGGAATACGATAAACTGCTGAGCGGTAAAACCCGGATCGTCGCCGTCAATCACGTGTCCAATGCGTTGGGAACGGTGAACCCGGTGAAAGAGATCGTCCGCAAGGCCCGCGCGGCCGGAGCCCGGGTTCTCATTGACGGGGCTCAAAGCACCCCGCACATCAAACTCGACGTGAAAGACCTGGACTGCGATTTCTATACGTTCTCCGGGCATAAGATGTACGGTCCGAGCGGTATCGGCGGACTTTACGCCCGGAAGGAGATGCTGGAAGCCATGCCTCCCTACGTGACCGGGGGGGACATGATCCGCCAGGTGACCCTGGAGAAAACGACCTATGCGCCGCCGCCCATGAAATTCGAGGCAGGTACGCCGCCCATCAGCCAGGTGATCGGGCTCGGCGAAGCCATCGACTATCTTAACGAGATCGGGATGGACAAGATCGCCGAGTACGAACACAGCCTTCTCGAATATGGCACCCAGCTTCTCGAAAACATCGAAGGGCTGAGGATCATCGGAACGGCGCGGGAGAAGGCCAGCATTCTTTCCTTTCATCTCGACGCGGTTCACCCGCATGACGTGGTGACTCTGTTGGACCAGGAGGGAATTGCGATTCGCGGCGGCCACCATTGTGCCCAGCCGACTATGATACGATTCAACGTTCCCGCGACGGCGCGGGCCTCCGTTTCCTTTTATAACAAGTACGAGGAACTGGATCTTTTGGCCGACAGTATCCGGAAAATCATCAAGATGTTTTCCTGATGCCGTTGGGATTTGTCGAATTTATCTATTCCGGTCAACATGTCTTACAATAACGAACTCTACCAGCAGGTCATCCTGGACCATAACCGCAAGCCGCGTAACTTTCGAAAAGTCGAGGATGCCACCCACTCCTGCCACGGGGTGAACCCGCTTTGCGGAGACGACATCGTGGTTTATCTCAAGGTGGACGATCGGAACATCATTCAGGATATCAGTTTCGAGGGATCGGGATGCGCCATTTCCAAGGCGAGTTCCTCCCTTATGACGACCCACTTGAAAGGCAAGAATATCGACGAAGCCCGGGTTTGTTTCCACGAGTTTCAGAAAATGGTGCTGGGGGAGATGGACCCCGACAAGCAGGAACACCATCTGGGGAAACTCTCCCTGTTCATGGGCGTGCGGGAGTATCCCTCCCGCGCCAAGTGCGCCACTCTGGCTTGGCATACCCTGACCGGCGCTCTCGACCGCAAGGCCGAAGGGATCAGCACCGAATAAAGTCAATCTGCTGAAGAACGCGGGATCCTTCCCGCGGAAGGCGCGCATGAACTCCAACGTGGAGACGGCTCTCGACGCTTCGACCCGCCCCGGAGAGTTGGTCCGGGACCTGGGAGACGGCGTCCTTCTCTGCACCGCCTGCGGCCACCTGTGCAAACTGCGGCCGGGTCAGCGCGGGGTGTGCAAGGTCCGGTTCAACCGGGACGGCACCCTTTACGTTCCCTTCAATTACGCCGCCGGAATCAATAACGATCCCATCGAAAAGAAACCGTTCTTCCATGTCCTTCCCGGCTCGCTCGCCATGAGCTTCGGGATGCTGGGGTGCGACTTCAAATGCGCCTACTGCCAGAACTGGCTGACCTCACAGACCTTGCGCGACGACGAGGCCACGCTCAGCCAGACCCCCATCACCGCCACCCGGATTTGCGATCTCGCCCTCCGTCATGGCTCGCGGACGGTCGTCTCCACCTACAATGAACCCCTGATCACGAGCGAGTGGGCCGTGGAGGTGTTCCGCGAAGCCCGCGGCCGGGGCTTGATCACCGGCTATGTTTCCAACGGGCACGGGACGCCCGAGGTTATCGAGTACCTTCGGCCCTGGGTGGATCTGTACAAAATCGATCTGAAAAGTTTCTCCGAGAAAAACTACCGCCGCCTGGGTGGGAACCTTCCCGCCGTTCTCGACACCATTCGGCGCGTTTATGAAGTGGGATTCTGGACGGAGATCGTAACCCTGGTTGTGCCACAATATAATGACTCCGATGCCGAGCTTCGGCAGATGGCTGAATTCATCGCTTCCGTATCCGTGGATATTCCCTGGCATGTGACGGCGTTTCACCCCGATTACAAAATGAACGACCGGACACGGACCCCTCCCGCGACCCTGCTTCGGGCCAGGGAAACCGGCAAGCGGGCGGGTTTAAGATTTGTCTACTCGGGCAATCTCCCCGGGCAGTTGGAAAACACGGAGAACACGTATTGTCCCTTTTGCGGGTGCACGCTGGTGGAACGGGTTGGGTTCCGCGTGCCGGCCAACCGGCTGGCGGGTGATAATTGCCCCGAGTGCAGAAGCCGTATTCCCGGACTCTGGCAAGGCCGTTAATTTCTTTACGGCCAATTTCCTCTCCTTTCCCTCCCTTGAACTCGGTCCTCCGGAAGGTTATCATGAAATCGTTTTGCCGAGCCGATAATGAAAAGAAGAGACCGGATATGAATCAGACCTTGGGGAGACGTTGAA
>PCWF01000245.1:0-668 GCA_002796165.1 Nitrospinae bacterium CG11_big_fil_rev_8_21_14_0_20_56_8
CAGCATGGTATCGCCCCGGACGACCATATCCATATCGCCGCGCCGCAACCGCGTGATCACGGCGCCGAAGGTCACATCGATTCTCAGATCCTTCAACAAGCGTCCTTCCACTTTGGGGTTGGAGACAAAAATACGCCGCATCTCCAGATCGCCGTCTTCCCGCTCGATATGTTCGCCATGCACCTCGCCGAGAAATTCGGCGGTCCTCTGCAGTTCCTCTTCCGGACCCACGATCAGCACCAGATCGTTGAGGTTCAGGGTGTTGTCCCGCAGGGCGATATCGAGGTGATCGCCGCGTTTGAAGCGGCTGAACACTACGTTCCACCGGTTCTCGGCGGACAACTGCCGGATGGTTTTCAGAATAGCTTCCGGACGGGTGACTCGAACCGTGCGCCGCAAAATTTCCTGACCTTCAAGCGCAAAGCCTCTCACAGTACGGGATTCGGCCGCATAATCGATGTTGAAAATGCGTTGCATCAGGGTAATGGCCAGCATCACTCCCAGGACGCCCATGGGATAAGCGATGGAATAAGCGACAACGGGTTCGCCGAGCGACCGGCCTAACTGGTCCGGGGGAACGGAACCGCGCAGGGTATCCAGAAGGCCCGCCAAAGCCGGGGTGTTGGTCAAACTGCCGGCAAACACACCGGCGCGGAGCGGAGGGGGCA
>PCWF01000245.1:708-11753 GCA_002796165.1 Nitrospinae bacterium CG11_big_fil_rev_8_21_14_0_20_56_8
CGGTGACGATAAATCCCACGGCAAGGACCCCCGCCACAAATAAATTGTCGCGAAGTCCCTTGCGGCGGAACGAGGCGAAGAAATTTCTCCCGCTACTCAATCCGATGTTGTACACGAAAAGGACCAGGCCCAGCATGAATACGATATCGGGCAATACCAATTGAGGATGAAGCGCCCCGAACCCCAGTCCCACAAACAGCACGGTGGCCACGCCCAGGCTGGTCCCGAAAAACCGGATTTTCCCCAGGGGGTATCCCAGGGCCGCTATGAGGAACAATTCCAGGAGCGGATACCGGATCAGGAGATCAATAATCGTCGACATGGGGCAGATCCCTCAATCCGGGGAAATGTAAAAGAAAAAGCGACTTGGAGAAAATCACAACATCCGCTTGAATCACGTCCTTTCGGGACACCGGGGGACGAACCCTATTACTGTACAATAATTTTCGATTGCCTGTTCCCCTTTCAACGCTCCTCCCGCGGGTGCAATTCCCGACGGATACTTGTGCAACGCGAAAAATCGAAAAACCTGAAATTCGCTAACCTCCTCCAAATCAGTTACCTTTGCACCCTTCGGTCGGCAGAGAGGGGGACAGGGACCGAATTTAACAAAAATCTATCAAGCCGGGCCGGTTTTTTTGAGATAATCGATGTTCCCGAAGGATCGGCTGAAATCCTTCATTTCCCCGCTTTCCGAGATCAGGGTTACGGCCGGTATTGCCAACCCAATTTTTGGGGTGCGTCATGGACCAGGAGAATCGATTTCCGGAACGATTTTTAAATCCCAACCCTACGATTTTCGATTTAAAAAAATTGATTGTCGAGCTGGAGAAAGAAATCACCGAACGTAAGGCCATCGAGCAAGAACTTTTAATTGCCAATGAAAACCTGAGGACGGAAATTGAAGAACGAAAGAAGGCCGAGCAGGGATTGATCGCGGCTCTGGAAGCCAATTCGAAGCTGGACCGTCTCGCGAATACGGACGATCTTACGGGATTAGCGAATCGGCGGTTTGCGACAGACAGGATCGAATACGAAACGTCGAGATTTGAAAGAAATAAAAAACCCTTTTCGGTGGTCATGTGCGACCTGGACGATTTCAAGAAACTCAATGATCACCTCGGGTATACGGTCGGGGATTTCGTTCTGAATGAGGCGGGGAAACTGCTCCGCCAAAACATCCGCAAACAGGATCTGGTATCGCGTTGGGGTGGAGAGCTATTTCTTCTTTTCCTCCCCGAAACCGAACTGAGCGGCGCCGTTGCGCTGTTGGAAAAACTCCGCCAAAAAATCGAAGCATCCACGTTCCGGTGTAACGGACACGACCTCAGAACCACCATGAGTTTTGGGGTCAGCGAGTTTGAAGAGGGTTTCTCGGTAGAGAAATACCTTAAAAAAGTTGATCAGTGCTTGTACCTCGCCAAAAAATCCGGAAAAAACCAGGTGGTTTCGCATACCGGGGAATTTTGGGCCGATGGTGAAGAAGAATCACAATAGTTTCCCCCTCATAGGGCTTCAACCCACCATCAGGGTTTGGGGAAGTTCGTCCATCCCTGGCGTTCTGCATGGGATAAACGCGAATTCTCGGATTCGCTACACCCGATTCCGACCTTTCCCGTGAATCCGGCGATTGGACTGGGTTTTGATTCCCCCCAAAGACCCTAAAGAAACATAGCCCAATTCGTGCAATCCTTGCCCTTGAGCCTCTGCGCGCGATTGCGGAAGCTCTTGTCCCTGAAATTAAGTTTCGTTAGGTTGTTTCGAAGTTTGAAAAAGTTTTCGTCCATCAAAATCGTCTTGATTGTTGCAGGGACGAAATGCGTTGCCGGGGGACGGCGAGGAAAAATTGGTTTATAGTGATGGATAGCGCACTTATTTCATTTCTTCCTTCCTTGGGTCTGGTTTTATCTATTTTTTGGTTCCCAATTCAGGGGAAATGGGTTATACCTGTAAATTATCGTTATTGGTTTGAAGACCCCTTAATATCCCGCCTTCTTTTTCTTCCCGCGCGTTGTTCCTTTTAAGGGCTCAGCATCTCCATCCCATAATTTAAGGGTTAGCTTCTCGAAGTAAATTTTTTTAAACGACGATTAAACTTAAGCTTGTTTGGAGCGGAAATGAAGAATTGGGTTCGTTTGTCTGTTTTGGGAATTGTTGTATTATGTTTTTTGTTTTCGGGTTGTGCCGCGGGAAAGGTTTACATGGCCCGGTCCGGGGATGACCAGGCCTCCTGTTCGGAGCTTGAACAAGGGCTCGAATTGGCTCAAAGCCAAATGGAAACTTTGAAAGAGACCGATCACACCAGGAGGAACGTCCGGGATGTTGTGTTTGGGGCGGCCGGGTTTATATTTCCCCCCATGGGAATATTGAATGCGATTTTGATGGTGTCCGATTCCCATGTGGCGGATCTGGCGGAAACCGAAGCCCTGGAAGAGCGGTACAATGGGATGGTATCTCTTTCCAACCAGAAAGAGTGCGGGTATGTTTATGCCATGATCCCTCCGTCCAACTGACGGAAAGGGTAGCCATGCGCGGGAAATGGAAAACGCAGGTGTTGTAGGGGCGAAAGATGTTTCGCCCCTGCTGGGCGTGGGGCCAAAGAACCCGCTGAACAAACATTCTGCAAATGATACCGGTCCTTTCCTGAAAAGGCCGGGGCGAACACCTGCCCGAGTGACCGCTTTCCCCGAAGTCTGGCGCGCGATTCATTTGCGCTCCCTTTAGATCCCCACCCAATTCCGCATGTTCTAACCTCTCCATGTGCTCATGTTGCCCCTGGATCGCCATTGCGCTTAAATCGGTCACCCTGAGGTCACAGAAATTTTCAGAATTCCGTTTGACACATCTTCGCAAAGCCGATCGATTTTGGGGATCGGTGATCAAAATTCGAAAGCAAAAGGGGAGTCTCCATGCCGGAAATCAGCCGCTTTTTTGGTATAATCATAGCGATGTATTTTGATGATCACAGCCCGCCGCATTTCCATATCCGATTCGGTCATCAAAAGGCTATCTTTGATATCGAGAAGATGGCTTTGCTGGAAGGGGAGTTATCGCCGAGAGCGCTGGGCCTGGTCACCGAGTGGGCGATCCTGCATCAGCGGGAACTGCTCGAAGATTGGGAGCTTGCCCAAAGGCACGCCCCCTTGAAGAAGATTCCGCCTCTGGAATAATCCGGGAGATCCTCGTGTTGAAAGATATTGTCGAAGTCCGGCCCCTTGAAGAATTTCGGGTTTATTTGCGCTTTGAAGATGGGGTCGAGGGAGAACTGGATCTTTCGACCTTTGTTTCTTTCGATGGAATTTTTCAAGCCCTGAAAGACCCCCGCGAGTTTGCCAAGGTGAGCGTTCACCCGGAGCTGGGAACCATCGTGTGGCCCAACGAGGCAGACCTCGATCCCGATGTACTGTATTCCAAATTGACCGGTAAACCCGTATTCACTCCTTGATCTTTATGATTAGCAGGTGGCTGAAAAACTCTTTCGGGTGTCATTCTGAGCCGCAGTGCGGCGAAGAATCTTGCCCGAAACTCTTGTCCAGCTTGAATTTACTAATCAGGCTAGATCCTTCGCTGGCGCTCAGGATGACATTTGGGGAGTCTTTCAGCATCCTGTTAGTGATGGTAATCACCCGACAGGAGAGCCCCCGTTGGGTCCCGGTTGTGGCCCCCTGCGGCGAGCCGTGCTGGCCGCGCGGGCGCAAGGTAAAGCTCGACGTGCCAGGGTTGCCCCTGGATCGCCATGACGCAGTTCCGGCCCGGCCCCCTACGGCGAGTAGTGGTCGGGGCGAGAGGATTTGAACCTCCGACCCCCTGCTCCCAAAGCAGGTGCGCTAGCCAGGCTGCGCCACGCCCCGATGTATTTTTTTTAGGGATTTTCGGTCGATTATTTCACATTCCCTCAATGAGGGGAATGCATCTCGGAAACTTTTTGCCGCTGGTCCGGGGTCAGGATTTTCAGGATGGCGATCTTCGCTTCCGCCATGGCGTGAATCTTCTTCGACTTGGTCTCGGCGATCAGGTCGGCCAACTGGCGGATCCGGCTTTCGTCCACGGTACCGGAGTGCACCAGCCGGTCGAGTTCCATGTGTGCGATCTGGTGCTCGGCCTCGGCGCGGATGCGCACTTTTTCGAAATCGAATTTGGCATCTTTGATCTGTTTCACCTGATCGGCGGTCAGACCCAGTTGTTTTTCCAGCCGCAAAACGTGGCCGAACGGGCTGGAATCGCCGTGGGCATATTCTCCGTGGCCTCCTTTCCCGTGGTGGCCGCGGTACCCGCCTTCATGCGCGTAGCCGGACGAATGGGACGACGAGGTGCCGCTCCCTTCGGGCTGGGCGCCGGTTTTCTCTCCGCTCCCTTCAGATCCCTTGTGGTGGTAGGCCTGGGCCCGCACCGAATCGGAATTTTGCGAATAGCTTCCCAGACGATTGGTTTCAAGGGAGCTGAGCAGGGTCTTTTGTCCGGCACCGGAAATATGGGCTTTGGCGAGGGCTTCCTGGGAGAGCGAGGCCATCATGGTGCCGTGCCGCCGCGGATTGGTGGCTTCCGGCGCGCCCAGGTGCAGGGAAGGATTGAACGCCAGCGGCCGCGCGGGATACCCCAGCTTCTTCAATTCCTCAGCGGTCAGCGAGGTCATCATGAGTCCGGGACCGTTCTCGATACGCAGGGGGGATTGTAAGGGTTTGCGTTGCGGAAGGGATTGCCGGTTCAGGGAACCGTGAAGAGCATCTGCGTTGCGGTCCGAACGGTCGCCTATACCGGGGATGGCTCCAAGCACCGGTTTGGGTGAAGTGAATCCGTTCGATCCCAAGGTCTTCCCGCCCACCTCTCTTTGATCGAAGGTTCCGATTGCCGGAAAGTCCGCGTCTTCCGTCCCGGCCGACGAGACGTTCGTTTCCGCTCCCGAAACATGCGCGGACGCAAGTTCTTCGGCGGTCGACTGGCTCAGACTGAACGCCAGTATGGGAAAGAGAAGGGTGGCGGCGGCGATGAGGGGTTTTCGGGCTTGCATGCGGGCTCCTTTTTCCTCGGTGTGTTGAAAAGGAATCGGTAACTTTGTTACGACAGGTTTGAGTGTGCGTTCCATCGGCCTCCCCTGCCCGGGGTTGCATCGTTCGGGAAGGTGGAGGTCGACGGGGTGTTGGACCGACTGCGGGGTTAAGAAATGGCACGCCCGGCAGGATTCGAACCTGCGACCTACGGATTCGAAGTCCGGCACTCTATCCAGCTGAGCTACGGGCGCAAGTGAAATTTTTGGGGTGAGCGACGGGACTTGAACCCGCGACAACTGGAGCCACAATCCAGGGCTCTACCAACTGAGCTACGCCCACCATAAAAGGATAAATTCCGATATTTGGGGGCCGGGGAGGTTCTCGTCTCCTTCAGCCATCTTCTTGCGGAATTCTAATGCATTCTTATCGGGTTTGTAAAAGAAAATTTTTATTTTCAACGCTTTTTGCCGGACGGGATTTTGTACTTCGTCGTTGCCGGTGGGCCAAGGGATGCCCAACCGGGGTGCCGGGAGGGTTATTTGATCACCCGCAGATGGCTCCGGTCGCGTTTGGGTTTTGCCCCTTTGATTTCAGAGCCGGGGCGTGAGGTCAGCCGTTGTGGCGCACCGGTTTTGGCTTTGGGTGCGGGTGCCGTGGGTTGGAGGTGCTGGCTGAGGTCGATGTCTTTGGGGAAATCTTCCTCCCACACCTGTCCCTTTTTCATCCCCGGTTCATAGAGGGCCCACACCGCATCGAACGGGATGTAACAGGAATGGGGCCGCCCGCCGAATGCCAGGGTGGCCTGGATCCCTTCCATCAGGACATGGACCGGCCGGCGGAAGTTGAGATTGAGCACGAGATTGAGCGACGGGTTTTTCTTGTGCATGTGGGGGACATCCACATCGTCCCGCCGGGCGTCCAAACAAACCATCGCATCTCCTTCGCTCAAGAGATGGCTGAGAAAATCGAATTTGCTCTTGTTCCGGTCTTCCATACCCGTAAAATACCACAAATTTTTCCCCTGCAGAATGGGAAAACCCCCGCCTTGCCCCACCGGGGGGGAAATGTTACCATCACGCATCCTTTTTATGGGCGTTCCCGTAAAATCCCCATTTCAATTTTATTAACCGCCAAGGTAGGTTGTCCCGTCATGTCCCTGAAATTAAAAGTTTTCCCGATTTACTGCTGGATGGTTGCATGGATGTTCGTTGCCGGTGCAAATTTCGCCCGGGCCGCTGAGGAAAAACCGTTGGAGCCGAAGGTTGTTGAAGTGCTTCCGGGGATATTCACCCTGGTCCATGGCTCCGGTATCGACTCGAACAGCACCTTTATCATCACCCGCGAGGGGGTGATCGTGATCGACACACGGGTCAACCCGGCCGAGGCCCGCACGTTGATGGACGAGATCCGCAAACGCACCGATCTGCCTATCGTGTATACCATCAACACGCATTTTCATGGCGACCACACCTTTGGCAACCAGGTGTTCCGCGGCAGTCCGATCATCGCGCACAAGAACGTTTACGAAACCCTGGTCGGCCTGCGTGGGAAGGAGCACCTGGAGAAATTCAAAACCTTCGGGCTTTCGGGAATGGACGAGGTGCAGTTGACCCCGCCCAACCTGATCTACGAGGGAAACCTGGAAATTTTCCTGGGAGGCATCCACCTGCAACTCAACCACCGGGGCCGTGGGCACACCGATGGGGATACCTACATCGTTCTGTCCGAGCTTCGCGCGGTGATCACCGGCGACCTCGTATTCAACGGCAAGATTCCCTACCTGGGGGACGCCTTCGTCGAGGATTGGATCAACACCCTCGATGCCATGACGGGTTTGCATGTTGAAACGGTCATCCCCGGTCATGGAGATGTGGGGGACAAGCCCCTGATCATGGGGATGAGGTCTTACCTGGTCCATTTGCGCGACCAGGTCAAGGAGCAGATCGGTAAAAACAAGACGCTTAAGGAAACCCAGGATGCGGTGCGGCCGAAGATTCAGGAGCGGTACAAGGCCTGGCTTCAGCAGGACTGGATCGATGCCAACATCGAGCGGGCCTACCTGGAATACAGTCTTGCGGGCCAACCGGGGGTAAACAATTAAGGGGACCTCCCGCAACTGCCGTGAGCCATGGGGAGCCCGGTCCCCTTCACACGGGATTTCGCTCCCGACCCCCTTGCGGGGGGAAGCGTTCGCTGTGCCACCGCATGCAGAGGGCACCGGCGGTTTATCGGGAAGCCTGTTTCCTGCCAGATCGATGGGGAATCCGGGTTCTTACCGGTTTATTTTGTTTTTGCTGGCGATGAGGTGTTGGCTGAAGCCGAACAGGAATAGCGTGGCGCCCACCATTTCAAATCCCTCCTCCACCCCGATCCAGAACCGGCTGGCGTCCAGGGAAACCGGATCCACGATGTTTTTGGCCACCCCTTCGAGCACCAGCACGCCCACCCACAGACTCAGCGCGAACAGCAGGGTTCCGATCAGTTTCCAGTTTCCCATGAACCGTTTGAGGAAAAAGTAAACCAGGTAAGCCGCGACGGCGAGCGCGAAGGGTCCGTAAAACCAGAGCCATTCGTGGACGAAGTGAAACGCTTTGGCGTTGGGGGCGAATTTTTGCGACCAAATGATGAAATTTTCGTGGATCCCGACGCAGTCGTCGAACCCGATGTAAAAATACATGGAACAGAGGAGATACCAGGGCGCTTTCTGTTTCAGGGGAGCGTCCGGGCCCTCTTCGCGTGAGCAGATCAGGACCACCAACCCGACCAGAAACAACTGCAGGGTGGAAAAGTGCGTGCCGTAACCCTGTTCGGCGTTCAGGTTCCAACGAAAATCCTCCGGAGCCCGGAACCACATGAATTCCAGGAATCCTTCCGCGGCGAGAAGGCCCCCCAGCAGGTAAAGACGTTGGGGGGAATTGAGGACTACGGTGCGGATACGCGCCAGCCAGGTTTCGCGGTATCCGGGATTCACCAGCCCGCGCAGAAATAACGCGACGAGCAGAGCCGCCAGCGGATTGTTGAGCTTATGCCGGGGGGTCACCCAGGGGATGGACAGTCCAAACTGGGAGTGGAGGAAAATCATGAGCATCACCCCAAGATCGATCCCGATAAAAATTTTAAGTCCCAAATCGACCTTGGGATTTCCCCCTTGAATCTCGGCCATATGCGTCCAATAGAAATTATTCAGATTGATGAATGGCGGGGCCGATTAACCGGTAGCTTTTGTCGAAACGGTTCATTTCCAGAAGGACGGACCGTTGCGGTTCTCGCGTTGTAAGAGAATCGCTCCAGGTTTTTATTGCCAGCACAAAGGACTCGGGGTGATGTTCGAAAAATTGAAATGCGGCCTCTCCGTCGAGTTCTGGAACGGGCCGGTTCAGGTAGTAGAGCAAGTCTTCCCTGGGGGAGCCAAAATGGACCAGCGTTTGGTTTCCGACGGTTTTGGCAACTTCCTCGGCGAAAGGTTTCATGGAAGCGTACCGATTGACCACTTCCGCAACGGGACCATGCGCCAAGGCGAGAGCCAGAAAGGACCAGAAGGCCACGGTGATCCAGATCCCTTCCAGCCACCGTCGTCTTTGAAACCGGAACAAGCTTATACTCAAAGCTATCATAACCGCCGTTGCCCCCGCAAGAATGAACCGGGACGGGAGATGGTTCTGGATCAGCAGGTTGGCCATCCACCGGTCCTGCGGGGAAAGGAACCGGAAATACCTCTCCGCGTCGAGGTCCGGCACAAACAGCGGCGTCAGGAAAACCGCCACCATGGAAAGGAACAGGAAGATCAGGAGCCCCGCGGGAACCCGCACCTCCCAGGCCGATTTGATCGCGCGGGGTAAACGGTACCGGTTGAAATAGTCGGCAAGAATCAGCGCCGCCATCGGGTAGAGGGGCAGGAGGTAATCCCCCCGTTTTCCTTTGAACAGGGAGAGAAAACCGATCAACAACAGGAAGGAAAGTGCGGGATACAGCCACCGGGCGTCGCGCCTCCGCTCCCGAATCCCCCGCCAGAGCGCCGCGGGAAGAAACAGGGACCAGGGCGCGAGATCCAGGAAAATCTGCGGCAGGTAGAAATAAAACGGTTCCTTGTGGACCTGGATCTTTTCGGTTCCCGAAAGCCGCCCGACGATCTCCTCGTAGATCATCGCTTGAAACGCGGAACCTTTTTCCAGATAAGCCCCCAGAACCCACACCAGGGTCATGGCCAGTGGGAGGAGCACCAACCGGGCCCAGGGAACGGGATATTCCCGCCTCCCGGAGATCCACCGGAACAGGGCCAGCGCCAGGAGCGGGAAGAGCAGTCCCAGCGGACCTTTGGTCAGGACCGCAAGACCCAGCATCAGCGAAGCCATCCAGGACCACCGCGAGCGGACGGAGGGGTCCTCCGACTCCATCATTTTCCATAGGGTAAGAAACGCGGCGGTGGTGAACAGGGCGAACAGCATGTCCACCCGCGCGTGCGAGGCGAGATACGAAAACCGCCAACCGGTCGCCAGGGTAAACCCTGCCATGGCCCCTGCCGTGGGGGAAAACAGCCAGGCTCCCAGAAGCGTGGTGAGAAATACCGTTCCCACCCCCGCGATCACCGAAGGGAGACGGAGCGAAACCTCGTCCACCTTTCCGCGGACCCGCGACGCGGCGAGGGCCGACCAGTAATAAAGCGGCGGTTTGGTGCGGATCCTGTTTTCGCTGATCTGCGGAAGGAGCCACCCCTTCCCCTGGCTCATGAGAACCACGGGAATCCCTTCGCGCGCTTCCCGTTTCAATAGATCGCCGTGGCCCATCGACCAGGTGAAAAGGAGAAGGGCAAGGAGCGCGGGGGCGAGAAGAAGGATCGGCGTGAAGGCCGGTTTGGGGTCCTGGGTCATAGGGCGCGCGTTCGCGGGTGTCGCCGGCGGTCTGTGGGCGGCCGGGTTCTCGACCCGGAACGGAAAGGGATGGGCAAAGAGGGATCGGCGCGTTGGCCTCCGCCCCGGTCAGTCGTTCAGCAACCCTTGTTTCCGCCAGTATTCTCTCAGCGTGTGTTCCTCGTCGAGAAGAGTATCGAGGTAAGTGTGCCCCGAGGGGATCATCGGCATCACGTGGCCCCGGCTTTTGTCGTTGTAGGGATACTTGACGTCGAGCACGTAGGGCCCCTTGTGCTTGAGCATGCGTTTCAGAGCCGGGATTATTTCCTCGGGCAGGCGGATCGTCTCCGACTTGATCCCGAAGGCATGCGCGATTTCCGCGAAATTGGCGTCTCCCAGGAACGTATGGCCGCGGATGGATTTGTAGAACCGGTCCTCCCATTGCGCGACCATGCCGAGATAGGCGTTGTTCAGGACCACGTTCTTGATCGGGATGTTTTCCACCTTGCAGGTCTGCAATTCCTGGATGTTCATGAGGAAACTGCCGTCGCCGTCGATGTTGATGACCTGCCGGTCGGGAAACGCCACCTGCGCCCCCATGGCGGCGGGCAGGCCGAAACCCATGGCCCCCAGCCCCGAGGAGCACAGCCAGTGGCGCGGTTCGCGGAACTCCCAGAACTGAGACGTCCACATCTGGTGCTGGCCCACGCCCACGGAGACGATGGCGTCCGGGTCGGCCATGTGCGTCAATTCGCTGATCAGGTGCTGGGGAACGATATCCTTTTCGTGCGGAGTGAACTTGAGGGGAAATTCCTTTTTCCAGTCCTCGACCTGCTGGACCCAGGGACCGATGTCCTTTTTCGGCTCCACCCGCTCGTTCATCATGTGCAGGGCCAGTTTTACGTCGCCCTGGATGGGGATGTCCACCGCGATATTCTTATTGATCTCGGCGGGGTCGAGGTCCACGTGGATGAACTTCGCGTTTTTCGCAAATTCCGAAAGCTTGCCCGTCACCCGGTCGTCGAACCGCACCCCGAGGGCGAGAACCAGGTCGGCGTGATTGATGGCGATATTCGCATACACCGCTCCGTGCATGCCCAGCATGCGCAGAGAGAGCGGCCCGTCGCTCGGGTAGGTGCCGAGTCCCATGACGGTGGTCGTCACCGGGATCCCCGTTTTCTTGATGAAGGCCCTGAGTTCCCTGGACGCG